>CACXEY010000195.1 GCA_902766695.1 uncultured bacterium
TCGGCCCGCCTCCCCCCCGCAATCCCCCCTTCCCATCCGCCCCTTCCCGTGCTACACTCCCACCCATGAACGCACGCAAGGCAACGGCCGCCCTCCTCGCCGGACTCCTCCTGGCGACGCCCGGCTGCCGCGCCTCGGAGGACCGCGACATGACCGAACACACATCTTTCATGGAATCCAACCTCGCCGGACAGTGGTACTCCGCCGACGGCGCCCGCCTCCGCCGCGAACTCGACGGCTACCTCCGCGCCGCCCCCATGCCCGCGCACCCCGCCATGGCCGCCGTCCTCCCCCACGCCGGATTCCTCTACTCCGGCCCCTGCGCCGCCGCCGGGGCCCGCGCCCTCTCCGCCTGGACCGGCCTCCGCCGCGTCATCCTCCTCGGCTTCACCCACCACGTCGAACTGCCGGGCCGGATCAGCCTTCCTTCCCGCGACACCGCCTACCGCTCGCCCCTCGGCACCGTCCCCCTCGACCGCGCCGCCCTCGACGCCCTCGCCGCGGCCGAGCCGGGACTCTTCGTGGACATCCCCGTGACGCGCCACGGCGAGAACAGCATCGAACTCATCGTCCCCCTCCTCCAGGCCGCCCTCGACGGCCGCCGCTGGACACTCGTCCCCCTGACCCTCGGGCAGCTCGACGCCGACGACCTCGACGCCGCCGCGCACGTCATCGCCCCGCTCCTCGACGGCCACACCGCCGTCGTCGCCAGCAGCGACTTCACCCACTACGGCGACCGCTTCGGCTACGTCCCCTTCCGCGACGACATCCCCGCCCGCCTCTCCGCGCTCGACCACGGCGCCATCGCCCCCATCCTCGCGCACGACGCGGCGGCCTTCGACGCCTACTGCCGCGAAACCTCCGCCACCATCTGCGGACAGGACCCCATCGGCCTGCTCCTCCGCCTCCTCCCGCCGACCGCCACCGGACGCGAACTCGCCTACGACTCCTCCGGCGCCCGCACCGGCGAATACGACTCCTGCGTCTCCTACGCCGCCCTCGCCTTCGACGCCCCCGACGCCCCCCCCGCCTCCGACGCTTCCGGAGCTTCCGGAACATCCGGAGCTTCCGGGTCCTTCTCCCCCCTCGCGCCCTCCGACAAACACACCCTCCTGACCCTCGCGCGCACCGTCATCGACGAAGCCCTCCACGGCGACGCCCTGACCGAACTCGACGACATGTCCCTCCCGCTCACCCCGGCCCTCCGCGAGCGCCGCGGCGCGTTCGTCACCCTCACCATCGACGGCGAACTCCGCGGCTGCATCGGCGAAATCCTCCCCCGCCGCCCCCTCGTGCGCGTCGTGGCGGACCACGCCCTCTCCGCCGCCTTCGAGGACCCGCGCTTCCCGCCGCTGACCGCCGCCGAATGGCCCTCCGTCCGCATCGAAATCAGCGCCCTGACCCCGCCCCACCCCGTCGACAGCTGGCGCGACATCCAAATCGGCCGCCACGGCATGACCCTTTCCCTCCACGGCCGCATGGCCGTATTCCTCCCGCAAGTCGCCCCCGAGCAGGGCTGGGACCTCGAAACCACCCTCACCTATCTCGCCCGCAAGGCCGGCCTCCCCTCCGACGCCTGGCGCGACCCCACCTGCCGCTTCACCGTCTTCGAAGCCGAAGTCTTCCACGAGTGACCCGCCGCGCCCCCCCTTCGGGGCCTCTCCGGTCGCCCTCGTCTCCGCCTTCGATTTTCCGCACGCTTTTTCTTGCAATCCGCCCCCATCCCTGCTTTCATGACGGAAACCGTTTTGGAAGGAGCAGGTCACATGAGCGATACGGAAACCTTGGAACAACTCGAAAAACGCATGGCCGCCATGGCCGAGAACGGCGCCGACGCCGCCGAATGGATCGCGGCGCTGGAAGAAGGCCTCGCCGCCGGCTCCCCCAAGGTCTTCACCGACTGGGCCCCCCTCGCCCAGGAATCCCTCGCCAAGCTCGGCGACATCCCCGCCGGCATCGACCTGCTCAAGTGGCGCGCCGACCATACCCCCGCCAACACCATGTCCCCCAAGGCCTGGCTCATGGCGGCCGACGTTGTCGCCGGCTCCAACCCCCACATGCTCGCGCTCCTTTCCGAGGCCGGCTTCGGCCAGCACCTCGCCGCCCGCGAATGCGTACGCCGCCTCCGCCTTCTCCACGGCCTCCACTCCGGCGCCCTCTGCCTCCACCGCACCTGGGGATTCGGCATCGTCAAGAAGTCCGACGCCCTCTACAAGCGCATCGAAATCCAGTTCGCCGGCCGCCCCAACCACATGCTCCCCATGAAGGCCGCCGCCGAGTCGCTCGAACTCCTCGGCCCCGACCACATCCTCGCCAAGCTCCACGCCGACCGCGAAAGCGTCATGCAGCAGGTCCGCACCAATCCCGCCGGCGTCGTCAAGGAAGCCCTCTCCAGCTTCGGTCCCCTCTCCGCCGCGGCCCTCCAGGAAAAACTGGTGCAGGGCGGCGTCGTGCTCGAAGGCGACTGGAAATCCTTCTGGGACGCCGCGCGCAAGGAACTCAAGAAGGACCCGCTCGTGGACCTACCCTCCAAGCGCACCGACCCGATCCGCATGAAGGACTCCGCCTCCGGCTACGACGAAGCCTGGTACGACAAGCTCGGCGCCGAGCGCGACATCAAGACCATCCTGCGCCTCGTCACCGAACTCAAGTCCTCCGTCGCCGACGTCTCCGCCATCCCGCCCGCCCGCAAGCGCGTACTGGCCAACCGCCTTGCATTCGTGATCCTGGGCGCCACCAGCCGCCAGCCCGGAACCAAGATGGCCGGCACCCTCCTCGCCGCCCAGTTCAAGCTCGACCCCGCCGACTGCGACTGGCCGGCCGCCGCCCGCTCCTTCCTCTCCGGCAAGACCTTCATCCCGCTGCTCCACGACCTGCCCGTCCGCGACATCGCGCCCGCGCTCGCCTTCCTGCAGGGCATCGATCCCGACGCCGTACGCTCGCTCGTCCTCAACCACCTCCACGACCTCCACTACAACGCCCTCTGCGACGCCATCGACCTGATGATCGAGAAGGGCTCCGGCGAAGAAATCCGCAAACTCTTCATCGACGACTGCGCGCGCCACCTGGCCACCGAAGAGATGCTCCTCTGGATCTTCCGCCACCGCGACCAGGCCACCGCCTGGGACCTCCCGCAGCCCACCGCCCTGGCGCCCCTCGCCGTCGCCGAACTCGAAAAAGACTACTCCGGCGACCGCCTCAAGACCAAGAAACTCCTCCGCGAGCGCCTCGAAACCCCCGAAGTCCTCCAGGCCGTCTTCGAAGGCATGACCCGCGGCCGCCAGCAGGACTTCTTCCGGCAGCTCTGCCTCTCCACCGCCTGGACCGGCCTCGACCGCCAGACCATGCAGGCCAAGATCATCAAGCAGTTCCCGCACCTCGAATCCATCGTCACGGGCGAATCCTCCACCTCCGAGGCCCCGGCCGCCAGCTACGGCTCCGTCACCTCCCACCGCTCCTACCGCGACCGCGTCGAACGCCTCGAAAAACTCATCAACGTGGACATCCCCGAGAACTCCCGCGAAATCGCCGTCGCCCGCAGCTACGGCGACCTCTCCGAGAACTTCGAGTACAAGGCCGCCAAGGACATGCAGGCCGTCCTGCTCGCCCGCCGCGCCGACCTCGAGAGCCAGATCGCGAAGGTCCGCCCCACCGACTTCTCCGAAGCCCCGCAGGGCGTCGCCGGCGTCGGCTCCACCATCCACGTCGCCTGGCCCGACGGCCACGAAGAAACCTACCACATCCTCGGCGAGTGGGACCAGGTGCCCGAGATGCACATCATCTCCTCCAACACCCGCATTGCCAAGGCCGTGGCGGGCAAGAAGCCCGGCGACGTCTTCCCGATGCCCTCCGAGGACGGCACCGACGTCGACTGCACCCTCAAGGACGTCACGCCCCTCCCGCAGGAAATCCTCGACTGGGCCAAGTGACCATGACCGAAGAATCCCGCCCCGCCTCCCTCGTCGCCAAAATCCTCTCCCGCGACGCCAATCCCGTCGTCCAGTTCCTCAAGTACGCCGTGGCCGGCGGCATCGCCACCGCCGTCCACATCCTGACCTTCTTCCTGGCGGGATTCTTCGTCTTCCCCTGCGTCGCCTCCGACGACATCCTCGTCCGCCTCTTCGGCCTCGCCGCCCCGGTGGTGGAAGAGACCCTGCGCGCCCGCAACGCGGTCTTCTGCAACATCATCGCCTTCCTCGTCTCCAACACCGTCTGCTACATCATCAACCGCCTCTTCGTCTTCAAGCCCGGCCGCCACGGCATGGTGGTAGAGTTCCTCCTCTTCTTCGCCGTCTCCGCGATCAGCGTCGGCCTCGGCACCTTCCTGATGGGCGTCCTCATCGACCGCTTCGGCATCCAGACCACCTACGCCTTCGGCGCCAACATGTTCTGCTCCCTCGCCATCAACTACGCCCTCCGCAAATTCTTCGTCTTCAAAGGCTGAGCCCCCATCCTGACGGCGGGCCGTCGGCCCGCCCGCGCATCTCCGCCGCATCCCGGCGACAGTCCCCCCCGCGCGCCTCTTCCTCACACAAAGGCTTGAGCCCCCGCCCTCCCAGGCGTATCATTCCGTTCCATGAAGACAACCCCCACCCCCGTCGACTGGGCCGCCCGCGGCATCATCTACCAAGTCAACCTCCGTTCCCTGGCCGCGCGCGAGCCGCGCAACGCCGCCGAAGCCGCGGCCGAGCGTCCCGCCGAGGAATCGCCCCTGGCCTACCTCCGCCGCCAGCTTCCGCGCCTCAAGCGCCTCGGCTTCACGATTCTCTACCTCCTCCCCCCTTACCCCATCGGGCGCCTCGGCCGCAAAGGCATCGGTTCCCCCTACTCCTCCCGCGACTTCACCGCGGTCGAACCCGAATACGGCTCCAAGGCCGAACTCCTCGACGTCGTCCGCAAGGCCCACGCCCTGCGGCTGAAAGTGATCTTCGACATCACGCCGAACCACACCGCGCGCGACCACGTCTGGATGGCCACCCACCCCGACTACTACGTCAAGGCCGACGACGGCAGCGCCTTCTACGACTGCGACTGGTCCGACACCGCCAAACTCGACTACCGCAACCCGGCCCTCCGCCGCGCGATGATCGACGTCTACGACCACTGGCTCTCCGCCCTCGGCCCCTCCGACGGCCTGCCCGCGGGCGAGACCGACGGCATCGACGGCTTCCGCCTCGACATGGCGCACTTCATCAACGACCGCAGCTTCTGGGACGAAGCCCTCGCCGAGCTGCGCCGCCGCCACCCCTCGCGGCGCCTCCTCTTCCTGGCGGAATGCTACGGCTTCGGCAACAACCTCGACCTCTTCGCGCGCGGGATGGACGCCGCCTACGACGACGACTTCTACAAGATCTGCCAGTACGCCTACGCCGTCGACGCCGAAACCGGCGCCACGCGCGTCCGCCTCTCCGGGGACGCCGCGCACAACCACGACTTCCACGACCTTCTCGAAGCCTGGCAGGACGGCGGCCTCGCCGCCGCCGCCGGTCGCGCCCTCATGCAGTACGAAGATGCCGCGCCCCGCTACCCCGCCCCTCACTTCACCGCGCGCTACACCGACAACCACGACGAAGGCCGCGGCCTCTACCGCTTCGGCCCCGGCGGCTTCCGCGCCATGAACGCCCTGGCCTTCCTGTCGCCGCGGTGCATCCCGTTCATCCTGACGGGCGAAGAATTCGGGGCCCTCGACCGCCCGTCCATCCACGCCCGCTGCCAACCCTGCGACAAAGGCCGCCGGCTGATCGGCGCCGACGGCCGCGAATGGCGCACCGAAGGCGTCGAACTCGAAGGCAACCTCTTCGACCGCGGCTACGAAACCCGCCGCGCCTGGTACGGCTACTTCAAGGACCTCATCGCGCTCCGCCGCAAGACCCCCGAACTGACCGACGGCGCGTGCCGCCTGGTGGATTCCGGCGAAGACGCCCCCGCGCGCGACCGCACCGTGGTATGCTTCGACCGCATCTTGGGCCGCCGCCTCGTCCGCTGCGCAGTGAACCTCGGCGAAGAACCCCGCCGCCTGGTCCGCGCCCCCGACCTCTTCCGCGGCCAACCCCTCTACGGCGCCCTCGAACCCGACTCCACCCTCCCGCCCTTCTCCGCCATCGCCGTCCGGCTCTCCTGATTCATCCATCCAGAAAGGATTCTTCCGCATGACCACTCCCATCCGCACCCGTTTCGCGCCGAGCCCGACCGGTAACGTCCACATCGGCAACATCCGCGCCGCCATCTACAACTGGCTCTTCGCCCGCCACGAGGGCGGCGAGTTCCTCCTGCGCATCGAGGACACCGACCTCGAACGCTCCACGCCGCAGGCCGTCCGGACCGTCCTCGACTCCATGGACTGGCTCGGGCTCGACCACGACGGCGAGGTCCTCTACCAGAGCACGCAGCGCGAAAAGCACCTCGAAATCGCCGAGCGCCTCCTCTCCACCGGCCACGCCTACAAGCAGGACAAGGGCGGCACCGGCAAGGGCGAGTGCGTCGTCTTCAGGATGCCGGGGAAGGACATCACCTACCACGACGAAGTCAAGGGCGACCTCACCAAGAAGGCCGAGGACCTCAAGGATTTCGTCATCGTCCGCTCCGACGGCTCGCCCGTCTTCCACCTCGGCAACGTCGTCGACGACATCACGATGGGCGTCACCCACGTCATCCGCGGCGACGACCACGTGGAGAACACGTTCAAGCACATCGCGATGTACGAGGCGATCGGAGCGCCGGTCCCGAAGTTCGCCCACCTGCCCATGATCGTCAACGCCCAGGGCAAGCCCTACTCCAAGCGCGACGGCGACGCCTACGTCGGCGAGTTCCGCGAGAAGGGCTTCCTCCCGTCGGCCCTCTTCAACTCCCTCGCCCTCCTCGGCTGGTCCCCCGGCGATGACCGCGAAGTCATGACGCGCGACGAACTCGTCGCCGCCTTCACGCTCGACCGCGTCCGCTCCGCCCCCAGCCAGCTCGACATGACCAAGCTCCTCTGGATGAACGGCCAGCACCTCAAGGCGCTCTCCCCCGAGGACTGCGCCGCCGGCTGCCGCGAAGCCATGCAGCGCCAGGGCCTCTGGAACGACGCCATCGATCCGGCCTACTTCCGGGCCGTCATCGACTGCATGGGCGAGCGCATCCGCCTCTTCACCGACCTCGGCGACAACGCCGCGTTCTTCTTCACCGAAGACTACCCCTACGACGAGAAGTCCGTCCGCAAGCGCCTCCTCAAGGAGGGCGCCCTGGACATCCTCCGCGAAGAACTCGCCCTGCTGGAAGCCCTCCCGGATTTCACGGCGGCCGCCTCCGACGCCGCCCTCCACGCCTTTGCCGAAAAGACCGGCCGCGGCATGGGCGACCTCGTCCACCCGCTGCGCGTCGCCGTCTCCGGCACCGGCGTCGGCCCCGGCCTCTTCGAGATGCTCGAAGTCATGGGCCGCGACCGCGTCCTCTCCCGCATCCGCCGCACCCTCTCCCGCTTCGCCTGAAGCCCCCCGTCCGCTCTCCCCGCCCGCCCCCCGAGCCCCGCCGGAAACGGCGGGGTTTCCTGCACTTTCCGCTTGCCTTTCCGCCCCGTTTCCGCTTTACTCCTCCCGTTCGTGCCGCATTGCGGGGCCATCCCGGCGCACGGACCGTGTGTTTGCAGGCGCTTCAGTGGGTTTTCTGCCGCAAACCTTGTCACATAGGAAAACCCGGGTCATCTAACCTCCCCCAAGAGTCAAGTATGGCTAAAAAGAAAAAACCCGCCGTCGAAATGGATGCCGAGCGCGCCAAGATGATGGCCATGTATGAATCCACCCTCCTCGATTTCGTCGAAGGCGGCATCGTAAAGGGAACCGTGGTGGAAATCCGTCCCCAGGAAGTCCTCGTCAACATCGGCTACAAGTCCGAAGGCCTCCTGCCCGCTACCGAATTCGAAGACATCTCCGCCGTCCAGGTCGGCGACGAAGTCGACGTCATGCTCCTGCGTCTCGAAGACGAAAACGGCATGGTCGTCCTCAGCAAGACCCGCGCCGAACAGCAGCGCAACTGGGACCGCGTCCTCACCTCCTGCGAAGAAGGCGCCATCGTCACCGGCCTCGTCAAGGGCAAGGTCAAGGGCGGCCTGCTCGTCGACGTCGGCGTCGATGCCTTCCTGCCCGGCTCCCAGATCGACGTCATCCCCGTGCGCAACCTCGACGACTTCCTCGGGCAGTCCCTCGAGTGCAAGGTCATCAAGATCAACAAGGAACGCCGCAACATCGTCCTCTCCCGCCGCGACCTCATCGAAGAGCAGCGCCGCGAGCAGAAGAAGAAACTCCTCGCCGAGATCCAGCCCGGCCAGACCCGCACCGGCGTCGTCAAGAACATCACCGACTTCGGCGCGTTCGTCGACCTCAACGGCATGGACGGCCTGCTGCACATCACCGACATGTCCTGGGGCCGCATCAACCACCCCAGCGAAGTCGTGCACGTCGGCCAGGAACTCGAGGTGGTCGTCCTCGACGTCAACCAGGAGAAGGAGCGCATCTCCCTCGGCCTCAAGCAGAAGCAGCAGAATCCGTGGGAAGAGATCGAGCTCAAGTACCCCAAGGGAACCCGCGTCCACGGCAAAGTCGTCAACCTCGTCCCCTACGGCGCGTTCGTCCAGCTCGAAGACGGCGTCGAAGGCCTCGTCCACGTTTCCGAGATTTCCTGGACCAAGCGCGTCGCCCGCGCCTCCGACGTCCTCAAGGAAGGCGACGAAGTGGACGCCGTCGTCCTCAACGTCAACAAGGAAGAGCAGAAGATCTCCCTGGGCATCCGCCAGACCGAGGCCAATCCGTGGGACGACGTGGTCAGCAAGTACCCGCTGGGCTCGCGCGTCAAGGGCAAGGTCCGTAACTTCACCAACTACGGCGCCTCCGTCGAGCTGGAAGAAGGCGTGGACGGCATGATCCACGTTTCCGACATGTCCTGGGCCCGCAAGATCAACCACCCCTCCGAAGTCCTCAAGAAGGGGCAGGAAGTCGAAGCCATGGTCCTGGAAGTCTCCCCCGAGAACCAGCGCATCTCCCTGGGCCTCAAGCAGGCGCAGGAAGACCCGTGGTCCGGCATCTCCAACCGCTACCACATCGGGCAGCTCATCAAGGGCAAGGTCTCCAAGCTGGCGAGCTTCGGCGCGTTCGTCGAACTCGAAGAAGGCGTGGACGGCCTGGTGCACATCTCGCAGATCAGCGACGACCACGTCGCGAAAATCCGCGACGTCCTCCAGCCCGGCCAGGAAGTCGAAGCGCGCGTGATCAAGATCGACCCGATCGACCGCCGCATCGGCCTTTCCATCAAGGCCGCGCAGCTTCCGGACGAACAGTTCGAAGTGGACGACTCCATGCTCGAAGGCCTCCGCCCCGGCGAAGACCTCGTCGACCTGGCGGGCGCCTTCGACGCCGCCCTCGGCGGTGCCGACGTCTGGTCCCCCGGCTCCGGCAAGAAGGACGAGGAATAATCCTCGCTATCCCCCCACACGGGAAACACACGCGGCGCGGCTCACCCCGCGCCGCGCGTTTTTCTCCTATGGAGCCCGTGACGGGCCGCCCGGAGGTCGGCCCCGACCGACCGGCGCACCAGGCAAAAGACAGGGTTTTCACCTGCCCCCCACCATACCGCGCGCGCGGAAGTTTTCCGATGGAGTTGTCGGCCGAAAACCTTGCCATTCCCCGTGTACAGGAATAGACAGGACGGGCAGTCCCCTGGTGCCGCACGTCTGCGATTCCACGCCATCGCAAAACGGCTCGTGCGGATGGGATGGTCTTTTCGCTACCGGAAAAAGGGAATCCCTCCCCCCGTTTGTCGGACGGCCGTCAGGCCTTTTCCTTCGCGGACGCCATCTGTTCGCGGCGGTCGTGGAAGGCACGGGCTTTTTTGCGGAGGGCGGCGAGGCGGGGATGGTTGGCCTCCGTCAGGGTTGCGCCGAAGGCGGCCAGGAGGTCGCGGGAGTTGCGGGGAAGGTCGGTCGGGGTCTCGATGACGACGCGGACGTGGTGGTCGCCGGCGGTGCGGCCGCGCGGGTCGGGCATCCCAAGGCCACGGAAGGTGAAGAGTTTGCCGTCGGAGGTGCCGGCGGGAATCTTCAGGGGGACGTCGCCGCGGAGGGTCGGGATCTGGATTTCGCCGCCCAGGGTGGCGATGTGGAAGGGGATGGGGACTTCGCAGAGGGTGTCGAGGCCGTCGCGCTTGAAGATGTCGTGGTCGCGGACTTCGAAGACGACGTACAAATCGCCGGGAGGCCCGCCGCGGGAGCCGCCTTCGCCCTTGCCGGCGAGGCGCAGGCGGGAGCCGGTATCGACGCCGGCGGGGATCTTGAGGGCGATCTTTTTCTTGGCGCGCTGGCGGCCTTCGCCGTTGCAGGAGGGGCAGGGCTTGGAGATGGTTTCGCCGGTGCCGCCGCAGCGGGGGCAGGGGCGGCTCATCTGGATCCAGCCGTTGGAGGTGACGACCTGGCCGCGGCCGTGGCAGGTTTTGCAGGTCTCGGGCTTGGAGCCGGGGGCGGCGCCGGTGCCATGGCAGTCGGGGCAGTCGTCTTCGATGTCGAGGGTGAGTTCGCGGGTGGAGCCGAAGGCGGCTTCTTCGAAGTCGATCTTGATGCCGTACTGGAGGTCGGCGCCGCGCGCGGGCCCGCCGGGTTCGCCGCCACCGCGCATGCCGCCCCCGAAGAGGGTCTCGAAGATGCCCCCGCCGCCCCCGCCGAAGGCGGAGGCGAAGGCGCGCAGGGCGTCTTCCATGTTGATGCCGCCGAAGCCGCCCGGGCCGCCGCCGCCCATGCCGCGGCCGTGGTCGAAGGCCGCCCAGCCGAATTGGTCGTACTGGCGGCGGGTCTCGGGCTTGGAGAGGATTTCGTAGGCCTGGGTGGCTTCCTTGAATTTTTCTTCGGCTTCCTTGTTTCCCGGGTTGCGGTCGGGATGGTAGAGCATGGCCTTCTTGCGGTAGGCCTTCTTGATCTGGTCGTCGGTGGCGTCGCGGGGGACTTCGAGGACTTCGTAGCAGTCGCGTTTGGTGTCGCTCATGGGGGGGGCTCTTTCTGCTAGGTTTCTAGATATCTAGATATCTAGGTTTCTAGGGCTTGGGGGGGAGGGGGGACAGGGCGGCGTGGGTCAGAAGGGGCGCCAGTCCATGCCGGGCTGCATGGCGGAGACGGCGGCGGCGAGGAGGCGGGAGCAGGCGTCGAGGTCGTCGAGGGAGATGATTTCGCCGGGGGTGTGCATGTAGCGGAGGGGGATGGAGACGAGGGCGGCGGCGACGCCGGAGCGGGAGATCTGGATGGGGTCGGCGTCGGTGGGGGTGGCGCGGCCGTCGGCGACGGTCTGGACGGGGATCTTGTTGGCGTCGGCCACGGCCTTGAGGTGGCGGTAGAGGACGGGGTTGACGTTGGCGCCGCGGGTGAGGGCGGGGCCGCCGCCGAGTGTGACGCGGCCTTCGCGCTTTTCGGCGGATTCCATGAGGGGATGGTCGGTCGCGAAGGTGACGTCGACGGCGATGCCGACGTCGGGGTCGATGCCGAAGGTCGCGGTCTGGGCGCCGCGCGAGCCGATTTCTTCCTGCACGGTGCCGACGGCGTGGACTTCGGCCTTGAGATTCTTGGTGGCGGCGAGCAGGCGCGCGGCCTCCAGGATCACGAAGGCGCCCGCGCGGTCGTCGAAGGCGCGTCCGGCGAGGCGGCCGTTGGGGAGTTCGGTGACGCCCTGGTCGACGACCATCGGGTCGCCGACGGAGACGAGCTTCTCGGCTTCTTCCTTGTCCTTGGCGCCGATGTCCACCCAGAGCTCGGTGAGGGGGGTGACGCGGTTGCGGTCTTCCTGCTTCTGGACGTGGATGGGGGCCTTGCCGAGGACGCCGGGGACGGTCTTGCCGGTCGAGGAGAGGATGCTCACGCGCTGGCCCTGTGGAATCTGCGGGTCCCAGCCGCCGATGGGGGAGATCCAGAGGTAGCCCTTGTCGTCGATGAGGGTGACGATGAAGCCGATTTCGTCGTAGTGGCCCGCGAGCAGGACGCGCGGGGAGCCGCCGGGGTTGACCACGACGTCGGTGTTTCCGTGCACGTCGGTGCGGACTTCGGCGGCGAAGGAGGCGGCCTCCTTGCGGTATTCGCGGACGGCGGCCATTTCGTAGCCGGAGGGCGAGATGGTCGCCATCAGGCGCTTGAGGAAGGAGAGGCTTTTGGCGTTCATTGGGGGGCTCCTGGGGTGGTGGCCGGGCGGGTGGCCAGGCCGGGGTTCA
>CACXEY010000196.1 GCA_902766695.1 uncultured bacterium
ATGAATGGGGGCCAGGAGGTCATGGGAGAACGGGGGAAGGGAGGGGGGAGGATGGCGCGGCTGGAAGCCGCACCTCCGGAAGTGACGTGGAGGTCGGGGATGAAAACGGGGCGCAGTACTCCCCCCGGCGCTGAAGCGCCACCCCCCTCTCGGAGGGGGGCGGGAGTCGGCGCGCGGGGCTGGTGCTTCTCATGGATGACTCTTCACGCATTCTTGTCCTGATTTGTCCTGTTTGTCTTCTCCATCACGGGACGTCGACGGCGCCTTCGGGGGCGGGTTCCCAGCCTTCGCCGTCGGGGGCGGGGACGTAATGGAGGGTGTCGGAGGCGTCGGCGGGGCGGATGTCGAGGTAGTGGACGACGGGTTCGGCGATGTAACGGAAGACGGGGGCCGCGCTGACGCCGCCGGTACGGAGCGGATGGGGGTTGTCGAGGACGACGACGATGCCGATCTGCGGCTTGTCGGCGGGGATCAGGCCCATGAAGGAGGCCATGTTCTTGGTCTTGCTGTAGTGGCCGTTTTCGAGCTTTTCGGCGCTGCCGGTCTTGCCGGCGATGGCATAGCCTTCGATGGCGGCGCGCGTGCCGGTGCCGCCGGGCTGGGTGACGGAGACGAGCATCTCGCGCATCAGCCGCGCCGTGCGTTCGGTGATGGGCCGGCCGACGGCGCGCGGGCGGTGCTCGGCGAGGACGGTGCCGTTGGCGTCGACGACCTTGGAGACGATGTAGGGCTGCATGAGGATGCCGTCGTTGCCGATGCAGCAGAGGGCGTTGAGGATCTGCAGCGCGGTGACGGCGACGGTGTGGCCCATGGCGATGCGGGTGATGTCGAGCTTGCTCCAGCGGTTGACGGGGGCGAGCAGGCCGGCTTCCTCGCCGGGCAGTTCGATGCCGGTGCGGCGGCCGATGCCGAAGGCGCGCAGGTAGGTGTCGAGTTTCTTCTCGCCTACCATGACGGCGATCTTGGCGGCACCGACGTTGGAGGACTTGCGGAGGATGCCGGTGACGTCGAGTTCGCCGTAGGGATGGAAGTCCTTGAGGGGGCGGCCGAGGTAGGTCCAGCGGCCCATCTCGCAGTCGAAGACGTCGTTGGTGGCGATGAGGCCTTCATTGATGCCGGCGGCGACGGTGAGGGTCTTGAAGACGGACCCGGGCTCGTAGTTGACGGAGACGGCGCGGTTGCGGCGCTGTTCGGCGGTGCTGGCCGGGTAGGCGTTGAGGTCGTAGGCGGGGCGGCAGGCCATCGCGAGGATCTGGCCGGTGCGGACGTCTTCGACGATGGTCCAGGCGGCGTCGCAGTGGTACTCGGCGATGGCGTGGTCCATGCCGCGTTCGGCGTAGTGCTGGATGGTCTGGTCGAGCGTGAGGTGGACGTCGGCTCCGGCTTCGGGGAGGATTTCGAGGGTGCGGCGGGTGTAGAGTTCGCGGTGGCGGCCGTCGCGCTGGCTCTTGCGCAGGCCGCTGCGGCCCTGGAGCATGTCGTCGTAGCGCTGCTCGATGCCGGCGCTGCCGACGCCTTCGGCGTTGGAGAAGCCGATGACGTGGCAGGCTTCGTTTTCCAGCGGGTAGTGGCGCTTTTCGGACGAGCGCGCGAAGACGCCGGGCATCCGCAGGCGCAGCACCTTGCCGGCTTCGGCGTCGGAGAGGTTCCGGGCGATGGTTTCGTCGCGGCGGTTGGGCTTGTTGGCGCGGGCGAGGGTTTCGGCGCGCGGGACGCCGAGGAGGCGCTCGAGATGGACCGACACGATGCGCGTGGTGTGGTTGCTCTGCAGGACCTTGGGGTCGATGTGGATGTCCTGGATCGGCAGGTCCTGCGCGAGGAGGTTGCCGCGGCGGTCGAAGATGCGCCCGCGGCGGCTGGTCAGCTCCTGGTCGAGATGGTGGAGTCGTTCGACCTTGGCCTTGAGGGAGGTGTTCGGGCCGAGGTGGAGCCACCCGAGCCGCACGAAGAGGCCGAGCCAGATCGCCATCACGCCGAGCGAGACGAGGATGCTCTTCCACCTGTAGCCGCTGTCGGTCATGGGGAAACACTCACGCAGAGGCGCAGAGAGGCAGAGGCACGGAGAAGAAAGGAAACCTCGCGCGGAGACGCGGAGGCGCGGAGTGGAGGAGCGGGGGGAGGGGAAGGGAGGCCCCGGTCAAAAAGAGGAACACGGTGCAAGAATGGCCTCTTTCCTTCGTGGGTGCTCCGCGTCTCCGCGACTCCGCGCGAGAGTGCTTGGCGTCAGCGGCGCGCATACTCCACGGCCCGGTCGGGGCGGGCGGCGTGGAGGCGGATGATGTCCTTTTCCGCGGGCCAGTCCATCTCGATGCGGTACTGCGCCATCAGGGCTTCCATGTTGCGGATCGAGCGCGCCTGGGCCCAGTTCTGCTCCTCCGTGGCGACCTGCTTGAGCAGCTCCGCCTTCTCCTGCTCCGCGAGCTTGATCTGGCGTCCGAGCGCCTCGCAGTTGTTGGAAATGCCGAGGTAGAGCAGCACGAGCAGCAGCGAGACCACGCCGAGCGCCACGCCCCGCACCATCGCCGTCGAACCGCCCTTGGAGTGGTTGCGCCTGTTCTTGTTCGCCATGTCAGTCCATCCTTTCGATCACCCGCAGTTTCGCCGACCGCGCGCGCGGGTTGCACGCGGATTCCCCTTCGCCGGCCGTGACGGCGCGGCGGTCCAGCCGCCGGCCGCGGGGCAGTTGCCCGCACCAGCGTTCGCCGCCCATCGGCAGCGACTCCATGCGGCCCTCGTGGGCCGCCATGAAATGTTTCACGCGGCGGTCTTCCAGGCTGTGGAAGCTGATGACCGCCAGGCGCCCGCCGGGCGCCAGCAGGTCCAGCGCCGCCGGAAGCGCGCGGTCCAGCGCGCCGAGTTCGTTGTTGACCGCGATGCGCAGCGCCTGGAAGGTCTGCGTCGCCGGGTGGATGCGCCCGCGGCGCCCGCCCTTGGCGCGCGACACGAGGTCCGCCAGCTCCGCCGTCGTCGCGGGGAGGCGCCCCGCCCCGCGGGCTTCGACGACCGCGCGCGCGATGCGGCGTGCCGCCGGCTCCTCGCCGTACTCGCGCAGAATCCGCGCCAGTTCCGCCTCGTCCAGGCGCGCGAGCAGCGTCGCCGCCGTCTCCGCCTGGCGGTCGTCCATGCGCATGTCGAGCGGCCCGTCGTGCATGAACCCGAACCCGCGCTCCGGCCGGTCCAGCTGCATGCTCGAGACGCCCAAATCCAGCAGAATCCCGACTACCGGACCGATTCCCATCCGGCGCGCCACCTCGGCCATCTCCGAAAACTCCGACCTTACCACGACCGCGCGCTCCCCGTAGGGGGCCAGACGGGCCGAGGCCAGCGCCACCGCGTCCGCGTCCCGGTCGAGCGCCAGCAGGCGGGCGCCGGGACCCGCCGCATCAAGGATCGCCGCCGAATGCCCGCCCGCGCCGGCGGTGCCGTCGATGTACCACGCGCCGGAGGCCGCGCCCCCCGCGGGCACCAGACGCTCCACCGTCTCGCGCAACAATACCGGGATGTGCGGCGCCGGCGACTCCACGATGGCCTCCCCCCGCCCCCTCAGACGAACCAGACCTGGCCGCGCTGGGTGCGCAGTTCGCGCTGGTTCAGGCGGATGACGCCGCGGTCGTCTTCCATGATCGCCTCGGCGCCTTCGAACAACTGGAAATGCGGCCGGAGAGCGCGGCGGGGAACGGAAAACCGCCGCGCCTCCTCCGGACCGCTGTAAAGGGATCGGCTCATCACCAGGTGCCGCGCGATCGCCCGGCTTTGCGCCACCGCCGCCGCGGGAGCCTTCGCCACCGCCGCCGTGCGGGCGACCGGCGCGTCCAGGTCCAGCGTCGACGCACGCGTCACCGTGATGCCCATGATCTTGCCGTTCACGCGCGTCTGCGCCGACACCACCGTGTTCGGCACGACCCGCGGGGCCGCGCGGCGCGGCGCCGGGCGCGCCGCTTCCGCCGGACGCGCCTCCGGCAGCGATACCGCCACCTGGCCTTCGTCGTCGAACAGCCGCGCCTGCTCCCCCAGGACCATCGGGATGGCATCCGCCCGGGAGCCGGCCGACGGCGGCACGTCATCCTCCTCGCGGTCCCACCAGCGGTCCGAATCCGGACGGCGGCGCACCGCGGACGGCGAGTCGCCGCCGATACCGAGGAAGAAACGGCCCAGACTGTCTAGAATCCGATGGAGGCTGCCGCTTCCGCGAAGGATTGAGGATTGAGTTGCGAGTTCTGCTTGTTCCATTGCTCCGGACTCCATAATTCGAAACGGCCGCCCACGCCGACCAGCTCCACCTGCCCCGTGATGCCCGCCCATTCCAGCAACCGGTCGCTCACGCGGATGCGCCCGGCGGAATCGATTTCCAGGCGGTCCGCGCAGGAGAAGATGCTGCGGATGAACTGCTGGGCTTTCGCGTTGGCGACGGAGATCGACCGGATCTTGTCCAGCCGGGCCTTCATGTCGCGCGCGGTGAAAACATACAGGCACGGCTGATCCACGCCTTTGAGCACGAACACGGGCATTCCGCCCGTGGCCTCGCGCCACTCCGAAGGGATGGTCAGCCGCTTCTTGCCATCCAGCGAGTGGGTATGGCTGCCGACGAACGCTCCCGCGTTCAACAGCTCGTCCAGATCGAATGTGTCGTTGGTTCCCACTTGGCTTTCCTGACGCCCCACTTTCTCCCACTTTCCCCCACACTTGTCAATAGGCAAGACGCGGATTTAGATTTTTTTCGCAATCCATTGAATTTCAATTTGTTACAATAGAGCCATCCGACTGCATGCCCGGAAAAACACACAAGTTATCCACAACCCCGCCCCGGCCTGTGCATTTTTCCTTTCGCCGCCCCCCTTCCTCGCCGCCCACCCTGCCTTGAATCCCATGAATTTTCCGTGTGTTTCCTCCGAAAAACAGGGCGGCGAGTTCCCTGTCCACCGGCTTCCGCAACGTGCAATCCGGTGCATGGAAACCGCGGATGCCCCACCACCGGCAGTCCCCCGCACGTTTTCCTCGTCTCCCTGCCGAATCCCCTCCGCCGGCGGGCAGGGACTGCCCGCCCTACCCCTCTCCGCCCGGAAAACCACAGGCAACGCCTCGTCCCCGACGAAACCGTGCCACCCTTCCCGCTCCCCTCCCGCTCCCCCTGTCCTTGTTTTGCAGGGCGGCCCCCGTGCACCCCCCCACCCCTCCCCACAAAAACGGCGGCCCCCGCAAGGGGCCGCCGCTTGCCGAACCGTTGGCTCTCCGCCTACGGGTTCATCTTCATCTGCAACTGGTAGAAGCGGATCGTGGTGCCGTTCCACGTCGGGTCGGAGAACGTCCACTCGTACGGGAGTGCACTGTCGTTGCTGTAGCGGACGGCCGGATTGAACGGCAGCCAGTTCGACTTCGTGGCGCCCGTCATGTCGTCCTTGTAGCAGACTTCCGCCGTGCGGCCGGACGGGACGTTCACCTTGAACGACACGCCGTTCGACAGGTCGATTTCATGGCCCACCACCATCGCCGCGTCTTCGTAGGTCGGGTCGAGGTCGGCGATGTAGCACTGCCAGACCGTGTCCTTGCCGTTCGCGGCGGGCTCGTCCACGATTTCCTCCAGTTCCGCCACGGTGGCGTCGGGCCAGAACATCCGCAGCCACTCGGTCGGCACGGCCACTTCGCCGCCGTCCGCCGGGATGGTCTCCGGGTCGGGCGTCGCGGTGTATTCCTCCAGCTTGAGGAAGTACACCATCGCGCCGTCGTTGTAGAAGGCGCTGCCGTTCTGGTCGGCGGTGAAGTCCACCCAGACGCCTTCGCCGGTGAGTTTCTCGGTGGTGTTGGTCCAGAGAATCTTCGCGGGGTCGGTCGCGGCGAGGTTGCGGGCGGTGTAGGTCTTGCCGGCTTCGAGGCCGAGCAGGTTGACCGCCCCCTCGGGCAGCTCGAAGGTGGCGTCCCACGCCCGGTGCTGGTCGCGGACGAACAGCACGAACGCCAGGACCGCGTCCTTGCCGTTGGCCAGCGCGCCCTGCTCCTCGGCCTTGGCCATGGCCCAGATGTCGCCGTGGCGGTCGCCGCCGGCGTCCTTGACCGGCAGCATCCACTGGAGGTCGGACTGCAACGCCGGGGAGCCCTGGCGCGCGCGGTTGATCCGCCCGTAGAGTTTCGCCATCTCGCGCGATTCGTCACCCAGCGGCGGCTGTTCCCAGACGGTCAGCTTGTTCCAGGTCTTGAAGTCGGCGACCCACTTGCCGAAGTTCAGCTCGAACTTGGCGAAGCCGGTCCACGGGGCGTTCGGCGCCACGATGTCGCCTTCGCCGTGCTCGCCCTGGACATTGGTCAGCGGCACGATGCCCTGTTCCTGGCCGTACATCGTCATGGGCAGGCCCTTGACGGTGGCGAGCATGGCGTAGCGGCTGGCGGTCATCCACGGGTCGTCGTAGGGCATGACTTCGTCGTGGCTGGTGAGGTTCAGCAGGACGGCGCCGCCGTTGTAGGCGGCCTTCTTGTCGTCGGTGACGGCGAGCAGGTCGCTGGGGCTGCCGGCGTTGCGGGCGGCGAAGACGAAGGACTCGTTGAGGATGTCGAAGTGCCGGTTGGAGCGGTAGCTGACCTTGCCGCCGTCGAGCGATTCGGCCATGAACATGAAGTTCCACTTCTTGGCGCGCGCGCGGTTGATGCAGTACTCCCAGAACTGCGGCGGCAGCCCCTGGCCGAAGTCGCACCGCAGGCCGTCGATGCCGTAGTCGTCGTAGGCGGTGCCGTTGGCGTCCACCTCGCCCGTGCGCTCGTTGCCGAAGTCGTGCCCGGTCTGGTCGAGCCAGTAGGGCACGTAGGAGCCCATGTACTCCCAGAGCATCTCGGTGTCGGCGGTCATGCTCTCGTAGTTGTACTGGTCGCTCTCGTTGAGGTAGTTGCCGTTGTCGTCGGGGTTGTGGCGCACGAGGGCGGAGTAGTCGCCGTAGAACAGCTCGGCGGTGTCGAGCCACTTGCCGAAGTCGCCGCGGTCGGGGCCGCTGGCGATGTCGTGGTTGCCGCCCTGCGGACCGTTGTACCAGGTGGCGGGCGCGCCGTAGTCGCTGACGTTGGCGTACCATCCGGGCTTGACGCTGGCGATGGCGGTCGAGGCGCCCGTGCCGGCCGGCACGATGCCCATCCGCTCGCCCATCACGCCGAAGACGGCGTCCCAGCTGGTGTGGTTGAACACGCCGTCGAGCATGATGTTGATGGTTCCAACCTTGCTGGGCGTCCCGGCCTGGCGCATGCCGGGGCTGCTCCCGGCGTCGCAGGCGGCGACGAAGGCCTGGAACTCGGCGAGGGCCTGCGCGGTGGTGCGCTGGCCGCCGACGGCCTTGCCGTACCAGCGGCTGACGGAGAAGTAGTCCTTGGCCGCGTAGGGGCTGCCCGGCTCGCCGCCATCCGCCAGGCCGTATTCGCTGGAGGTGTGGATGGGCTGGAACCAGAGGCAGTTCGCGCCGATGTTGTTGAGGTAGGGCACGCCGAACTCCGCGTAGCCGTCCGCGCCCTCGATGAGGTCCTCGAAGGTGCTGTGCCCGGCCTCGTCCGGCGCCGACGCCTTCGCGGTCATGCCGTTGACCTCGTAGACGTTCTGCTGGAGGACCTTCTTCGGCGAGATGACGATCGCGTGGTCGCGGATGCCGCTGCCGAGCTCGCTGTAGTAGTGCCACTTGCCGCCCTGTTTGTAGCGCGCGGTCAGGCGGTAGGCGCCGGTCTTGCCGATGTCCGCGTCCCAGGTGTAGACCCCGGCGTCCGCGTCCCACTCCATCGCCCACGCGCCGAAGTACGTGTTCGTGGTGGCCGTGTTCGCCGTCGTCACCAGGTCGCCGCTCGGCGGCCGGATGGCGTCCGGCACCCCGTTGCCGTCGAGGTCGGCGCCCCAGTAGTCGCGGCGGCCCACGTTGGAGAAGATCTGCACGTCCGTCGCGCCGGCCGGGGCCGCGTACACCACGTGCAGGTGCGCCGTCTCACCCTTGGATTCATCGATGAAGAACTTGCTCGTCGTGTAGTCCGCGTTCAGGCCGTTGACCGTCAGCGTGTTCGCGCCGCTGGAGGCCATCGTGTACTCGAAGACCGTGTCGTTCGCGCCGGCGGACTGGTATTCCGCCAGCCGCCACGTCCCGTTGCCGCCGCCCGCCGTGGTGCGGCGCACCGCGATCTGGTAGCGCAGCACCGCGCCCGGCGCCGCGAGGTCGGCCTCCTGGACGCTCCCCACCCACCACATCGCCTTGCCGAGGCCGCTCGGGTCCTCGTCCGTGTGGTCGAAGCGCATCTCGACCGTCTTCGCCAGCGACGGATCGACCGCCCTCGCCCCCTTCGCGCGCCGGATGGCCCGCACGCCCTGCCGGGCCGTGGACGACGGCTCCGCGGGGACCACCACCTTGTAGCGGATCTGCGCCTGGTCGGCCCACGCGTCATCCCCCTGCACGTACCCCGTCTTGACCCACAGCTGCACGTTCGTCCCGGACATCTTCACCGCGTTCCCGCCGTGCCAGACGAATGCCGGCTCCTGGCCCGCCTCACCCGCGTACGTGAAGTCGAACGGATGCGCCGCCGCCTCCTCCAGCGTCCCGAACGCCGAGCTCGCCACGTCGCCGGCCGCGGCCAGCCCCAGGTACGTGTCGTCGTGGTCGTTGTAGGCCACCTTGATGACGTATTCCACCGTCGAGGCCGCCGCGAACGCGTCCGCCAGGATCGTCCCGCGCCAGTACTTGTTGTTTTCCACGGCCGTGTCGTATTCCATCGCCGCCTCGCTCCACGACGACGCCCCCGCCGCGCGGTAGTAGACCGTCCCGCCGCTCTGGTCGCCGGGATTCCCCCCGTCGCCCTGCGCCTGGTTCCCGTTGTAGATTGCCACCGGCGACGACGCGTACGGGTGCGTCGGATTCCGCATGTAGGCCCCCGCCGGCTCGGCCGCCGCCGGCACGTGCCAGGCGTTGCCCAGATTGTACACCCGCCCCGACACCGTGAACTCGAACGGACTCGCCTGCGCCTCCGCCTCCTCGACGCCCTTGTCGCACCCGTCCGCGCCGTCGTCGAACACGTACGTCGTCCCCAGCGACGCCGAATTCCCGAAC
>CACXEY010000197.1 GCA_902766695.1 uncultured bacterium
CGAGGGCTCGCTGGAGGCGGAGGGCCGCCATGTCGGCGCGCTGCTGGAGGTCGCGGAGGCGGCGGGCGGGCTCGGTGCGCACGGTGCGGCCCGCGGCGTCGAGGCGCCGCCGCCAGGCCTGGATGCGGGCGGAAGGGGCGAGCGCGAGGCGCTTGCGGGCGGCGTCGATGCGGGCGAGGAGCTCGGTCTTGCTCTTGACGACGAGTTCGGCGGCGTCGCTGGGGGTGGCGGCGCGGAGGTCGGCGGCGTAGTCGCTGAGGGTCGTGTCGATCTGGTGGCCGACGGCCGATATGACGGGGATCTCCGAGGCCGCGATCGCCCGCACGACGGGCTCCTCGTTGAAGCACCAGAGGTCTTCGAGGCTGCCGCCGCCGCGGCCGACGATCAGCACGTCGAGCTTTTCGTGCGAGCGGCTCCAGTCGTTGAGGGCGCGTATCCCGGCGGCGACGTCCTCCGCCGCGCCCGCCCCCTGCACGCGCGCGGGGGCCAGCAGGATATGGAGGTTCGCGAAGCGCTGGTGCAGGACTTTCAGGATGTCCTTGAACGCCGCGCCCGTCGGCGACGTCACCACGCCGATGTGCTGCGGCAGCACCGGCAGCGGGCGCTTGCGCGCCGGGTCGAACAGCCCCTCCGCCGCGAGCTTGCGCTTGAGCGCCTCGAACTGGAGCATCAGCGCGCCGACGCCCATCGGTTCGAGCTTGAGCAGGCGGATCTGGTAGACGCCGCCGGCCTCGTACACGGTGACGGCGCCGTAGCCGCGCACCAGCACGCCGTTGTCCAGCGGGAAGCGCACGCGCCGGAAGTCGCCCGCGAACATCACCGCCTTGATCTGCGCCGACGCGTCCTTGAGGCTGAAGTAGGCGTGGCCGGAGGGACCGGGACGGCGCCAGTTGCTCACTTCCCCCTCGATCCAGACCATCCCGTACGCCCCCTCGAGCTGGCGCTTGATCGAGCGGTTCAGCTCCGAAACCTTCCAGACCTTCGCGCCGGACGCCGCGGGCGTCGCGTCGGGCGGGAAGAGGGAGGCGGGGGCGGGGCTGGCGGGGGCGGCGGGCATCGCGTCACCAGACGACGGGCGAATTCAGCTCCTCGAGCTCCTCGGGCGTGAGGTCGGGCGCAAACATCTTCATCTTGCCGACCTTGAGCAGCGAACGCGAACCGCGGTCGAGGTCGCGCACCGTCATGTCGCCGATCATGTACACCTTGCGGAGGCGCCGGATGCTGTCCACGTCGAAGCGCTTGATGGCGCGGCCGTCCTTCCAGGCCTCGCCGCGGATGACAGCCGAGTAGGCCGGCACGACCCACAGCCGGATGTGCGACCAGCCGCCGCCGAGGTCCGCCGGGCACGGAATCTCCACGATCTTGCAGTCCCAGCGCCCCGCCACGCGCTCCTCGCCCACGATGCGCGGCCCGGGCCAGAAGAAGAACGAAAAGCTCAGCTCCATCCAGTTGATGTCGCTCCCCCCCACCGGCGCGAAAAGGTCCGGCAGCGGCGCGGCCTGCAGCGGCGCGCCCGCCTGGTAGGAGAACGCCGACCCGAGATCCGACAGCGACACCTCCATCCGCTCCGCCGGCTCCCCGTCCGGCCCGAGCAGGTCGTACTGTACGTCGCGCCCAGTCTTGCGCGGCGTCCAGACCACGTGTGCCTGGAGCTTGGACACCGGCTTGCCGTTCGGATCGAGCACGCGGATCTGCGCCTCCATGTCCAGCGGCACGTGCGGCATGGAGAGGCGCACCTGTTCCATCAGGGCGAGGGCTTCCGAATCCGGCACCGCCGCGACCGCGGCAATGGCCGAGAGAGCAACCGACAGCAACGCAACGAAAATGGTCCGGCTCAAGTGCATGTCCCGCATCCTAAATCCCCTCCCCCCGCCGCACAAGGGTTTTCCGTCCCCGGAACTTTTGGCAACAGGAAATTATTGACGGAATCCAAGTCTTCCTCCATACTCCCCCCACCATGAAAGACATTCTCCGCACCGCCTCCTCCCGCACCCAATCCGTCTTCGACGCGGCCTACTCCCCCTTCCGCGGCGGCAACGGCGCGCTCGGCCTCGCCTTCATGCCGGTGGTCCTCGGCGTGACGGCCACGGCCTTCCTCGGCTTCGTCGCGACCGAGACCGGCGCCGCCATCCTCGGCGAAATCCGCCGCCGCGGACGGTTGCGCGCCCCGCATCCGGAGAGCCCGTCCCTGCGCGGCACCCCGACGGCGAAGGAATTGAAGGCCGATTGCGAGATTGTCCCCCGTACCCTCCGCGTCCGCCTGCGCATGGGTTCGCGTCTGGCCGACCTCGAGCCCACGCTCGACAGCGGGAACCGCTACAGCGAATCTCCGACCGGAGCAAAGCGCATCCAATCGCGCGGACGCGGGATGCGTGGATACATCGCGGACAACCGCCTCAATGTCAGCTACTCTTCCCTGATGCGCTACCGGCTTCTCGCGCTCCGTCTCCGCCAGTTCCTGCAGCTCGACTCGCGCCTTCCCCTCGAATGGCTCCTTCCCGACGAAGCACCGGACCGGAGTCTTCCGTCCGATCTCCAGTCCCAATACGCGACGGGCCGTCGCCGCCTCGCGCGGCTTCTGCGGGAGCATTGGAACTTCGATCGGCTGCGCAAACACGTCGATGCCCAGCTCGGCATTCCCGAATTCCTGAGCGTCCGCCGCGCCACCCGGCAGGCGAAGGAAGCGGAGAAGACGCGCCAATGGCTGGCCAAGCGCAATCCCGTCCACTGCCAGTCGGTGGTCCTCGGCGATTATGCCGTGAGCGCGACCCCGGCCCGCCTGGATGCGACGATGCGGGCCTTCGCCCGCTTCCTGAAGGAACGGACCCTCTCTCCGAAGTTGGCGAAGCACCGCGATCGTTTCGCCGAATGGCTGTCCGGGGCCGCAGGCCGGTAGACGGTCCGGCGGGTTCGGCTTGCGTCGGCGGGGCGCGGGGAGCATAGTGGGGGCATGGAAACGGCATTCATCGGACAATCGTGGTGGGGAATCGGGGCGGCAATCCTCGCGGGCTACCTGGCGGGTTCCATCCCGTTCGGACTGCTCATCGCGAAGGCGCGCGGGGTGGACCTTCGCAACAGCGGATCGGGGAACATCGGCGCGACGAACGTGTTCCGGTGCGTCGGGAAGGGGTGGGGCGTCCTGGCGTTGCTCCTGGATGCGGTGAAGGGGTTTCTGCCCGCCTATGCTTTTCCCGCATGGTGCGCGCGGTGGACGGGCAGTCCCGCACCGGTCTGGTTGGGGGTGGCGTGCGGCCTCGCGGCGGTGGCGGGGCACAACTGGCCCGTCTGGCTGGGATTCAAGGGCGGCAAGGGGGTTGCCACGAGCGCGGGAATGGCACTGGGAGTGGCGCCGGGAGCCGTCGGCATCGGATTGGGCGCGTTCGTGCTCGTGGTGGTGGCCACGCGATGGGTTTCCCTGGCATCCATGGTCGGATGCGCGGCGGCGACGGGCGCGGCCATCTGGCTCCATGGCGGAACCGACCGGGCCTGGCTGGCATGGGTGCTGGGGGCGATGACGCTTCTCGTCATCTGGCGCCACCGGGCGAACATCCGGCGGCTTTTGGCCGGGACCGAGCCGCGTATCGTCGGCGGAAAGAAGTAGGCGGTCGGGGGGCTTGGGAGGGGGCGGATTCATGGGTTTAGAAACGCATGGACGGACGGAAAACGTCGTGATTTTCCTGTTTCCAAAAATGAGGGCGGCAGACGGCGGGGAGGGAAGGAGAGGGAGGCGGGGCGGGGGAGGGAGGGGATGGAGGGGGGCTACTTGAGGCGCTTTTCGAGGGCGGGGGCGGGGGGGAGGCCGGCGTCGCGGGCGAGGGCGTAGTAGCGGCGGGCGAGCTTGAGGTCGACGGGTTCGGTGAAGGCGCAGAGCATGGCGAGGTTGGCGTAGGTTTCGGGGCTGGCGTGGCGGTCGAGGCTGATGGCGCGGGAGAGGGCGGCGCGGGCTTCGGAGTTGCGCCGGGCGCCCATGAGGGCGGCGCCGTAGGCGGCCTGGAGTTCGGCGTGGCGGGTGTTGGACTGGACGGCGGGGGAGAGCAGGCCGATGGCTTCGTCGTAACGCTGGAGGCGGACGAGGATGGTGCCCTGGAGGAGGAGCGCGGGAATGGCTTCGCGTTCGGCATC
>CACXEY010000198.1 GCA_902766695.1 uncultured bacterium
CCGCGCCGGCGGCAACTGGCAGTGGCGCTTCGAGTGGGACGAGCTCACCCAGGCGATGGTCAACCGGCTGGCGCACATCACGCGGGCCACGGGGCGCGCGCGCTGAAAAGCGGGCGCGGGGGGGCTTGGAAAGCCTCTAGGTATCTAGATATCTAGGTACCTAGGGGCTTGGGAGCCCGGGGGGGGCTGTTGGAGAGACCGACCCCATGATCGTTTTGGCGAGCGAGTTTTCACGCGAGGATTCCACGCTGGCGTTGCTGGAAGGCGAACGCGGCGGGGCGTGCCGCCTGCTGGGCGGCCGGTCCGTCGATGCGCGGCAGCGGCGCAGCCAGAGCCTGTTCCCGGCGGCGGAAACGCTGCTGCGGGAGACCGGCGTGGAGTGGGCGGGCGTGGATGCGTTCGCGGTGGGGATCGGTCCGGGGAGCTACACGGGGCTGCGCGTCGCCATCACGGCGGCGCGCGGGTGGGCGTTGCCGCGGGGGCGGACCGTGTGGACGTGCCCGAGCGCGGCGGCGCTGGCGGCGGAGTGCTTCGCGGAAGACCCGTCGCTGGACGCGGCGGTGGTGCACGGCGACGCGCGGCGGGGAACGCGCTGGGCGGGATTGTTCCGCCGCGACGAGGCGGCGCTGGCGCGTCAGGAGGGGGCATTCGTCGTGCTACCGGAGGCCGTGCTGGCGGAGCGGTGGCCGGGCGTCGCGCGGATTGCGGAAGAGCGGGTGCCGCGCGCGGAGTGGGTGGGGCGGCTCTTCTTCGCGGGAGGGGAGAGCGGGGCGCTCTCGCCGATCTACATGAACCCGGCCGTACAGATCGCGCCGCGGTTCGACGCCGACGGGCGGCCCGTGGGTTGAGGGGGCGCGCCTCCGACTGCAATCGATTGTCCTCGGCGGCAACCGGTTGCCATCGCTTGAGATTACGGAAAAACCCCTTGTTTCCGTCGGTTTTTCCGCACGCCGTCCCCCATGAACGCTCGGGCTTGCGGCGAGGGGGCGGGGCGTGGTACAAGGAATGAAACCAACAACCGAAAGGAAACGAGCCATGTCATCGCTGCTGATCAAGAACGCGCAGATCGTCACGCTGGATCCGGCACAGCCGATCCTGCCCAAGGGGGAAATCCTGGTGGAAGGGGACAAGATCGCGGCGGTGGGGGCCACGGTGGCGGCGCCGGAAGGGGCGGAGGTGCTGGACGCGGGCGGGATGCTCGCGATGCCGGGGCTGATCAACGCGCACCACCACCTGTATTCGTCGTTCGCGCGCGGGTACGCGGCGCCGGGGGAGCCGGCGGCGACGTTCACGGAAATTTTGGAGCGCCTGTGGTGGAAACTGGACCTGGCGTTGGACATGGAAGGCGTGCGGTATTCGTCGCTGGTGGCGCTGGTGGAGGCCATCCGGACGGGGTGCACGACCATCATCGACCACCACGCGTCGCCGTCCTGCACGGACGGGTCGCTGGACGCGATGGAGGAGACGTTCCGCGAGGCGGGGTTGTCGGGATGCCTGTGCTACGAGACGAGCGACCGCAACGTGCCGGGCGACGGCGTGGCCGAGAACGAGCGGTTCATCCGCAAGACCCAGGCGTCCGGCGACGGGCAGATCACGGCTCTCTTCGGCCTGCACGCGCAGATGACACTCTCCGACGCGACGATGGAGAAGGTGGCCGCGGTGTGCCGCGACACCGGCGCCGGCGTGCACGTGCACGTCGCGGAAGGCACGGCCGACGAGGAGGACTGCCTGGCGAAGTACGGGATGCGGATCGTCCAGCGGCTGGAGAAGTTCGGACTGGCGGGGCCGAAGTCGATCTTCGTGCACGGCATCCACCTGGACGAGTCCGAGATGGACATCATCGCGCGGACGGGGACGATGATGGTGCACAATCCGGAATCGAACATGAACAACGCGGTCGGCACCCAGAAGATGCTGGCGCTGCTGAAGAAGGGCATCCTGCTGGGTCTCGGCACCGACGGGATGACGTCGCACATGATTTCGTCCGCGCGCGTGGCGCACCTGCTGCAGCGGGCGACGCTGGGCGATCCGCGGGTCGCGTTCTGCGAGGCGTGCCAGATGCTGCTGGAGAACAACGCGGCGATCGCGGGGCGGTGCTTCCCCGAGCTGCGCGGCAAGCTGGCGGCGGGGCAGCTGGCGGACATCGCGATCTTCGACTACGATCCGACCACGCCGCTGGAGGACGGGCGGTTCTACGGGCACCTGCTGTACGGGCTGAACGTGGCGCCGGTGGACACCACCATCGCGCGCGGGCGCATCCTGATGCGGCACGGGAAGCTCACGACGCTGGACGCGGCGGAAATCGCGGCGAAGGCGAGGGAGTGCGCGCGGGCGACGTGGAGTCGGATCCACTGACGACCATTGTTCGGGATTGAAGACAAACAGGACAAAGGGTGACAAGAGGGTAGGGCGGCGAGTCCCTTCGCCGCCGGCGGGAGGGGGGTGCAACCGGGTGGATGGCGGGAGCGGATGCAGGGTGGCGAAGAGGGGGCCGGGGGCGGCGCGTCCGCGCGTTCCTGCCACTTCCATCTGGAATCCCTTGTTCCGGCGGGCAGGGACTGCCCGCCCTACCGGGAACGGACATGAGGGAGGATGCGGATGAAGGCATGCGTGGATTTGCAGGCGGGGTTGGGGCAGACGGGGGGGATCGGGCGGTACGTGCGGGAGCTGTTCCGGCATCTGGGGGCGGAGGCGGGGGAGGGGGAGCGCGTGGAGGGGTTCTGTTTCGATTTCCACCGGCGCTACCGGGGGGCGGACTGGGCGAAGGGGGGGCAAGTGCGGGCGTGCCGGTGGATGCCGGGGCGGATTGCGCAGGCGGCGTGGAAGCGGTTGCATGCGCCGCCGTACGGGTGGTTCGCGGGGGAGGCGGACGTGTACCACTTCCCGAACTTCGTGCGGCCGCCGCTGGGGAAGGGGAAGCGGTCGGTCGTGACCATCCACGACCTGTCCTTCCTGCGGATGCCGGAGACGACGGAGAAGAAGAACCTCGCGTGGCTGATGGGCGAAATCCAGCGGACGGCGGACACCGCCGACGCCATCCTGACCGACAGCCGCTTCTCGGCGGGCGAAATCCGGGAGCTGCTCGGCGTGGAGGAGGAGCGGATTTTCCCGGTATGGCTCGGATTGGACTCCTTTCCGCCGCCACCGCCGGAGGCCGAAGCCGCGGCCCTGCGCCGGGAGCTGGGGCTGGAGCGGCCGTATCTGCTGATGGTGGGGACGCTGGAGCCGCGCAAGAACATCCCGTTCCTGGTGAGAGTCTTCGAGGAACTGCGCGACTTCGACGGCGACCTCGCGCTGGTCGGCTCGCTCGGCTGGAAGACCGAAGGCATCCTCGCCGCCATCGAATCCTCCCCGCGGAGGGACCGCATCCGGCGTCTGGGCGGCATCCGCGACGACCAGCTCGCGGCGGTGTACGCCGGAGCCGCGGCGTTCGTCTATCCCACCCGCTACGAAGGCTTCGGCTTCCCGCCGCTGGAAGCGATGGCGCGCGGCGTCCCCGTCGTCTCCGCCCGCAACAGCTCGCTCCCCGAAGTCCTCGGCGACGCCCCCCGCTGGGTGGACGGCTTCGACGCCGCCGGGTGGGCGGAGGCGGTGCGGAGCGTGCTGGGGGACGCGGAGGGGCGGGCGGCGATGCGCCGCGCGGGCGTGTCCCAGGCGGGCCGCTTCACGTGGGCGGAGACGGCGCGGGAAACGTGGGCAGTGTACCGGAGGGCGGCGCGGGGGTGAGGGGGGATGGCGGGGTCGGACGCGGGGGGAAGCGGGCGGGCCGCCCGCCGTCGGCAAGAACGGCGGCGGCGCGGTGGCAGGGCAACTTGATTTCGGGGAAGGGTTGTGGATAATGGGGCACTTCCATGGCTGAAGACCGCGAACAATCGAACATGGACATCTACCTGCGCGAAATCGGGCGGGTCGAATTGCTGTCCCCCGGCGAGGAGGCGGAGCTGGCGCGGCGGATACGGGCCGGGGACGCGGAGGCGCGCGACCGGATGATCCGGGCGAACCTGCGCCTGGTCGTCGCCATCGCCAAGGAATACGCCAAGATCGGGCTGCCGCTGCTGGACCTGATTTCGGAGGGGAACATCGGGCTGATGACGGCGGCGGAGCGGTTCGATCCGTCCAAGGGCGCCAAGTTCAGCACGTACGCGGCGTGGTGGATCAAGCAGCGCATCCGCCGGGCGCTCCGGGACCAGGGCAAGACGATCCGCCTGCCCTCGCACCTCGCCGACAAGCTGCTGCGGATGCGCCGGGCGTCGGCGGACCTCTACGCGGAGCTGCAGCGGGAGCCGACGGCGGAGGAGCTGGCGGTGCGCATCGGCGAGCCGGAAAAGCTGGTGCGCAAGTGGATGGAGCTGTCCCGCGACACGGTATCGCTCGACCAGCCCGCCGGCGACGGCGAGGGCAAGGACACGGTCGCCGACCACGTCGCCGACACCCGTGCCGAGGACGCCGGCGCGCTCATGGACAACCGCCAGCTGCTCGAAGAGATGGAAGCCCACCTCAAGGAGCTGCCCGCGCGCGAACGGACCATCCTGGAATACCGCTACGGCCTCGGCGGCCGCGAGCCGGAGTCGCTGGAGGCGGTCGGCGCGCGCCTCGGCATCACGCGGGAACGCGTGCGCCAGCTGCAGAGTGCGGCGCTGGAGAAGCTGCACGGACTCATGGTGGGGGAGGAGTAGAGTTTTCCACACCAACCCAAGGAGACGGAACATGGCCGAATCGATCGAACAACTGAAACCGGACGCGGGCAACCTGTACCGCGAGGAAACGTACACCGACATGCGCGCGGGCTCGATCCGCAAGCTCCAGCCCGTGACGGCGGACGGGGCGGACGACCCGGCGCGGGCGCCGATCTTCACGGCGGTCGCCCAGATCATGACCCCCGGCGGCGTCCTGCCGCTCAGCGGCGAAATCCCCGGCGCGAAGACGCTGGCGGAGGCCGTCGAGGCGTTCCCGGCCGCGGTCAAGGCGGCGCTGGAGGACCTGCGCGCGGAGATGGAAGCGATCCAGCGCGAGCGGGCGTCGCAGATCGTGGTGCCCGGCCGCGACGTGGCGGGCGGCCTGGGCGGCCTCGGCGGGGCGCCGGCGCCGGGCGGCGGCGGGGCCGGCGGCGGA
>CACXEY010000199.1 GCA_902766695.1 uncultured bacterium
CCCGCTGCATGCTGCCGGGCGCCGTCTCCCGCCGCTTCGACGATCCGTCGCTCCGCCGCGAAGTCTCGATGGCGTGGCAGCGCGAAACCCGCTTCCCCTTCACCCTCTCCCTCGCCCTGCGCCCGGCGTTCCGGCACATGAAGATGCACCTCTTCAAGATCAACGCCCGCGAAACCTACGTCACCGCCATCGCCCCGACCCCCGTCGACCTGGCGACCGCGCCGGACATCGTCAAGGAAATCGTGAAGTTCCTCGAAGCCAACCCCGCCGCCACCCGCCAGTCCCTCCTCGACGGACTCCGGCCCGGCGCGAACGCCGAGTCCAAGGAAGTCCAGGACCTCCTGCGGCACCTCGACAACCTCGTCGCCAACGGCGGCGTCATCGCCTTCTACAACGGCACCCTCGGACTCCCCCGCGCCCAGGCCGAAAAGCCCAAGGCCGAGGACGAGAAGTCCGCCGAAGAGAAGCCTGAGGAAGAAGCTTCCGCCGAGAAACCGGACGGGGAGCCTGCCGCCGAGGGCGCCGAAAAAACCGATTCTTCCGAACCTCCGGCCACTCCCGCCGCCGTTGCCGCCCTTGCGGAAGAAATTGCCAGCCACACCGCCGAGCTGGCCGCTGCGCAGGAAGCGACCGCCTCCCTCGTCGGCAAGCTGGCGGAAGCCGTTGCCCCCGCCGCTGTCGAGCCCCTTGCCGATTCCGAGTCCCCCGCCCCCGAGGCTCCCGCACCATGATGATGCGGGGCCTCAAGTACGCGATCCTGGGCGACGTCCACGCCAACCGCGAAGCGCTCGAAGCCGTCCTGGCCGACGCCGAATCCCAGGGCGTCGAGCGCTACGCGTGCGTCGGCGACGTCGTCGGCTACAACGCCGACCCCAAGTGGTGCCTGGCGAAGGTCCGCGAACTGGCGGGCGACGCCGTCGTCCGCGGCAACCACGACCACTACTGCGCCTACGACGACCCCCTGACCGGCTTCCATCCCCTCGCCGCCGACGTCGTCAAATGGACGCGCGGCCAGCTCGACGATGCCGAACGCGGCTGGCTCCGCTCCCTCCGCTACTCCCGCGGCGTCGAAACCTTCATGATGGTCCACGGCACCCTGGACAACCCCGAGATGTGGGGCTACGTCTTCGACAAACTCGAAGCCGAGGCCAACTTCGCCTACCAGATGTGCTCCGTGTGCTTCTTCGGCCACACCCACGTCCCGCTGGCGTTCGAGAAGGCGGGCATCGTCCGCGGCGGCCTCTACAACCGCCTGCAGATCGTGGCCGGCCGCAAATACTTCATCAACGTCGGCTCCGTCGGCCAGCCGCGCGACGGCGACCCGCGCGCCGCCTACGCCATCTACGACATGGCGGCGAACGTCGTCGAACTCCGCCGCGTCGAATACGACATCGCGGGCGCCCAGGCCAAGATCCGCGAAGCCGGCCTCCCCGAACGCGCCGCCTCCCGCCTCGCCGTCGGCCGCTGACCCCCGCCCCGCCATGGCCAATCTTCAAGCCCAAAAGTTTTCCAACCATTGGAAAAAAATTTTCCAACCATTGGAAACTTTTTTTCCAACCATTGGAAAACTTTTTCCCCGCCCCGTCCTACCCGTCCTTCTCGTCTTAGTCGTCCTATCCCTCCTCCTCCCCCTCCCCGCCCTCGCCCAAATCGAACTCGACTGGACCCTCGCCCACAACCGCACCCTCCTGATGGAGCCCATCCGCGCCGACGTCACCATCGCCAACTACACCGGCGTTCCCCTCGACTTCGCACCCGGCACCGGCAACGCCCGGCTCCTCTTCACCGTCGAAGACGACCCCTCCTCCTACGTCCGCGCGAGCGGCAAGCCCCTCCTGACCGAGCCCCTCTTGGTTCCCGACGGCGAATCCCGCACCGTCACCGTGGACATCCTCCAGGCCTACCGCGTCGTCCGCGGCCAATCCTACATGCTCCAGCCCGAAGTCGCGTTCGGCGGAATGCGCTTCTCCGGCCGCCGCCTCTCCCTCGAAGTCCTCCCTGGCCTCGAAATCCTCACCCGCACCTACGGCATTCCCACCGCCGGTACCGGCCGCAAAGTCTCCCTGCGCTCCCTCAACCGCGACCGCGGCGACCGCCTTTTCTTCCGTCTCGACGACCCCGCCAGCGGCTACTGCCTCTGCGCCGTCGACCTCGGCAGTCTCATCCGCTTCATCCCGCCCGCCCTCGAACTCGACTCCGCGGGCGTCTTCCACGTCCTCCACCAATTCCAGCCCGACCGCTTCTCCCACGCCATGTTCACGCGCAACGGCGAACCCCGCGGAACCGAATACTACGTCGGTACCTCCAGCGCCATCCGCCTCGTGCGCAGCCCCGAAGGCGCCGTCACCGTCACCGGCGGCATGCGCTTCGAGCCCGACCCCGACGCCCCCGGCAAACTCACCGCCCCCAACCTCCCCCCCTCCCACAACTATCCCACCACCCTTGGCGCCCCCGAACCCGCCCCGTTCTGACCATGACCCCGACCCTCCCCATCCTCCTCGCCATCTCCGCCGCTGTCGCCCTCGCGCTCGGCCTCCCCATGCTCCTCGCGCCCGCCGCCGCCCAGCGCGCCCTGGCCGCCTTCCCGCGTAGCCGCGCCGCCGCGTGGATCCTCACCGCCCTCGACCTCGCCTGGGTCGTCCTCATCATGCGCGGCGCCTCCCTCGGCCGCTTCGACATCCTCAAACCCTACCTCCCCCTCGCCGGCGTCGCCACCTTCGCCGCCATCGTATGGGGCCTCGACGAACTCCTCGCCGTCCGCGCCATCGGCGGCCTCCTCCTCCTGCTGGGCGACCCCATCCTCGACGCCGTCCGCTGGAACGGCGGCGCCTGGCCCATCGCCGCCGCCATCCTCGCCTACATCCTCGTCATCGTCGGCGCCGTCTGGGTCCTCTGGCCCTGGACCTTCCGCAAAACCCACGAGCGCCTGACCAGGACCCCGCTCCGCTGGCGCCTCTGGTCCGCCCTCTGGATCGCCCTCGGCCTCGCCCTCGCGACCGGCGCCGTCATCCGCTGGTGACCCCATGGCCGAACCCGCGCCCGCCGTCCACCCACCCCGCATCCTGATCCTCCGCGGCGGCGCCATCGGCGACTTCATCGTCACCCTCCCCGTATTGCAGACCCTCCGCGCCCGCTGGCCCGACGCCGAAATCGAAATCTGGGGCTACCCCCACATCGCCGACCTTGCCGTCGCCGCCGGCCTTGCCAAAAAAGTCGTCTCCCTCGACCGCGCCGAAATGGTCCGCTTCTTCGTCCCCGTCCCCGACTTCGCCCCCGGGCAGGAAGCGGCCATCCAATCCTTCGACCTCATCCTCAACTACCTCCACGACCCCGAAGGCCAGATCCGCAGCAACCTCCACATGGCCGGCGCCAAACAAGTCCTGTCCGGCTCCCCCCTCATCAAGCGCGGCCACGCCGTGGACTTCCTCCTCGAGCCCCTGATGGCGCTCGCCCTCTACGAAACCGGCCTCGCCCCCTCCCTCGACTTCCCAAAAGACACCCTCGACAGCGCCGCCGCCCGCCTACGCGCCCTCGGCATCCAGGGCAACCCCGTCTCCATCCATCCCGGCAGCGGCTCCCCCAAAAAGAACTGGCCCCTCGACCGCTACATCGACCTCATAAAAACCCTCCGTTCCCGCGGCCGCGAAGTCGTCCTTGTCCTCGGCGAAGCCGACGCCCCCCTCCGCCCCGCCCTCGACGCCGCCCTCCCCGACGTCCCCCGCCTGGATTCCCTTCCCCTGACCGACCTCGCCCCCGCGCTCGCCTCCTGCTCCCTCCACATCGGCAACGACAGCGGCATCACCCACCTCGCCGCCGCCGTCGGCATCCCGGTCGTGGCCCTCTTCGGCCCCACCGACCCGGCCACCTGGTCCCCCCGCGGCCGCATCCCCCCCACCCCCCTCCGCCCCCCCTCCGGCGACCTCTCCGACCTCGACCTCCCCACCGTCCTCGCCGCCCTCCCCTGACCCACCCTCCCGAGCCCCCTTTCCCCTCCGTCCAACCCAAATGGGATATTAAGGAAAATCCTTGCAATCCACCGGAAATCCGGCATGATTCCCCCTCATGAACCACGAACCCGTCTTCCCGCCCGGCTATCTCAAATCCCTCCGCGAGGACTTCCTGCCCTGCCTCGATCGCCGTTATACCCGCTTCGAGGACCAGCTTCTCCTCCCCCTCGGCCTTGTCGCCTGCACCGGAGCCATCGCCATCCATCTCGCCTTCTACGGCGGCAGGGCGCTTCTCTCCCGCCTCCGCCGCCACGTCTCGCCCCCCGAGCCCCTGTCCCCCTCCGCCCCCCGCCCCCCCGTCTCCCTCCGCGGCGCTCCCACCCCGGAAGACATCGAAGACATCTGGGACATCGACCCGCGCACCCTCTCCGGCCGCCTGCGGATCGGCTCGCGCCTGGCCGACCTGGAACCGACGCTCGACAACCGATTCGTCTTCAAGAAGGCGAAGAACGGCTCCCGCCGCATCGTCGCCCGCCGCCCCGGACTCAAGGGCTGGATGTGCAAGAACGTCCCCTCCGTCAAATACTCCACCGCGATGCACTACAAGAAACTGGCCACCCGCCTCCGGCAGCTCGTCGGCCTCGACACCCGCATCCCGCTCGAATGGATTCTGCCCGACAACGCGGAAAACCTCTCCGTCCTCTCGCCCGCCGATCGCAAAGCGGCCGCCCAAGCCGGAACCAAGCTCGCCCGCCTGCTGGAAGAGAACCCGAAGGTGACCCGCCTGACACGGGCGGTGGAACAGAAACTCGGCATCATGCGCATGGTGACGATCCGGCGCATCCGGCCACCGGCACCGGGACGGGGACGGCGGCGGAAACCGAAGGACAAGCCGGGAAATCCCTTGATATCCCGTGCGGTCCACGGCGGGTTCACGGTGACGGCGGACACGGTCCGCACGCAAGCCTTCTGGGATGCCATCCGCAAGGTCCTGGGAGAACCGGACCCCGATCCTGCGACCCGGCGGCTGCAATCGGACATCCGCGACTGGCTCAACGCGCCGATCCAGGCCGCGCGCAACCGCCGCCGGTAGGCGCAGGCCGGAGCCGGACCGCGGCCCAGCGGGCGAGGATGCGGTCGAGCCAGGCGAGCGTCGCCTCAAGGCGAGCGGGCACCAGACCGCAGGTCCAGAGGACGACGACGTTCCAGCCGGAGTCGCGCCAAAGAAGCTCGTTGCGGGCGTCGCGGCGGACGTTGGCGCGGAATTTCGCGTTCCAGAAGGGGCGATTGCTTTTCGGCCACGTCGCGTCCGCGCATGCCGCTTCCTGCACCAGCTTGCGGCCATCCCACGTCCAGCCGTGGCGGTGCCAGAAACAGCCGCGGACTTCGATGACGGTCCGCGCCCGCGGCACCACGATGTCCGGCTTGCCGGGCATCCGGCTGTCGCACACGCGGTATCGCCAGCCTGCGTGCCACAGGTGCCGCCGGACCAGCAGTTCGGGGCGGGTGTCGCGTCCGTGGATGGCCGCCATCATGCGGGAGCGGACTGCCGGGGGGACCGTATCCATCTCAATCCTCCGAGGACAAGCCGGCACGCCGCCCGCCGGAGGAGGACGACGCCGCGCATGGATGTTTCAAGGCTTGGTGCATGGTCCGCACTCTACCCGAACCCCGCCGTCGGAACCAGCCGCTTTTCGGGCGGAGCCTTTGCGGAAGGGAAATGAGATATCAAGGAAAACAATCGATTTCCAGCGTTTTCCGTTCAGGGTTCCGCCCATGGAAAATCCAGCCCGTCTGGCGGCTTGCGGCGGGGGGGCGGGGCGTGGTAGGGTCGGGAAGGTGAGCGAGGCGATGGCAATGGAAGGGCACATGGAATGGGTCTTGTCGCAACGGCTGGAAGACCTGGCGGAGCGGCTGTACCGGGATGCGGAGGCGCGGCTGGAGGGCGATCCGCTGGCGCGGGTCGCGGTCGTGGTGGGGCATCCCATGCGCGGGGAGTGGCTCAAGGAATACCATCTGTTCGACCGGGCGGGGCGGGGACGGGCGATCCTCGCCGGGATGGACGTCCGGCTGCTGCATCCGTTCGTGGGGGACTGGCTGTACGCAGCGCTGGAGGGGAAGGATCCGCGGCAGCGGCGGCCGTCGTCGCATCCGTATTCGATGGAAGTGCTGCGCTGGCGCATCGACACGCGGTTGGCGGCGCTGGAGGCGTCGGGGGAGCTGGCGGGGAAGTACCCGGAGCTGGCGGGCTATCTGGCGGGGAGCGGCGGAGCGGCGGCGCGGGAAGCGCGGCGGTCGGCGCTGGCGGGGAAGCTGGCCTCGCTCTACGGCGATTACCAGGTCCACCGCCCGGAGATGCTGGCGCGCTGGGAGTCGGGGCGCGGCGGCGGGGCGGAACCGGATGCGGCGGAGCGCTGGCAGGCGGCGCTGTGGCGGAGCCTGCGGGCGCAGGGCGGGGAGCCGCTCTGGAAGCAGTTCGCGCGGGTGGAGGGGCTGGAGGGATCGCCGGCGGACCTGTCGGCGGCGTTCGCGCACGGGATTCCGCGCTACCGGGCGGTGTTCGTGTTCGGGGTGTCGTCGATGCCGCGGCCGTACGTGGCGTTCTTCGACCGTCTGGCGGCGGTGCTGCCGGTGACGGCGTACGCGTTCAATCCGTGCGGGGAGTTCTGGCTGGAGGACCCCCGCTGGCGGAAGGCGCTCCGGGAGGCCCGCGAGGGGGGCGGCGGCATGAAGGAGGCGTTGCAGCTGGCGCATCCGCTGCTGGGCACGATGGCGATGGGATGCCAGGGGTTGCTGGCGGAGTGGGTGGATCGGCTGGAAGGCCGCCACGAGGACCTGCCGGAACCGGAATCGGCGGCGGACACGGTGCTGTCGCGCCTGCAGCGGCAGTTGCTGGAGAGGAAAGCGGAGGACGGGCGGGAAAAGCCGCTTCCGGCGGGGGACGCCTCGGTGGCGGTACACCGCGCGAGCACGCCGCGGCGCGAGATGGAGATCGTGCGGGACGGCCTGCTGGCGTGGTTCGCGGCGCATCCGGGGTCGCATCCGCGGGATGCGGCGGTGCTGTGCGCGGACTGGGAGACGTACGCGCCGCATGCGGAGGCGGTATTCGGCTCGGGGGCCGGCGCGGAGGCGGAGGCGGCGCTGCCGTGCACGCTGCTGGGACGCGGGGCGGCGGACGACCCGATTGCGGAATCGTTCCTGTCGCTGCTGGAGATGGCGGAGGGCCGCATGGAGGCGGACGCGGTGCTGGACGTGCTGGAGGAGCCGGCGGTGGCGTCGGCGTTCGGGATCGCCACGGAGGAGCTGCCGACGCTACGGGACTTCGTGCGGCAGGCGAACATCCGGTGGGGTCTGGACGACGCGCACGCGGCGGAAGCGATGGCGCCGGATCCCCCGCCCGGCCCCTACGCCTTCACGTGGCGCCGCGGCCTGGACCGGCTGCTGCTGTCGGCGCTGGGCGGTCCGGACGCGGGGGACGGCGGCCGGGTGGAGGCGGGTGCTCTGGGCGAACTGCTGCCGGCGGGCGATGCGGAGACGGGGCGCGCGTCGCTGCTGGGCCGGTTGTGCGGCTACGTCGCGGCGCTGGGACGCCTGCACGCGCTGTGCGGCGCGTCGGGAACGGCCGATTGGTGGCTGGACCGGCTGCTGCGGCTGGTGGCGGAATTCTTCGTGGAGACGGACGCGAACCACCGCTCCGTCGCGGCCCTGCGCGAGGCGGTGGCGACGGTGGCGGCTCGGATGCGGGAAGCGGACGCGATGGCGGGGGAGCCGGCGCGCCACGGCTGGCGGGTGATGGCGGACGCGGTGGCGGAGCTGGCCAAGGCCGCCGGAGCGCGACCGCGGCGCACGCCGGACGCGGTGCTGTTCGCGCCGCTGCGGGCGGGGATTCCGTCGCCGCGCCGACTGACGTGGGTATGCGGGCTGGCCGACGGGCGGTTCCCGCGCTTCCAGCCGCGCCCGGCGTTCGACCTGATGGGGCGGCATCCGCAGCGGACCGACCCCTCGCCGCGCGACGACGACGCGCTGGCGCTGCTGGAAGCCGTGTGCGGCGCGCGCGAAACGCTGGTACTGAGCCATGTCGGCCGCGACGTCCGCTCGGGCGCGGCGGTCCCCCCGGCGCCGCTGGCGGGCGCGCTGATGGACTACCTGGCGGGGCATTTCGCCGTGGCGGGACGCAAGACGCCCTACCTCGACTTCACCCATCCGCTGCAAGGCTTCTCCCCGGCCCGCTTCACCGACCCGGCCCTCCCTCCCGCCTACTCCGCGGCCGACCGCGCCGCCGCGCTCGCCATCGCGGAGGGGGCCCCCGACGTACCCGCCGCCGGGGCGTTCGCGTATCTGCCGGAAGACCGCGCGGAGATTCCGCTGGACGAGCTGGCGAAGGCGTTTTCCGATCCCGCCCATGCGGTCCTGAAACAGATGGCCGGCGTGGACGATCCGCGATACGACCTCGTCGATCCCGACGACCCGATCGAACCGGATGGCTCGCTGGCCTCCGACATCCATCTCTCGCTCCTCCGCGACATGCCCGAAGCCGAGGCGGAGCGCCGCGGCGGCATCGCCGCGGAGAACGGGCTGTCGCCGGACCCGGCGTCCGCCGCGCAGGCCATCCGGGAAGGGTGGAACACCCCAAACCGCCGGAATTTCCGCGAACGTCCCCTTCTGGCGAAAGATTACAAGGGGCCGCCGGGCCCGGTCCCGGTGGCGGGCGAAGACCTCATCCTCGACATGCTCGTGGAGGCGGACGATCCGGGCGCCGGCGTGGCCGTCGATCTGGACGTTCCCGTTCCGCTGCACGACGGCACCACGCGCCGGGTGCGCATCACGGGCCGTCTGGCGGCGGTACGGCGGGACACCGTGGACGGCGGCGAAGCGTGGTTTGCGCCGAACCTGACAAAGCACATCGAGAAGCCCTTCCGGCAGGCCGCCGACTGGGTGCGCCATCTGGCGGCCAATGCGGCCGGCTACCGGCTCGCCAGCATCGCGGTCAACGGCGAAGCGCCCCGCACCGGAACCGGCGCTTTCAGCGTCGACAAGAAGTACACCCAAGTCCTCCCTCCGCTCCCTCCCGCCGATGCCGCGGCCATCCTCGGCCGCATCCTCGCGCTGCTCTGCGAACCCTTCCCGGGGGCGATTCCGTTCCATCCCTCCGCTTCCATGCAGATCGCCAAGGCCACCGCCCTCCCCTCGCCCGAAGAGGTACGGGGCCTTCTCCGCAACGCCTGGTTTCCCCGGCGGTACAATACCGTGGAAACACCGGCCCCCGGGCGGCCCGACACGCGAGCGTCCGACATCGCACTCTGGCCCGCGTCCCCTGCCGTCCTCACCGCCGGCGATCTCGGGCGTTTCGCGTCCGCCGCGCACGTCTTCTGGGACGGATATCTGGCCCAGAGCGGCGCCAGGAGGAAGAAATGACCCCGCCCCTCCGCCATCCCCGGGACTTCCAGGACTTCGCGCAAGCCTTCGCGGACCCCGACTTCCCGCTCGACGGCGTGCATCTCGTCGCGGCCTCGGCGGGTACGGGCAAGACGTGGAACATCGGCAACCTCTACGCCCGCCTCCTCATGGCGCGGGGGCTCGGCGTGGAGCGGCTGCTGGTCGTGACCTTCACCGAAGCCGCGACGCGCGAACTCCGCGACCGCCTCCGCCGCCTGCTCGGCGCCCTCCAGGACGTCTTCCGCGGCCAGGCCGACCCCGACGGACGGGAAACCGCCCAGGCGAACCTCCTCGTCTCGCTCCTGCCGCCGGACGTGGACACCCTCCGCCGCGCCCGCCAGGCCGTGGAGGCCGCGCTGGCGGAATTCGACCGCGCCGCGATCTCGACCATCCACGCCTTCTGCAGCCGCGCCCTCGGCCGCTACGCCTTCGAGTCCGGCCTCGCCTTCGACGCCGAGCCGCCCGATGCCGTGCGCGAAGCCCAGCTCGCCGCCGCCGCCCGCGACTGGTGGCGCCGCAACGTCGCCCTCGTCCCGGGCGGTGCGGAAACGGCCGCGCCCGGATTCGCCTTCGGCGACCTCCTCTCCGCGCTCGCGGACATTTCCCGTCCCGGCATCCAGCCCGACCCGGACCTCGACGACGCCACGCCGGCCGCGCGCGCCCTGCGCATCGCCTTCGACCTCCAGTCCCGCTGGGACGCCGAACGCCCCGACCGCCGCCATCCGGACTTCGACGACATCCTGCTGGGGATGCGCGACGCCCTGCGCGGGCCGCGGCGCGACGCTTTCGCGGCGGCCCTGCGCGAGGAATACGCGGCGGTGCTGGTCGACGAGTTCCAGGACACCGACCCCGTCCAGTACGCCATCTTCCGCGACGCCTTCCTCGACGCTCCCGGCTCCCCTCCCGTCTACTTCATCGGCGACCCCAAGCAGTCCATCTACGCCTTCCGCGGCGGCGACATCCACGCCTACCGCGCCGCCGCCGCCGCCGTCCCGCCCGACCGCCGCTACACCCTCGGCGAGAACCACCGCTCCGCGCCCGGCCTCGTCGCCGCCGTCAACGACCTCTTCCGCGACCCCGGCGGCGACGGTCCCGATGCCTGGACCTTCGGCGACGGCGCCATCCCGTACCCCGGAACCATCCGCGCCGGCAGCGCCAAGGCCGACCTCGCCGACGGCGCGCCCGCCATCCAGTTCGCCACGCTGCCCGACGACGACGCGGCGACCGACGCCACCGCCGCCGAAATCGCCGCCCTCCTCGCCGCCCGGCCCGAGCTGCACGACGAAGACGGCGCCCGCCCGCTCGCGCCCGGCGACATCGCCGTGCTCGTGCGCGCCGGCATCAAGGACAAGGGCCCCGCCATCGCCGCCCGCCTGCGCGCTCTCGGAATCCCCGCCGTCGTCCTCGATAAAAAACATTCCGTCTTCCGTACCGCCGAAGCCGAAGCCTTCCGCCTGCTCCTCGCCGCCTTCGCCAACCCCTCCCACGCCGCGACCGTCCGCGCCGCCCTCCTCACCCCCTTCTTCGGCCTCACCGCCGCCGACGTCTCCCTCCTCGCCCGCCCCGACGGCGCCCTCCCCCCGGAAAATCCTCCTGCATCCCGCCCGCAGGGCGCACCGCCCACTTGTCACGTTCCACTTTTCACTTGTCACTCGCCCGCAGGAGGCGGGCGCTATCCCTTCCTCTCCCGCCGCCCCGACCCCGCCGCACCCGCGACCATGACCGACTTCCTCCGCGCCTTCCGCGAGTGGACCATTCTCTGGCACGACCGCGGATTCCTGGCCGCCTTCGCCCGCATGGAAGCCGACCTCGCCTTCCGGCCCCGCATCGCCGCGGCGTCCGGCGGCGAGCGCGCCCTCGTCAACATCCTGCACCTGGCCGAACTCATCCACGCCCATGCCGGGGCCACCGCCGCCCAGCCCGCGGCCGTCCTCGACTGGTACCTGCGCCGCGCCGCCCCCGACGCCGGCGACGAAGCCTGCCTGCGGCTCGAATCCGACTCCGCGGCCGTCCAGATCCTCACCCACCACGCCGCCAAGGGGCTCGAATTCCCCGTCACCGTCCTGCCCGACGCCTTCTGGCGCTGGCACGGCGAAAAAGGCAACACCGGGGCCCCGTTGCACATCTTCCACGACGGCGACGGCACCCTCCGCATCGGTACCTCCCCGGACGCCGCCGCCGCCGAGGACCGCGAATCCATCGCCGAAGACATGCGCATCCTCTACGTCGGCCTCACCCGCGCCGCCTACCGTTGCATCGTCCTCGCTCCCCCCGACGCCGCCAAAATCCCCAACCGCGCCTTCTCCACCCTCCTCGACCGCGCCCGTGCCCACCACCTCGTCCGACCCGCCCTCGTCGGGAGCGCGGACGCCCCGCCCGCTCTCCCCGCCACGGCTTCCGCCCCGTTCGTCCCCCCGCCCGCGCCCCCCTCCCTCCCGCCGCCCCGCGGCCGCGGCAGCTACTCCTCCCTCACCCCCGCCGCCGAGGCCTCCGACGGCCCCGCCGCCGCCGACCCCCGCGACCACGACGCCGCCCCGTCCGCCGCCGACCCCGCCGTCGAACCGCCCACCGCCGAGCCCCCTTCCACGCACCCCATCTTCGCCTTCCCTCCCGGTACCGCCATCGGCAACTGCTGGCACGACATCTTCGAAGACGCCGACTTCCGCGCCACCGACGCCGACCTCCGCCCCCTCGTCGCCAAACACCTCCTCGCCGGCGGCCTCCTGCGCGGCACCGACGACGCGCGCGCCGCCCGCATCGCCACCGTCCTCGCGATGGTCCGCGCCACCCTCGACCTCCCCCTCGATCCCCTCGACGGTGCCCCCGCCTTCCGCCTCCGCGACATCCCCTGGAGCGACCGCGCCAGCGAATGGGAATTCGACTTCTCCACCCGCGCCGCCGTCCCCTCCACCGCCGTCCTGCGCGACATCCTCCACGCCCATTGGGACGCCGAACCCGCCGACAGCGACCACCGCCACTTCCTGCGCACCCTCGACCATTGGGACCGCCCCATTCCCAAAGGCTTCCTGATGGGCTACCTCGACCTCCTCTTCCGCCACGCCGGCCGCTACTACATCGTCGACTGGAAGTCCAACGCCCTCGGCCGCCGCGAATCCTCCTTCTCGCCCGCCGGCCTGCGCGACGAGATGGCCGCCCACGCCTACTTCCTCCAGTACCTCATCTATTCCGCCGTCCTCCACCGCCACCTCCGCGCCACCCTCCCCGGCTACGACTGGAGCGACCACTTCGGCGGCATCCGCTACATCTTCCTCCGCGGCGCCGCCATCCACCGCACCGCCGTCTACACCGACCATCCCTCCGCCCCCCTCCTCGACGACCTCGCCACCGCCCTCGGCCTCCCGTGAAACCGATGGAAAACAACCCGAAACAACTCCTGGAAATTTGAAGACAAAATGGACAAAGTCGGACAACAAATCAAAAGGAGGCCAAATCATTCCAGCCACCGGAGGGGCATCCGGGTCATTCACGTGGATTCCACTGCGAAAGGAATGCCAATGGAAAGCTTTCGTGTTTCCGCCAGGCCCACTTGTTGAAATCTTTGTCCAATTGACAACCTTGTCGTAAAAAATGCCCTCCAAGCCCTCCACTTCATCCTCTTCCTCCCCTCTCCCCGCCGCCGTCGCCGACCTCGTCCGCCGCATGGCCGGCCCCGCCGCCGATCCCGCCGCCGCCGCCCTCGTCGCCCGCACCTGCGCCGAAGCCGTACGCGCCATCGCCGGCGGCGACGTCTGCCTCCCCCTCGGCCGCATCGCCGGCCTCACCCCCGACGACCTCCTCCGCCAGGACGTCGCCTCCGACCCCGAAACCTCCCCCGCCTTCCCCGATTCCGACCCTGCCCCCACCGCGCCCCCCGCTGACGCCGCCTTCCGCTTTCCCTCCCTTCCCTCCCTGACCGCGGCCCTCCTCTCCTTCCCCTCCATCGTCGCCCCGCCCCGCGTCCCCTCCTTCTCCCCCTTCATCCTCGACCGCGACCGCCTCTACACCCGTCGCAACCACCGTTGCGAACGCCTTATCCGCGACCGCCTCGACACGATGGCCTCCACGCCCGTTGCCGACCTCTCCTTCGATTCCGCCGATCCGCTGTTTGCTCCCCTCTTCGAGGAACAGCTCGCCGCCCTTCAAACCATCCTCTCGCACCCCTTCGCCATCCTGACTGGCGGCCCCGGTACCGGCAAGACCCACGTCCTCGCCCGCGCCGTGCAGCTCGCCCTCCGCGCCGATCCCTCCCTCCGCATCCGCCTGGCCGCCCCGACCGGCAAAGCCGCCGCCCGCATGGCCGAAAGCCTGGCCGCCGCCGGCGCCGTCCTGCCCGATCCCCCGACCACCCTCCAGCATCTCATCGGCCAGAACCCCGTCACCGGCCGCTGCCGCCATGCCGCCGCCAACCCGCTTCCCGTTGACTGGCTGGTCATCGACGAAGCCAGCATGGTCGATCTCCTCCTCTTCGGCCATGTCCTCGACGCCCTGCCGTCCTCCGCCCGGCTCCTCCTCATCGGCGACCCCCACCAGCTGGCCTCCGTCGAACGCGGACGCATCCTCCGCGACCTCTGCGACTCTGGCCGCTACCCTCTCGCCCGCCTCGCCACCAGCCACCGGTTCGGCGCCGACGGTCCCATCGCCCTCTTCGCCGCCGCCGTCAACGCCGGCGACACCTCCGCCGCCCTCGCCCTCCTCCCGGAGGCCTCCTCTTCCCCGACCTCCCCCCTCGCCTGCACTCCCCATCCCGCCGACACCTCCCGCGGCCCCGACGCCTGGCCCGGCTTCCGCGCCGCCGTCCTGGCGGGCTTCGACGCCCTCTCCCGCGCCGCCACCCCGGCCGATGCCCTGTCCCGCATCAACGCCTACCGCGTCCTCTGCGCCGTCCGCCGCGGTCCTTGCGGCGTCGACCGCGCCAACGCCGCCATCCGCGCCTGGCTGCCCCCGACGGCCCCCATGCCCGTCATGGTCACCCACAACGACCCGTCCCTCGACGTCCACAACGGCGACCTCGGCGTCATCCTGCCCGCCGACCCCGACCTCGTCTGGCTCCCCGGCGCCACCCCCGACTCCCCCCCCCGCAGCCTGCCCCGCCTTCTCCTGACCGGCCTCGAACCCGCCTGGGCGACCACCATCCACAAGAGCCAGGGCTCCGAGTACGACGACGTCGCGATTGTTCTCCCCGCCGACCCCGCCTGCCCCCTCCTGACCCGCGAAATCCTCTACACCGCCGTCACCCGCACCCGCCGCACCGCCCGCCTCTGGACCTCCCTCCCCTCCCTCCGCACCTGCATCTCCCGCCCCGTCACCCGCGCCTCCGGCTTCGCCTGAGCCCCGTCCCCCACCCTCCCGCCCTCCTTCGCACCATTCGTGAGATTACAGAAAATCTCCCGGAATCCTGCATGTTCACCCCCATTCCACCCCCCATGAACGCATTCCCCTGTCATCCCCTCCCGCCGGGCGCTTTCGGCTTGCTTCCGGGGCGGGGTTGGCGGAGAGTCGGGGGAGAGAGGAACACGATATGGAAACGAAACGACCCGGCGCCATCCGCCATCTTGCCGACACCGATGCCTCCGCGCTGCTGCGCGCGATGTACGAGTTCCAGCACCTCAAGACCCTCTACCGCCAGGGCTGGCTCCGCGCCGGCATCCCCCGCGACCAGTGCGAGAGCGTCGCCGAGCATTCGATGGGCGTCGCCATGCTCTCGCTCTTCCTCGCCGACGCGCATTTCCCGCAGCTCGACCGCACGAAAATCCTCCTCCTCGCCCTCCTCCACGATTTCGGCGAAATCCATGCCGGCGACATCGTCCCCGGCAAGATGTCCCTCGAAGAGAAGCACGAGCTGGAAAAGGCCGCCGTCGAACGCGTCCTCGCCAAGTTGCCGAACGGGAAGGAATACCTCGCCGTCTGGGAGGAATACGAAGCCTGCGAGACCCCCGAGGCGCGCCTCGTCAAGCAGGTGGACCGCCTGGAGATGGGCATCCAGGCCAGCGTGTACGAGCACGAGGGCCTTGCCGAACTCGGCGATTTCTTCGAATCCACCGACAAGGCGCTCAGCGCCCCCGAACTGCGCGCCGTCTACGACGAACTCGTGCGCTTGCGCAAGGGGTGAGGCGGCGGGGGGGGCCTGGAGACCTGGAAAACTAGATATCTAGATATCTAGAAACCTAGAGCGTGTAGTCACGAGATTACTTTCAGCCACATGACCATACACCGGATCTGGACGATGGCACGGAAGGAGGAAAGCCTTTTCGC
>CACXEY010000200.1 GCA_902766695.1 uncultured bacterium
CCGCCCAGGGGAGTTCGCCGCGGCCGACGAGGAACGCTTCGTAGTCGCCGGCGAGTTCTTCGAGGGAAGCCTTCGCCGTGTCGTAGAGGCGGAGTTCGGTTTCCTTGCTCGTCCCGGCGCGGGAGGAGCCTTCGACGATGTTCTGGCGGGCGGACCGCGCGGCGCCGACCATCTGGCCGACGGTCTTGCCGAGGGGATCGTTTTTGTAGGAGTAGTTGCGCGCGCAGAAGACCTCCGTGGCGTGGTAGACGAGGCACGCGGAGGCGAAGGAAAAGGTCCGGCGGTAACCGCCGTAGGGGGCGAGGAGGTCCGTCATGCGGCGGTGGACTTTCCGTTTTTGGGGGACAAGAGACGGGAGGCATGGGACGGGAGACGCGTCGCCTGTCCCTCGTCCCGTCCGTTCGCGTCTGCCGTCCCGCGTCTCATGTCTTCTCCCTTTTGCGGCCATTGTTCATCTTTTCGCCGCGGATCATTTTCGCCGCGGATCAGGTATTCGCCGCGGAAGGAGCGCACGGCCTTCGTGGCGAGGGCCATCGGCGGGAGCGGGCAGCACGCCTCTCTTCATCGCATCAGCTCCGTGAAGTTGGCATCGATTTTCCGGGATAGTTCCGCGGCCTCGGCGTCCAGCTTGCGGAGCTCGGTGTGGAGGGCGGCGAACTTGGCGGGGAAGTCTTCGCCGCCGTCGTCGGTCTCGGCGACGCCGACGTAGCGGCCGGGGGTGAGGGACCAGTCGTTGGCGGCGATTTCGGCGCGGGAGACGGCCTTGGCCAGGCCCTCGACGTCGCGGTAGCGGGCGCCGGGGAAGCGTTCTTCGAGCCAGTCGGCCGCGTCGCCGCGGCCGGTGCGTCGGTAGTCGGCGAGGAGGGCCTTGTAGCGGTCGGTCTCGCCGCGGTAGAGCCAGACGATCGCCACGAGGTTCTGCTCCTGCTCGGGGGAGAAGTCGTTGATCTTGCGGGTGACCTTGCGGTAGACGTTGCGGGCGTCGAGCATCAGCACCCTGTCCCGGCGGTCCCCTGACTCCTTGGCGCGGTTGAGGAACCAGAGGACGCAGGGGACGGTGCGGGTGTAGAAGAAGTTGGAGCGGATGGACACCATCACGTCCACGGCGCCCGTCTCGACCAGTTTCCGGCGCACCAGCGCGTCGGCGCGGCCCGCGCTTTCCGCGCCGGCCGCCATGACGAACCCGGCGCGTCCGGTGGCGTTGAGGTAGCTGTAGAAGTAGCTGATCCAGACGTAGTTCCCGTTGGAGACCTTGCCCTTGTCGTTCACGCCGGGAAGGCCGAAGGCCAGCCGCGGGTCGCCCTTGATCTTCTCCGCGTCGATCTCGTCCACGTTGAAGGGCGGGTTCGCCATCACGAAATCGGCCTTGCCGACCAGCTCGTGCGGGTCTTCGTAGTAGGTGATCGCCTTCTGGATGTCGCCTTCCAGGCCGTGGACCGCGAGATTCATCTTGGCCAGGCGGATCGTGGTCGCGTTCTTCTCCATGCCGTAGAAGGTCAGCTTTTCCGCGGGATTCCCCTTCCGCCGCTCCACGACGCGGGCGGACTGGACGAACATCCCGCCCGACCCGCAGGCGGGGTCCAGCACGATGCCGGAATCGGTGTCGAGCACGCGGGCGATGAACGAGACGAGGGAGACCGGCGTGAAGAATTCGCCGCCGTCGTGGGCCTTCGTCCCGGCGAACTGCGTTAGGAAGTATTCGTAGATCCGGCCGAAGACGTCGCCGGACATGTGCTTGAGCTCCTCGGGGTCGAGCTTGCGGAGGAGCTGGCCGAGGATTTCGTTGTCGAGCTCGTTGTATTCCTCCTTGGGGAGAACGCCGCGGAGGGTCTCGTAGTCGGCTTCGATGGACTCCATCGCCCGGATGATGGCGGCGGCGCGGTTGGCCGAGTCGGGCAGCGCGACGAGGTAATCGAACTGGGCTTCGGGACGGAGGAAGACGGCGCCCTTCACCGAGAAATCCTCCTTCGTGGGCTCGCGGCGGCGTCCGCCGCGGACCGGCAGCGAGGCGAGGACTTCGTCCTTCACCGCCAGGTAGCGCCAATGCGCGTGGCGGAGGAACACCAGCCCCATGACCGGCAGGAAAAATTCGTTTGCGGCGAAATTGGAGTTCGCCCGCAGGGTGTCCGCCGCGCTCCAAAGTCGCTTTTCGATCGCTTCGATGTGTTCGAGTTGGGGCATGGGAAAAGGCTCGGGGTGGGAGGCGGAGGAGGAGGGAGAAGGCGGCTGGGTGGCGCGGGCCGCGTCCGGCGTCCCGCGCCACCCGTCCGCCTCACGCGTGGAAGACCATGGACCCCGGGAGGGGGGCGTCCAGGGTGGGGATGGACGCGGCGGGGGCGTCGCCGGAGAGGGAGGACTTGATGCGTTCGGCCCAGAGGTCGCAGAGCTGGAGGATCTTCTCGATGGTGGAGACGAAGTCCTCGATGTCGGCGGCGGCGGTGTCGAGGTCGAAGAAGTAGTTGTAGACGACGGTCTCGGTCTCGGGTTCGAGGGAGAAATGTCCTCCGGCGGTGTCCTTGCCGAAGAGGCCGCCGGCGAGGAGGTCTCGGTAGACGGCCTTGGGGGCGTCGGGGGGCAGCTCCGCGACTTCGACGAAGCAGAGGACCTTGCCGGTCGCTTCGACGAACTGGAGGTTGACGTTGTAGGCGTCATCGACGCGCACGCTCGCCAGCCCCGATTCGTCGGGCCGCAGCGCCTCGATGCCGGTCGCCTCGCGCACTTGTTTCAGAAACTGGTTGTAGTCTTCTCGGGTTTTCATGGCTTGGACATTCTACATCCCTCCGCCGGGGAAAGGAATGAAAAAAACGGCGGATGCAGGACAGCGTGGGGCCTTTGGAGTTGTCCGGCGAAAACCTTGCGATTTCTTGCCCGCCGGCCCGACCTCCGGGCGGGCCGTCATGGGCCGCCATCCCGCCGCACGGCCCGCCCGGAGGTCGGGCCAGTCGCACCCGATAACAGACAGGGGGGCACCTGACACACCCGTTGAATACAACATTCCAGGTTTGGGCGTGCAGGCATCGGACCAACCGGAGCCCCGACCGCCCTGTCGGTGCAAGGGCCGACCGCGTTTTCCGCCGTCACCGGAGCCTGCAAATTTTCCGAAATCTGCGCTTGACGATATGCATCTGCATGCTATCATAGATGAAAATTCGATTGGAGGCGTAGCTCAGTTGGAAGAGCAGCTGACTCTTAATCAGCGGGTCGTGGGTTCGAGCCCCTCCGCCTCTACCATCTTGAAGCCCTTGAAAATCAGCAGTTGCGAAGTTTTCAAGGGCTTTTTGCGTTCCGGGGAGGGAGGCGTGCGGTCACTCGGCGGCGAGCCAGGGGCGGGCTTTGGAGGCAAGGTCGCGGCGGAGGGGGAGGGCGTCGGGACGGAGGCGGGCGCCGGCGCGGCGGGCGGCCAGGAGGCGCTTGACCGCCAGGGGGCCGAGGCCGGGGACGCGGAGGAGGTCGTCGCGGGTGGCGGTGCGGAGGCGGACAGGGAAGCGTTCGGGATGGGCGCGGGCCCAGGCTTCCTTGGGGTCGATGTCGAGGGGGAGGTTGCCGGCGGGATCGAAGCCGATCTCGGCGGAGGAAAAGCCGTATTTGCGGAGGAGGAAGTCGGTCTGGTAGAGGCGGTGCTCGCGGCGGAGCAGGTCGGCGTTGGTCGCGGGGGAGGTTTCGCCGGGGAGGGACGGGTCGCCGAGGCCGCGCTGGTAGGCGGAGAAGTAGATTCGGTGCAGGCGGAGGCGGTCGTAGAGGCCGCCCATGTAGCGGACGATCTCGCGGTCGGTTTCGTCGGAGGCGCCCACGACGAACTGGGTCGTGGCCTTGACGCGGGCGCGCGGCATGCCGGGCGCGGTCAGCGCGGCGATGCGCTTGAGGGGCGCGATGACGGATTTCAGGTAGTCCTTGCGGGCGGAGAGCTTGGCGAAGTGGCGCTCGCCGGCGGTCTCGATGTTCAGCGACACGGTGGAAGCCAGCTGCACGGCGCGCTCGATGGCGGCGTCGGAGGCGCCGGGGATGATCTTGAGGTGCAGGACGCCGCGGAAGCGTTCGCGGCGGCGCAGGATTTCGGCGGTGGCGATGAGGCGGTCCATCGCGGCGTCGGGGGTGGAGGGAACGCCGCTGGTCAGGAAGATGCCGAGGACGCGGCCGGAGGTCCAGTAGGGCATGAAGGCGCGGACGGTTTCTTCGGGGGATAGGGCGCAGCGGCGGACGGCGTCGCGGCCCGCGCGGAGGGGGCAGTAGCGGCAGTCGTTGGTGCAGGCGTTGGAGAGGAGGGTCTTGAACATCAGGCCGCGGCCGCCGCTCTGGAGGGTGACGGGGTAGAGCCAGCGGTCGTCGAGGCCGCGGCGGCGGTGGTCGTCGGGCGTGGTGCCGCAGGCGCAGGAGAGGTCGTACTGGGCGTCGGCGGCCAGGGTCTCGAGCTTGTCGCGGAGGGTGGGGGCTGTCTGGAGGTGGGGCATGGGAGGAATGATATGTGAACCGGTGTTCCGATGCAAGAGCGGGTTTCGGAAGTGGGCGACGGAGGGCGGACGAGGTGATTTTTCATGGGAGGGGGAATGGGGGATGAATGGGGGAAAATGTGGAGGTTTGCCATAATCTCAAATGTGAAGCGGACGGGGGCGGGAAGGGGGACGGGGAAGGGCGGCACGGGGGCCGCCCGGCCAGACGCTTATGGGAGAGGGGCGGAGAGGGCCCGGATGAGGTCGGGGAGGGCGGGGGCGGTGGGGTGGCGGGTGGCGGTTTCGCGGAGGTAGGCGAGGGTGGGGAGGCGGTATTCGGCGATTCCTCCAAGCTCGCCGTCGGCGCAAAGGCAGTCATCATCGGTAACCCCTTGGGTACACTCGGCGGCTCCGTC
>CACXEY010000201.1 GCA_902766695.1 uncultured bacterium
GCCATCAAGTGGGCCGAGAACAAGCTCAGGACGAAATATCCCGAGCTTGCGGACCGTCTCGTGGCGGGAAAAGTCCTCGACGGCGCGGGCATCAACAAGATGATCGACAACATGGCGTGGATCCTCGACAACATGCCGGAAGACGAAGACGAGCGCGCCTGGATCACGGACGTCCTCGACTACATGTTCAACCCGCTGGAAAAGAACTTCGGCAACGAAAAATACGGCGACTCCGGCAACCGCATCGGCAACGAAATCATGATCGGCGCCAAAGACCTGCGCTAGCGAGGAGACACCCCACGAAACACCTGCCGCTGCTGCTCCTCCTCCCGCTCCTCGCCCTTCCCGCGTTCGCGGACGAGCCCGTGCCTCCGCCCCGCAACTTGGAAGAGGCGGTCAAACGGTTCCTGCACGACCGACCCCGGAAAGCTGGCGAACTCTTGTCTCCCTACGTCATCCAGACCGTCACCGATGCCGACGGCGGCACGGCCTGGTTGTTCACCTGCGAAGCACTCCATGGGGCGACCCGGAATCCGTTCCGTGACAGCGGATCGGACGAAGAAAAGAAGGTGTGGGCCGAGACGGTTGTCTTTCGAGTCGATTCCTCCGGCAAGGTGGGCGAACTCTCGCGGGAACCTTCGGAGAAGCGCCCCTTCCCGCCGCTCTGGCCGCCATTCGCCCTCAACTACTGCAGCGCGGCGGGCATCAATCCCGACACCCTCTCGAACCTCTCCATGGACGCCGGAACGAACATGGTTTTCGTCGTCGGAACCCAGGCGCCGATCCGGGTATCCCTCCTGGAGCTCGCCCGTGCGGAGAAGGCGTACTTCTTCAAGAGGATTGCCGAAGCCGACCGCATCGTGGTCCGGGACGGCGGCTTCGATTGTTGCGTGCCCGAAGAGGAAATCGACCGCCAGCCCGTCCTCGCCGTCGTCACCAACGCGGCCGAGGTCGCCGCCTTCACGGCGATGATCCGGTTCGAGGACGGCCCCAGCACGGGTGCCTGTTGCCTGTGCTGCGGCCATCCCGGCATCGACTGGTGGAAAGGCGGCGAACGCCTCGCCCTCACCTCCGTGCAGCATGGCGAGGCGCTCCGCTGGCGCACCTTCTCCGACGACTATTCCTTCACCGCGGAATCCGCCTCCGCCCTCTCCCGCTGGTTCGAAGCCCGCGGCATCCCCCTGAAGTAGCCCCGCCCCGCGGAGCCAATGGGGGTGCCGGGCGGAAACCTCATTTCAGGGCGCCGGCCAGCAGCTTGAGGATGTCGGGCCCCGCCTTGGATTTGAGGGTATCGAGGATGACGGGGACGAAGCGGCCGATCATGTCCGGGGAGAGTTTGAGCGAAGCGAAACCGCCCGCCAGCGAAGCGAGCGAACCGAGCCGGGAGGCACCGCCGCCGCCCAGCGCGGAAGCGAGTCCGCCGAGCATGCCGCCGAGCCCTCCGCCGGCGCCGCCCGCCGACGCCGCCGGCGCCTTCTGGATGAGCCGGGCGACATCCGGCAACGCCCGCTCGATGGCCGAAAAATCCCCGCCCAGACGCTCTTTCGCGGCCTTGAAAAGCAGCCCCGAGCCTTTCGCGGCCTGATCGTCCGTGACGCCGAGCTGCGATACCAATGCCTTGATCAATTCGTTCATGGATATTCTCCTTTCCGTTCTCCCGGCGACTTTGCGCCCGGCCCGGTAGCGTGTCAAGGAGCCAGTCGCGGAGCGAGGTCCGGGAAGGACTTGCGGCGGGGGCGGGGATGGGGCATACTGGGGAAAAATGCAGGGACCCGGTGCGGTCCCGGAGAGGAAACAGCAAGATGAGTCTGAAACTGGAAAAGATCGAAGGGTTTGCCGGGCCGAAGGGGCCCGTAGTGCTGGTCATCATGGACGGCGTCGGGATCGGGAAGTACGAGGAGGGCGACTACGTGCGGTCGGCGTCGATGCCGAACCTGGCCTGGCTCAAGGCGAACGGCGTCCACACCTCGCTCAAGGCCCACGGGCGCGCCGTCGGGATGCCGTCGGACGCCGACATGGGCAACAGCGAAATCGGCCACAACGCCATCGGCTGCGGCCGCGTGTACGACCAGGGCGCGGCGCTCGTCGGCAAGGCCGTCGAGAGCGGCAGCCTCTACGAGGGCGCGGTCTGGAAGAAGCTGATCGCGAACGTGAAGGCCAAGGGCGGCACGCTGCATTTCATCGGGCTCTTCTCCGACGGCAACGTCCACAGCCATCTGGACCACCTCAAGGGCATGCTCAAACAGGCCGCGAAGGAAGGCGTCCAGAAGGTGCGCATCCACACGCTGCTGGACGGGCGCGACGTGCCGCCGACGTCGGCACTGGAATACGTGGTGCCGTTCGAGGCGTTCCTGGCGGAGCTGAACACGGACGGCCGCGACTATGCCATCGCGTCCGGCGGCGGCCGCATGAACATCACGATGGACCGCTACGAGGCGGACTGGTCGATGGTCGAGCGCGGCTGGAAGACCCACGTCCGAGGCGAAGGCGAGCGCTTCCCCAGCGCGCAGGCGGCCATCGAGGCCTTCCGCGCGCGCCAGCCGGGCGTGCTGGACCAGGACCTGCCGGCGTTCGTCGTCGAGCGCGACGGCAAGCCGCTGGGACCCATCGTGGACGGCGACAGCGTGGTCCTCTACAACTTCCGCGGCGACCGCGCGATGGAGCTGACGCGCGCGTTCGAGCAGGAGTCGTTCGACAAGTTCGACCGCGGTCCGCGGCCCGACGTCGAGTACGCCGGGATGATGCAGTACGACGGCGACGCGGGGATTCCGAAGCAGTTCCTCGTCGATCCGCCGCACATCACGCGGACGATCGGCGAGTACCTGGCGGACGCCGGGCTGCGGCAGCTGGCGATCAGCGAGACGCAGAAGTACGGGCACGTGACCTATTTCTTCAACGGCAACCGCGCGGAGAAATTCAACGAGGAGCTGGAGGATTACGTCGAAGTGCCGTCGGACATCGTGCCGTTCGAGGAGCGTCCCTGGATGAAGTCGGCGGAGATCACCGACAAGCTGCTGGAGGCCATCGGGAGCGGCAAGTACCGCTTCATCCGCGTGAATTATCCCAACGGCGACATGGTCGGCCACACGGGCGTGTTCGACGCGGTGCACATCGCGATGGAGGCGGTGGACCTCGCGCTGGGGCGGCTGATTCCCGCGGTGCAGGCGGCTGGCGGCGTGCTGGTGGTCAGCGCGGACCACGGCAACAGCGACGACATGTACGAGCACGCCAAGGACGGCAGCGTCAAGATCGACAAGGCCACCGGCAAGCCCAAGGCGCGCACGGCCCACTCGCTCAATCCGGTTCCGGCCGTGGTCTGGGCGCCGGGTCTGGACGGCCGGGTGCAGCTCGCGGACGGCATCGAGGGCCTCGGCATCTCGTCCCTCGCGGCGACGTGCCTCAACCTGCTCGGCTTCGCCACGCCCGAAGGCTACGATCCCTCCATCGTGCGGCTGGGCTGACGCAAAAGACGACGCAGCGGCTTGGAATGCGCCGTTGCGGCGGCGCGCCGCATTGGGATTCCGTGTACCGGCGGGCAGGAGACTGCCCGCCCTACATTTTTAAAGAGGGCACATCCCTTGCGCGAAGCGCGGATAGGGCGGCGAGTCCCTTCGCCGCCGCGCGAACGGGACATGATTCTTGGCAAAGGGAATGCGCGGATGCTCCGGCGCCATGATTCCCGAACCGTTCCGGTCTGACGATAGGCCGCCCCTTCCGGCGCCGCTTCCCGGAGGACGGATGGCGAATGTTCCCTCCTCACCAGCCGGCGGCGTCGAGGGCGGAGAGGGTGGCGGCGTGGCCGAGGGCGGAGGCTTCGGGGGCGCGGAGGAAGTCGAGGGTGCCGATGGGGCCGACGGGGACTTCCACCAGCAGGTCGGGCGGGTCTTCGGCGCGTCGGTAGGCCGCAAGGCGGGATTCGGCGATGCGGATGGTGCGCGTCAGGACGTCGGTCATGGGCGGGGCCTTGGAGGGGGAGTCGGGGGCGGCGGGCATGCCTTGGGTGACGTCGATGGCAAGGACGGGGAGGCCGGGCGCCAGGGCGCGGGCGACGTTGACGGGGACGGGGTTGACGAGGCCGCCGTCGATGAGCCACCGGCCGCCGAGGTGGACGGGGGTGAAGAGTCCGGGTATCGAGATGGAGGCGCGGACGGCGGGCAGGAGGGGGCCGTCGGAGAGGACGGTTTCTTCGCCGGTTTCGAGGTCGGTGGCGACGGCGCGGTAGGGGAGGGCGAGGTCGGCGAAGGTCCGGGCGCGGAGGAGGGGGGCGGCTTCCTTCAGCAGGCGGTGGCCTTCGGTGAGTCCGGAACGGGACGGGGTGAATTCGCCGAGGAAGCGGGCGAGCTGCCGCCAGTCGAGGGTGCTCGCGACGGATTCGAGGGCGTCGAGGCGGCCCGCCGCCAGGAACGCGCCGACGAGCGCGCCCATGCTGGTGCCGGCCACGGCGGCGATTTCGATGCCGCGCTCGCGCAGGGCGCGGAGGGCGCCGAGATGGGCCCATCCGCGGGCACCGCCGGAGCCGAGGGCGAGGGAGACGCGGCGGGGGGAGGGAGGGGGATCGGGATTGGGAGTGGGATTGGGAGTGGGGAGGATGGGACGCATGGGACAGATGGGACGGATGGGACTGGGGGGGGATCAGGATGGGGTGTCTTGGACGGCGTCGAAGGGGTGGCCGCAGTAGGGGCAGGCGTGGAGGGTTTCCGGGAGGCCGTTGCGGGAGATGGGGCCGCGGGGGATTCCCGCGGTGCTGGTGCCGGCCATGGGGCCCGTGGCTTGTTTGTCTTCCAGGAGGTAGGCCAGGCAGTGGCCGCAACCCGGGCATTTCACGCGGCGGCAGCCGCGGACGAACAGGTACAGCAACGCCACGAAGGCCACGAAACCGGCGAGGCGCACCCACTCAAACCAGAAGCCAAGCCCAATCGCCCCAAGCAACACGGCCAACTCCGCCCACTGGAGGCGCCAGAGGCGCGCGGCTTGTTCCCGAACCGCATCCCGGAAGGTTTGGCCGGGGCGCGGCCGGGGAGTGGCGGGGGATTCCGGGCGGGGCGTCATCCGAGGAGCTTGCGGAGGAATGGGGCGATGAAGATGGAAATCACGGCGCCCCAGACGAGGGAGTTGAGGACCATGACGGCCCACCAGAGGACGCTGTTGCCCGCGGCGCCTAGGGCGCTCGCCACGACGGTTCCGGGCCAGCCGAGGAAGCCGCCGAAGATGACGAAGAGGATGAAGTGGACGACGCTGAGGGGGATGTTGGCGAAGAGGAAGGATTTCATGTTGGGGTTTTTCTTGGGTTGTTTTGTTTTGAAAGGGAGCGGGCGGCACGGGGGCCGCCCGGCGGGACGGGGACAGGGGGGCGCGGGCGCCTCAGGCCATGGCGAGGGAGGCGCAGCCGATGACGCCGGCGTCGTTGCCGAGGGCGGCGGGGCGGATTTCGAGGCGCTCGTAGAAGACCGGGGTCAGGCGCTCGGAGAGGTGTTTTCTGAGCGGCGCGAAGAGGATGTCGCCCGCCGCGGAGACGCCGCCGCCGACGATGAAGGCCTGCGGCTGGATGAGGTAGGCGACGGAGGACATCATCGCGGAAAGGCAGTCGGCGACGTGGTCGAAAACTTCCAGCGCGAGGGGGTCGCCCGCGGACGCGGCTTCGGCGATGGCCTTGGGGGTGACGTCGTCGGGGATGCCGCCGGCCGCGCGCAGGATGGCGGCGCCGTCGGCGCCCGCGTCGATGCGCGAGAGGGCGTAGGCGGCGATGCGCCGGTTGCCGGTGTACTGTTCGACGCCGCCGATGCCCATCGGGGAGCGGATGCCGTGCATGTCGATGGTCATGTGGCCGATCTCGCCGGCCATGGAGTGCGCGCCGCGGTAGAGTTTGCCGCCGAGGAGCAGGCCGCCGCCGACGCCGGTGCCGAGGGTGACGAACACGGCGTCGGTGAGGCCGCGTCCGGCCCCGTGGGCACATTCGCCGGCGGCCATGGCGTTGACGTCGTTCTCGATGCGCGCGGGCTTGCCGAAGCGCTGCTGGAGGAGGTCGGCCAGGGGGACTTCCTTCCAGCCGGGGACGTTGGCGAGCTCGTAGACGAAGCCGCGGTCGAAGTCGACGAACCCGGGGACGCCGACGCCGACGCCGGCCCAGTCGCGGCCTTCGCCGGCGGAATCGACGAGGGAGCGGACGTGGCGCTCGGCTTCGTCGAGCCAGCCGCGGACGCCGTCGAGTCCGGCGGTGGCGAAGGAGGCGCGCTGCTCGATGGCGCCGTCGGCGGAGACGCGCGCGAGCTTGACGGAGGTGCCACCGAAGTCGATGCCGATGGCGTAGCGGTTGGAAGCGGTCATGGATGGGGTCCTTTCGGTTGGGTTGTGGATGGATGCGGCCGGGGCGCGCGCGTCCATGGGCGGGACTGTACTCTTTCGGCGGGGAATGCACAACAATGCAGAATGCGGAATGGACAATCGGGCAGGAACTTCCTGCACAAGCAGTGCTTGGCTTCCGGAGGTGCGGCTTCCAGCCGCGCCACCGCGAATGGAGGGAGTGCGGGGAACTGACAGCGAAAAGGTATTTGTCGTGCCCAGGTGGGCAGGGCGGGCAGTCCCCTGCCCGCCCTGCGAAAGAGGCGCGGCATGAAGTCAAAAGCAAAGCTTGCCATGCGCATGGCTGGCACGCGGCGGCGAAGGGACTCGCCGCCCTACCCCAAAACATCCGAAAGAATGATCCTGACGATGTCCAGTGTGCGCGGCGGGAGTGGAAGAGAGACTTCCGGTTCTGCAGAGCTCCCTCCCAAGAAACTCCGTGCCTCCTTCCTCCGCGCGCTCCGTATTTTGCGCCGCAGGCAATATGGTCGCGCGGAAGCGCGACCCTCCCGGGGCGGCACCGGGGGGAGGGACGCGCTTCCGCGCGTCCGCGGCGGGAAAAACGCCCATGGCGGGCGGCACCATGGACGGAGGAGGGGGAGGAGGAGGAGAGGGCCGCGTTGCAGGGGGAATCAGGGGGCCGGGGCCGGTGGCGCGGGGAAGAGCTCAGGGCCGCAGGAGAAGGCCCAGAGGTCGTCGTCGGGGCCGCGGTAGCGGGGCGGGACGCCCTCGGCCTTGAGGCGGGCGTACTCCTGCGCGGTCCGGGTGCAGACGTGGCGGGCCCCCTTCGCGTCGCGCATGACGTGGAGCCGGAAGTTTCCGTCGCGCAACGGTTGGAGGAAGATTCCCGCCACGGGGGCTTCGCCCACGTGCAGGACGTCGTGGATGATGACGCCCCACTCGCGGCGGATGTCTTCCGGGGTCGGCGGCAGGGTGTCGTACTGGCCGCGGATCACGATGGTGGCCTCGCTGCCGCGGCACATCCACACGCTGGCGGCGACGATCGCCGCGAAGCAGGCGACCATGAAGAGCGCCGCCAGGCCGATTCCGCCGTACAGCAGTCCGCGGCCGCCGCGCCGGGGGCCGTCCGGCAGGGGCGGCGGGACGGCGGGCCCGCTGCGGGGCGGGACCAGGGCGCGGTAGAGTCCGGCGTTGGCGCACTGGATGTAGGGGCCGGCATGGAAGACCAGCAGGATGCCGAGCGTGAGGATGGAGAGGAGGATCCAGCCGGCGAAGGAGAGATCGAGGAGCAACGCGCGCGCCTTGTTCCCGTCCATGAGCGCCCGGGAGCGGTCGATGGCTTCGCGGCCGGACAGCGCCGGATCGTCGGCCAGGAGGTACGGGACCAGGCGGTAGGAGTAGCTTTTGACGGCGGCGGGAATCCACAGCAACGCGGTCACGCCGCACGCGGCCAGGATTTCGGGCCGTGGCGAGGCATGGAGCACCACCCCCCACAGCACCAGCCCCACCAGGCCAAGCAGCGCCGGCAGGCTCCAGAGGAAGAGGTACCAATCGCGGAGGAACATCCCCCGGACGACCCGCTTCCAGCTGCGGAAGGGGGTGCCTACGGCATTGAAATCGGCCTTTTCGGACGTGTTGCGCAGGAAGAAGTTGGCGCACCCCACCGCCAGCGGATTGAGCAGCAGCAGCCGCAGGAGGACCATGGCGGGAATGCCCAGGGCAAAGGCCGCGACAATCACCCACGCGCCGGGATTCGCCGGACACCACGCCGGGCCGGAAGGGATGCGGTCGGTTCCGGCAGACCGGGTTTCGACCTCGCCGCCCTCCCCGGCCGGGGCTTGCGCGTCCCCTGTTCCGCCGGCGGGCGGTGACTCCGCATCGCAGGACACGGATGGGGAGGACGGCGTCCAAGGCAAATCCCCGGCATTGAACCGGAAGTTGCAGTTGCCCATGGTGGCGCCGGCCAGCAAGGCCACGGCGACGCAGGGCCAGTAGTTGGCCTTGAAGGCCGCGCGGGCCTTGGCTTTGACTTCGGATATCGTCCACATGGCGGGGCCTTTCTGTTGGCTTGCGGATGGAAGCGGCAGGCAGGCGCCTCCATGGACGCGACTCTATGTTTTCTGCCGAAAGTCGTCAAGAAACAATGCAGAATGCACGATCCGCCGCCTGGAAACGGGCCTGCGGCGGCAAACACGGAGGGGTCGGAGGAAGGAGGCACGGAGGTGTTTTTGGGGGGGAGTTTGAGGGAGGGGCTTTCGTGCCCCGCAAACGCCCGGCAAACGCTTCCCGGGGGCGCACGGGGGGGAGGGAAGAGTGGCTTCTGGTTCTGCGAAGTTCCCCCAGTGGGTTTCCACTTCTCTCCCGGCCGCATCCCAAGCGTCCGGCTCGCGGGGACGGCTCGCCCCACCATGGGGCGCACGGGGGGGGCGGTCCGGCCGCCCGCCATTCCGTTTCGCCGGGGGCGGGGCGGAGGGAGGCGTGAGATTATGGAAAACATTGGCATTTTCGCTTGTTTTCCGCGTTGGCGGGGCTGGTTTTTCTTTCGCTTTCCAGGCGCGGTCCCGGCCGCATGGTCGCGCGGAAGCGCGACCCTCCCGGGGGGGCACCGGGGGGACGCGCTTCTGCGCGTCCGCGGCGGGATTTTCCGCGCGGGGAAGATTCCCCCTTGCGGTGGCGTCGGGGGAATCGGTAGGATGCGGGGGTTATGGACTTGGATTGCCGGACATTCGATTCTGCGGTTTGCCTTCCGCGCCCGAAGGGCGGGCGGGGGGCGGTCGCGGCGTGCCGCGGCGCGGGGGAAGCCACCGAATCCCTCTGCGGCGTCCAGCTCGGACTCCTGAACTTCGACACCTCCTCGTCTTTGTCTTGCCTTCCCCTGCTGCGCGTCTCACTCTAGCCGCCCCATGACCCGCCGCCCTTCCATGTCCCCGCCCTCCGCCCCCACCGCCGCCCGCGAATCGCAGATGGTGGAGTTCAAGCGCGTCTGGCGCGACGAATTCCTCAAGGAACTGTGCGGGTTCACGAACGCGCAGGGCGGCACGCTGGTGCTGGGGGTGGACGACGCCGGCCACGCGGTGGGGGTGGACAACGCGCGGAAACTGCTGGAAGACATCCCGAACAAGGTGGTGTCGCTGCTGGGCATCGTGGCGGACGTGGACCTCGTGCGGCGCGACGGGCGCGACACGCTGGAAATCCGGGTGAAGCCGAGCCCCGTGCCGGTGCTCTTCCACGGCGTCTGCCACTACCGCTCGGGAACGACGAAGCAGGAGCTGACGGGCCTCGCCCTCCAGCAGTTCATCCTGCGCAAGATGGGGCGCTCCTGGGACGACATGCCCTGCGAGGGGGCCGGGATGGAGGAAATCGACCGGGGGGCGGTGCGGTATTTCACGGAAAAGGCGGCCGGGGCCCGGCGTTTGGGCGGGCATGGAGCGGGGCGCATGGACGCGCGGCGGGTGTTGGAGTCGTTGGGGTTGTTCGACGGGGACGGCAACTTGAAGAACGCGGCGGTGCTGCTGTTCGGGAAGAATCCGCAGAAGTTCTTCCCGGGGGCAGTGTTCCGCATCGGGCGCTTCGGGCGTGGCGAGGCGGATTTGATGTTCCAGGATTCGGTGGAAGGCAACCTGCTGCAGATGACGGACCGGGTGGTCGAGATCCTGCGGTCGAAGTACCTGGTTTCCCCCATCCACTACGAGGGGCTGCAACGGGTGGAGCCGCTGGAAATTCCGGAGGATGCGTTGCGCGAGGCGATTTTCAACAGCATCATCCACAAGGACTACGCCGGGGCGCACATCCAGATGAAGGTGCGCGGCGACCGGGTGGAGCTGTGGAACGAGGGCAACCTGCCGGAAGGCTACACCGTGAAGAAACTGCTGGGGGCGCATGCGTCGCGTCCCCGCAACCGGAACCTCGCCGCGGCGTTCTATCGGGCGGGATTCATCGAGGCCTGGGGGCGCGGCATCGAGAAAATCCGCGGGGGCATGGCCGCGGCGGGGCTGCCCGCCCCGCTCTTCGAGTCGACCTGCGGCGGGGTGAAAGTGACCCTGTTCCGCCCGGAAAAGGCGGAGCCGGCTACCACAAAGACCGCCACGAAGACTACACTAAAAACTACACAAAAGACTAAACTAAAGACTGCACGAAAAGAAGAAGTGGAGGGCACGGCCCGCAAAATCGCGGAATTGATGGCCGCAAATCCTGACATTTCCATCAGGGAAATCGTGGAGCGGACGGGCTTGACGCGCGACGGTGTCAATTACCACATCCGCGCGCTGAAAACCAAGGCGGGCCTCGTGCGTGTCGGCGGCCGGAAAGCCGGCCATTGGGAATTCAAGGAGGAACCATGACCGCTCTCCTCCAGCTCTCCTTGCCCATCCCCTGCGCAGGGGCGCGGCGGGGAGTTTTCCAACGATTGGAAAAAAAGTTTCCAATCATTGGAAAAATCGGGGCGGATTTTCCAACCATTGGAAAAAAATTTCCCAATCATTGGAAAAAAGCGGAAAATTTTTTCCAATCGTTGGAAAACCGGGGAAAATTTATTCCAATCGCTGGAAACTTTTTGCAGGAGGGTGAGCGGTGAAGGAACGGGGTTGGATTGCGCTGTGCGTGCTGGCGCTGGGGGTGCTGGCGGTGATGAATCTTCCGGAGTCGGCGACGGTGAGGGTCAAGGGGGCGATCCGCGACGGGGTGAGTCCCCTCCAGGCCGGGGTGCGCGGGGGGATGCGGGAGCTCGGCGAGACGTGGAGGTATGTGCGGGGAATCGGGGACCTGGCGCTGGAGAACCGGGCGCTGTCGGAGGAGATCGCGTACCTGCGCGGGGAGCTGCGCGTGGCCCGGGAGCTGGAGGAGGAGAACCGCAAGCTCCGGGACCAGCTGGGTTTCCTGCAGCGGCCGCAGCCGAGTCAGTTGGTGGCGTGCGAGGTGATCGGTCGCGACAGTACGGGCTGGTGGAACACGGCGCGCATCGACAAGGGGCGCCGGGCCGGGGTCGCGGCGGGGCGCGCGGTGCTGACGGCGGACGGGCTGGCGGGGCGGACGGTGAGCGTGTCGGACCGCACGGCGGACGTGCTGCTGCTGTCGGACCCGGCGTGCAAGGTGTCGGTGCGGATCGAGCGGACGGGGGCGTCGGCGGTGGTGGAAGGGACGGGGGGGCTGGGCGGAGGGGAGTCGTTCTGCCGGCTGGTGCATCTTTCGCCGAAGGCGGACGTGCGGGACGGGGACGAGATCGTGACCTCGGGCATGGGGGGGCTCTTCCCGAAGGGGGTGCTGGTCGGGACGGTGCGGAACGTGCGGCCGGAGGCGTCGGGGCTGGAGCAGGTGGCGGACGTGGAGCCGGCGGCGAACCTGGATTTGCTGGAATACGTGTTCGTTTCGGCGACGGCCGCGGACCTGGCCGCCGCGGCGGAGTTGGCCGCCGCGGAGGAGGCGTCGGACGGCGGGGCCGACGGCCTCGCGGACCTCGCGGACGCGCCGGAGGATGAGCTGGCGGAGCCGGCGGAGGAGCAGCCGTAGGGATGATGGCGGGGCTCTTCACGGCGCTTTGGCTGCTCTTCTGGCTGCTGGCGTGCGGGACGCTGCAGGCGCTGGCGCCGGCGTGGCGGCACATGGGGCATCCGTCGTTCCCGTTCCTGCTGGGGGTGGTTTTGTACGCGGCGTACAACAAGAAGCGGCGGTGGTTCTTCGCGGCGGTGCTGCTGGCGGCGTTGCTCGCGGATTCGCTTTCGCTGGCGCCGCTGGGGACGTCGGCGCTCGCCTTCCTGGCCGCGGGCGCCGTCGCGATGCTCCTGCGCATCCCGCTGCGCACCGACAAGATCCGCACGCTCCTGCTCGCCGGCGCGCTCTGTTCGGCCGTCGCCACCGGCGTGATGGCGCTGACGTTGCGCGCGAAGGGCATCGAGTTCGCCGGCGCCGACGCCGTGGGCCGCCGCGTCGCGGGCTCGGCGCTGCTCGGCGCGGCGACGGTGCCGCTGCTGTTCGCGGCGATGCGCTGGATGGAGCGGCTCCTGGGCATCTGGGAGGACCGCGACTGATGCAGAAGGTCCGCACCAACGCGGAAATCCACGTATGGCGCATCGCGGTGCTGGGGCTGGCGATGCTGGTGCTCTTCGGGGTTCTGGTGGCGCGGCTGTGGACCTTGCAGGTGGCGCGCGAGGGGGACTTCCAGCGCCGCCTGGAGCGCCAGAGCCTGCGGAGCGTGCGCCTCTCGGGCAGCCGCGGGGCGATCCTGGACCGCAACGGGGTGCCGATGGCCGAGAACCGTCCCAGCCACTGCCTCTCCGTCTATCCCGAGGAAATCCGCAAATCCAGCCGCTCGCGCTCGACGGCCGACCAGGTGGGGCTCGTGCTCGACCGCCTCGCCGAGACGATGGACCGCCCGCGCATGCTCTCCGCGCAGGACGTCAAGATGCACCTCAACCGCCGCACGCCGCTCCCGCTCGTCGCCTGGCGCGACCTCGACGAGACGGCCATCGCCCGCTACGCCGAGCACGCCGACGCCTTCCCCGGCACCGAACTGACCGTCGAGCCCGTGCGCGTCTATCCGGGCGGCAAGCTCGCGTGCCACCTGCTCGGCTACATCGGGCGCGCCGCCGAAACCAACCTGCCCGTCCCCCTCGACGACGAGGGCAACCCCGAGCGCTACAACTTCTACCTCCCCGAGATGACCGGGCGCAGCGGCGTCGAAAAAAGCTGCAACGGCGTCCTGCAGGCCTCCGACGGCGGGCGGCTGGACCTGCAGGTCGACGTCGCCGGCTACCGGTTCGACGAAGTCTCCCAGCGCCCCCCCGGCCACGGCGGCACCGTCACCCTCGCCATCGACGCGCGCATCCAGAAGGCCGCCGAGGACGCCCTCGCGGGCGAGCGCGGCGCGGCGGTCGTCGTCGATCCGCGGAGCGGCGACGTCCTGGCGCTGGCGAGCGTTCCCGGCTACGACCCCAACGCCTTCGTCCCCTCCATCCCCTCCGACCTCTGGAAGCAGATGCTCTCCGACACCAACCGCCCCCTCTTCAACCGCGCCGCGCTGGGCGAATACGCCCCCGGGTCCACCTTCAAGCCCGTGACCCTCCTCGCCGCGCTGGGCGAGGGCGCCGTCACGCCCGCCACCCGCTTCGACTGCCCCGGGCGCTTCGACCTCGGCACCGCCGTCTTCCGCTGCTGGCAGAGCTGGGGGCACGGCACCATCGACCTGCGCCACGCCGTCCGCTACTCCTGCAACGTCTACCTCTTCCACGCCGCCCTCCTCGCGGGCGCGCCGGCGATCCAGCGGATGGCGCGGTCGTGCGGCTTCGGCGAGCCCACCGGCATCGCCCTCGACGCCGAGCGCGCGGGCCTCGTCCCCGACGCCGACTGGAAGCGCCGCCGCCTCAAGGACGGCTGGCGCGACGGCGACACCTGCAACCAGGCCATCGGCCAGGGGGCCCTCCTCGTGACCCCCTTGCAGCAGGCCCTCTACTGCGCCGCGCTGGCGAACGGCGGCACCCTCTGGCGGCCGCGGCTCGTACTGAACATCCGCACCGCCGCCGGCACCTTGCAGGAAGTCCCCGCCGCCCTGGCCGCCCACCAGCCCGCGTGGAAAAAAGACCACATCGCGGCCATCCGCGAAGGCATGCGCGACGTCGTCAACTCCGCCGACGGCTCCGGCAAGCGGGCGCGCCTCCCCTACGTGACGGTCGCGGGCAAGACCGGCACCGCCGAATACGGCATCAAGGGCGCCGGCCGCAAGATGACGTGGTTCATCGGCTTCGCCCCCTACGAGTCCCCGCGCTACGCCTTTGCGATGCTGGTGGAAGACGGCGCCTCCGGCGGCTCCACCGTCGCCCCCAAGGCCAAACGCATGCTCGACCAGATCCTCCGCGAAGTCGACGGCCTCGGCGACCCCGAACCGGCGCCCGCGCCGGCACCACCCCCCGCGCCCGTTGCCGAGCCCGAGCCCGCCCCCGCCGAGCCCGAGCCCGCCGCAGACGCCCCGGACGACGAGCCCGCCGACGAACCGGCACCTTGATTTCGCCCCCCTCTCTCGACTGCAATCGACTGCAGTCGAATGCAATCGCGTTTTCCCCCGCCCCTGTCGGAGCGCGGGCGGCCCGCCCGCTTCCCCACCCACGTCCCGCCCGCTCCGCGGGCGCACCACACCCCGGCACTCGTCCATCCTGTTTCCTACCGCACTCTTCCACGTCCGCCATGACTTTTCCACACTTGTGCCATGTGTAAAAAAGTGTTGAACAATGTCCAAGGATGCAGTAGCTTCCAGCCATCCTGTTCCGAGGCGGAGCCATCCAATGGATAACATCATCAATCCTTTTTCCCCGAATGCCGGGTCCCGGCCGCCGGAACTGGCGGGCCGCGAGGACATCTTCCGGGATGTCCGGGTGTTTCTCGGGCGGCTCCCGACGGGCCGGTCGGTGCAGAGCCTGCTCTTCACGGGGTTGCGCGGCGTCGGGAAGACCGTCCTGCTCAACGAAATCGTGCACATGGCGGAGCGGCAGGGAAACGTCCTGCCCATCTACCTGGAAGCCTCGGAAGCCCGCTCCCTCGGTGCCATGCTGGCCTCGCCGCTGCGCCTGGCCCTGCTCAAGCTCGACCGCATGAAGGGGACCGGGGCGAAGGTCCGGAGCGGCCTTTCCGTCCTCCGCAACTTCCTCGGCACCATCAAAGTGAGCTTCGGCGGCGTGGGATTCGAGCTGGAACCGGCGACGGGCCGGGCGGATTCGGGCGACCTGCAGTTCGACCTGACGGAACTGCTGGTGGCGGTGGCGGAAGCGGCCGCCGAGCGGCAGATGGGCGTCGTGCTGCTCATCGACGAAATCCAGTACGTCACGGAGCCCGAGTTCGGGGCCTTGGTGATGGCGCTGCACCGCATCCAGCAGCTGGGCCTTCCGCTGGCGATGGCGGGGGCGGGGCTCCCGACGCTCCCGGGTCTGGCCGGGGAGGCGAAGTCCTATGCCGAGCGCCTCTTCACCTATCCCGTCATCGGCGCCCTTTCGAAGGAGGCGTCGGTCCTGGCCATCCGCCGTCCGTTTCTCGACGCGGGGGTGGAAGTCGAGGACTCGGCCGCGGACACGGTGTACCGCCGCTCCGGCGGGTACCCGTATTTCATCCAGGAATGGGGCTACCAGCTCTGGAACTTCGTCGAGGGCGGCCCCGTCACGGCCACGGACGCGGAGATGGTGGACGAAATTGTCTCCCGCCAGCTGGACGGCAACTTCTTCCGGGTCCGCATGGAGCGGCTGACGCCGAGCGAGAAATCGTTTCTCCGCGCGATGTCGCAGATCGGGGGCGAAAGAATCCGCATGGCGGACATCTCGCGGAACCTCGGCATATCGGTGAACGCGCTGGGCCCGCGGCGCAGTTCCCTGGTCAAGCGCGGCATGATCTACAGCCCCTCGCACGGCCTCGTCGCCTTCACCGTGCCGTTGTTCGACGAGTTCCTCCGCCGCAACCCCGTCTGAGCCCGCGATGCAAGCCCACCCCACAGACCGCATCCCGGCGGGTTCCCGGATTGGCGACTGCATTCGACTGCAATCGACCACCGAATCTTGTCACTTTTCACTTTTCACTGCGCCCGCAGGGCGCCCGCGCCTGAGCTGAGATGAAGAAACACCTCCAGCGCCTCTGGCACCTCTTTCTCGGGCAGGACTGGCTCGCCGTCGCGGCGGCGGCCGGGCTGCTCGCGGGCGGGCTGTGCTTCATCTACTCGGCGTCGTGGCGCGGGGAGGAGACGGGGATCGCCGGGGCGTGGTTCGGGAGGCAGGTGCAGTGGGGCATCGTCGGCGGGGTGCTGGCGGTGGTGCTGGCGCTCTGCGATTACCGGGCCTGGATCCGCGGGGCGTGGTGGCTATGGCTCGCCGCGGTCGGGGGGCTCGCGCTGGTGCTGGTGGCCGGGGTGCGGGTGTACGGGGCGTCGCGGTGGCTCAAGGTCGGCCCGGCGCTCGTGCAGCCGAGCGAGTTCGCCAAGGTCGCGCTCGTGGTGCTGCTCGCGCGGGTGCTCGGCGGGGGGGCGATCGGAAAGCGGAGTTTCGCCTTCGTGGCGGTGGCGTTGCTGCTCGCGGCGCCGGTGTTTTTGCTCATCCTGGAGGAGCCGGACCTCGGGACGGCCATGGTCATCCCCCCGACCGTCCTCTTCATGCTCGTCGCCGGAGGCGCCGCCTGGCGCCACCTGTTCGCCATCGGCGCCGCAGGCGCCGCGTGCGCCCCCCTCGGCTGGTTCGTCCTCGGCGACTACCAGCGGGAGCGCATCCTGACGTTTTTGGATCCGTCGCGGGATCCGCTTTCTTCCGGCTGGAACGCGCTGCAGTCGGCCATCGCGGTCGGCTCCGGCGGGCTTTACGGAAAAGGGTTTTTGAACGGGACGCAAAACGTGCTCGGCTTCCTGCCCCGCACGGTTTCGCCCAGCGACTTCATCTTCCCGGTCATCGCCGAGGAGACGGGGTTCATCGGCGCGTGCCTGCTGCTGGCCGCGTACGCGGTGCTCCTCGCGTGCTACCTGCGCGCGGCCGCCGCGGCGCGCGACCCCGAAGGCAGCCTGCTCGCAACTGGAATTGCCGGCTTGTTGTTTTGCCACGCATTTGTGAATATCGGGATGACGGTCGGCCTGCTGCCGATCACGGGGCTTCCGCTCCCGCTGGTCAGCAGCGGCGGCTCGTTCCTGCTGTCCACGCTGGCGGGATTCGGGCTGGTGCAGAGTGTCTGCGTGCACCGTCGCACGGACAAGGAACGTTGAAATGTTTGAATGGTTGAAAAGGATCGTCTTGAAAAAGAAAGTCAAAAGGGAAATCATCGTCAACGCCGAGCGGCTCGAAACCCGCGTGGCCATCCTCGAGGACGGCCACCTCGAGGAGTTCCACGTCGAGCGGCCCAGCGAGGAGCGCATCGTCGGCGGCATCTACAAGGGCCGCATCCAGAACCTCGAGGACGGCCTCCAGGCCGCCTTCATCGACATCGGCATGAAGAAGAACGCCTTCATCCACTACTGGGACATGATCCCCGAGGACGCCGCCCGCCTCGAAGCCGAGGAAGGCATCGCCTCCAACCGTCCCCGCAAGAAGAAGGCCGAACCCGGCGAGATGGCCAAACTCTTCCCGCCCGGCTCCGAAATCATCGTCCAGGTCACCAAGGGCCCCATCTCCACCAAGGGCCCGCGCGTCACCGCCAACCTCTCCATCCCCGGCCGCTACCTCGTCATGATGCCCGGCTCCAAGCTCAAGGGCGTCTCCCGCAAGATCGAGGACCCCAAGGAACGCGAGCGCCTGAAAAAGGCCCTCAAGCGCCTGCCCATGCCCACCAACATCGGGTTCATCATCCGCACCGCGGGCGACGGCGCGCGCGGCACCTCCTTCGTGCGCGACCTGCGCGGGCTGCTCGACACGTGGCAGAAGATCGAGGACGGCATCAAGAACAAGCCCGCCCCCTGCTGCCTCTACTCCGAGCCCGACCTCGTCGAGCGCGTCGTGCGCGACTCCCTCACCGAAGACATCGACCGCATCGTCATCGACGACCGCGAAACCTTCGAGCGCATCCGCGACATGACCTCCCGCATCTCCCGGCGCGCGCGCAACCGCGTAAAGCTCTACGACGGCCCGGCACCCATCTTCGAGCAATTCGACTGCGAGCGGCAGCTCGACGCCGTGTACCGCCGGAAAGTCTGGCTCAAGTCCGGCGCCTACCTCTACTTCGACGAAACCGAAGCCCTGGTCGCCATCGACGTCAACACCGGCCGGCACAAAGGCGGCAAAACCCAGGAAGAAAACATCCTGCAGGTCAACACCGAAGCCGCCGTCGAGATCGCCCGGCAGCTGCGGCTCCGCAACGTCGGCGGCCTCGTCGTCATCGACTTCATCGACATGAAGCAGAAGAAGAACCAGACCGCCCTCCACCGCACCCTCAAGGAAGCCCTCCAGAAAGACAAGGCCCGCACCAACGTCCTGCCCGTCTCCCAGCTCGGCCTCATCGAGATGACGCGCCAGCGCATGGAAGAATCCCTGCGCGCCGCCAACTACTCCGACTGCCCCTACTGCCGCGGCCGCGGCAAGGTCCTCTCGACCCTGTCCATGTCCGTCCGCATCCAGCGCCGCATCCTGGAGATCATGAAGCGCCACCAGGGCCAGACCCTGCCCCTGCGCATCGCGGTGAACCCCATGATCATGGACCGCCTGCGCCGCGAAGACGAACAAGTCCTCATCGACCTCGAGCGCCGCTGCGGCACCCAGCTCACCTTCGTCTCCGACAGCAACCTGCACATCGAAGAATTCCGCATCGGCAACGGCGCCACCGGCGAACTCCTCTACGACGGCCACGACCACGAGTGACCGGCGGCAGAGCCCCCTCCCCCGCCCGCGCGCCCCTGACGGCCGCGGGCGTTTTTTGGTTCTTCGGAGGTGATAGTGGATGGTGACGATGTTGCCGGGACGATGGGGGCCGCATTCAGGGCATGGGGTTCGCGCAAGCATTCGCCCCCCTCCGAGAGGGGGGGTGCCGCCCGCTGGAAGACGGTTGCAGGAGTGCACATTCGGAGTGGATGGGAAGGGCGGCGGGGGGAGTACTGCGGGTGGCCGTCGAGGCATGCTTCCGCATGGTTCATCCGCAAAGAGCTTGAGTTTTTGTTACCGGAATAGAGTTGTGCTTGGCTGCGACGGCCGCCCGCAGTACTCCCCCCGTCGCAGCCCCTGTTGCTTGTCTTTTTCCAGCCATGGACATCCCATCCATGGCCGCGCCACCCCCCTCTCGGAGGGGGGAGTGTCCTGTCGCCCTCCTTGTGCCTTGCATTCGTGGAACTCCAGAGGTGCTTCCACTATAACCCCCGCGGGATCTTCTTTTTGTACCTTCTCCCAATTTTTGCAATTACGGGAAAACCGGGCAAATACGCCTGTTTTCCTCCATCCTTCCCACCATGAACATTTCCCCTCCCTTCCCCCTGCGGATTGGTGTTCCCCCCTTGCCTCCTTGTCCCGTTTTCGCAACAGCCCCCCGCCCCCCCCCGACGGCGTCACTTCGCCGCCTTGCGTTTCACCGGGAGCCAGATGGCGCTGTGGTAGTCGGGGTCGGTTTTCTCGCCGTGGATGCAGTCGTACCACTCGATCGTCGCGTTGCCGGAGAGTTCCCAGTCGGGATTGCCAGGCAGCCACTCCTTGAAGATGCGCGTGTTCATCGCCTGCAAGGTGCCGGGAACCGGCCCGTGGCAGTCGAACACCGCCCACTCGCCGGCCGGGAACTCGTGCAGCGCCATCCCGTCCGGGACGACGCCGCCGGTGTATCTGCCGGCGACCAGGTAGCGGAGCCGGCCGCCCCCGACGTCGTCGATGCAGACCCCGTACTCGCCGATGCAGTTGTCCACCAGCGCCTTCTCGTGCGGGTTCGCCGGCGGGTTCCCCGCATAGACGTTCGCCGCGTACTTCGCGCAGATTTCGTCCCAGAACGCCGGGATTTCCCCGTAGGCACCCTCGTAGGCGAATTCCTTCTGGAACCCGATGACCTTGAACGGGAACATGGGTGCAATCTTGCATTTCATTTCATTTCCTCCGTGGATTTGGATGTTGACCGACAGCGGCAGGAACGACCGGGCGGCGGCCTGCCCGTTGCGCACCTGCGAGGGAGTGGCTCCGTGGCACCGCGAGAAAGCCTTCGCGAAACTCTCCGGCGTCTCGTAGCCGTAGCGGAACGCGATGTCGATGACCTTCCCGCCGTCCCGCACCAGATCGATGGCGGCCAGGTGGAGCCGGCGGTTTCGGATGTATTCCGCGATGCCGAACCCGGTCACCAGGGAAAACCCTCTCTGCAGGAGGAACGGCGAAACGTGCACCTGCCGCGCGACATCCTGCGCATTGATGTCGTCCAGCAGGTGGGCTTCGATGAACCCGATGGTTTTGCGGATGCAGGCCAGCCATTCCATGTCGTTGCTCCTTCCGTTGTTCCGCCCCCATTATACCCGTTCCCCGTCCCCCGAATCCTGTCTTTTCATGCTCGAATGTGTCATTCCGGCTCCCCTCCCTCCGACACTGCCACCCCCGTCCCCGCAAAGCAAGCGCAACCCTCCCGGCAACGGCGCCACCGGCGAACTCCCCGACGACGGCCAAGGCCGTGTTCAGGACGGGTTTGTGACTTTGGATACAACAGTCCAGGTTGGGATGTCATTGTGTCCCCAAGGGGGAACGGACAAACTCCGATTTGTCCGATGCCTCCGCTAACGCTCCGGCGATGCGTTCCAAACGCTTCTTCTTCATGTTCCAATGTGCGCAAGGACGGATGCCCGGGGAGGGGCATCCGTCCTTGCGCACGCCTTGAAGATTTTTCCGATTCCGTAGATGAAGCGTTGGGACAGCTCCGCACACGATTCCGCGAATGCCCGGGAATCAGAATGGGAAAAATGTCCATCGTGCGGGCAACGACGGAGGCCAAGGACACGGGGCATCCGTCGTTGCCCGCGTTGTTGGGAGGCCATTGGGAAGCATCGCCGGAGCGTTAGCGCAGGCATCGGACAAATCGGAGTTTTTCCCCTTTTGTCTATCGTTTTAGCTCTTCGGGGATTTTAGTGGAACCAGCCATGAGGAGTGCTGGGGATGAGGGAGAGATGCGTCACATGGCACAAGGGAGCCACGAGGCTCAGGGGACGCCCCGGCTGTCTCATTCAAAGCGGATTGGAATGCTCCAACTATCGTCTTGATTTGGCACATATGCCGTCGCGCGGGGAGGGGCGCACATTCGAGCCGAGGGGCCCCGGACCGCC
>CACXEY010000202.1 GCA_902766695.1 uncultured bacterium
TGCATCCCGAAGCCCCCGGCGTCCTGCAACCCACCGGCTCCGGACGCCTCGTCTCCGCCATGTTCGGCTCCACCCGCACCGGCAGCATCAACGGGCGCCTCGCGCCGCGCTTCCACGAAGGCGTGGACATCGCGGCCACCGCGCGCAACAACCGCGGCGTGCCGACCGACCCCATCTACGCCGTTGCCGACGGCCGCGTCGCCTACGTCAACACCGTCGCCGGCAACTCCTCCTACGGCAAATACATCGTCCTCGAGCACCCCGACCCGAGCCTCGGACTCGTCACGCGCGCCAACGGCAGCGTCGTCACCTCCGTCGTCTACACCCTCTACGCCCATCTCGCCGACATCCGCTTCGGCGTGCGCGCCGGGGCCGCCGTCCGCGCCGGCGACGAAATCGCCACCATGGGCAACACCTCCAACGACCGGACGGGCATCCCCATGGCCCGCGCCCACCTCCACTGGGAAATCGGCCTCATGCTCAACAGCCGCTACGACCGCCTCGCCCGCGAGCAGAAGACCGCCAACCCCATGGGCCTCTACAACGGCCTGAACCTCTTCGGCGTCGACGCCCTCGACGTGTGGAAGGCGCACATGAACGACCCCGCCATGACCTTCGGCGACTACCTCGCGCACCTCAAGCCCGCGATGACCCTGGTCCTGCGTGGCAAGAACCCCGACTTCTTCGTCCGCAACCCCGGCCTCTGGCACGGCGCCCCCTACGACGGCGGCCCGATCACCGTCACGCTGGGCGAGAGCGGCATCCCTCTCTCCGGCCGCAACGCCACCCCCATGGAACTGAAACTCCTGGGCAACACCCGGCAGGCCGTCGTCGAAGCCGACGAAAGCGTCCTCGGCCGCAACGCCCGCGCCTACATCCAGAAATCCTCCTCCTTCACCACCGGCTGGATCGTCACCGCCAAAGGCCGCGCCTGGATGGACCACCTCTTCTTCTGATTTTCCGCCCGCTCCCCCTTCTCTCCCACGCTCCCGCGCAGCGGCGGCCGGCCGTCCCGGCTTTCCATGCGCCGCCCAACCAAGCTCCGCACGAATGGGAACACGGGTCCTTCGCCGGGCCACTCCGTTGGAAAACTCGCGCGGCCGCACGTTTGCGCTTGCTTTCGCGCGGAGGGGCGGTAAAAGGTGGGGAAAGGTTCCGCGTGGGACCGTGCAAGCCCCGAAACGACAAGAGAAGAGAGGTTTTATCATGGCTGCTGTTGTGGATAGAGAAAAGTGCGCCGGTTGCGGTGCGTGCGAAGCCGACTGCCCGGTCCAGGCCATCAGCATGGACGACGGGAAGGCCAAGGTCGATGCCGACACCTGCGTGTCGTGCGGCGCCTGCACCGGCAACTGCCCCTGCGAGGCCATCACCCTCGACTGAGGACGCCAACGAACACCGAGCGGGGTCCCTCGCGGCCCCGCTTTTTCTTGCACGAAAGGACTCCATGAGCACGAAAACCGCTTCCACCAAAGCCAAGAAGCCCCGCATCCTGCTGGCCTACTCCGGCGGGCTCGACACGTCCGTCATCCTGCGCTGGGTCAAGGACTACTACCAGGCGGACGTCATCGCCTTCGCCGCCGACGTCGGCCAGGCCGAGGAACTCGACGGCCTCAAGGAAAAGGCCCTCGCCACCGGCGCCAAGAAGATCTACATCGACGACCTGCGCGCCGAGTTCGCCAGGGACTTCATCTACCCGATGATGCGCGCCAACGCTATCTACGAAGGCCAGTACTACCTCGGCACCTCCATCGCGCGCCCGCTCATCGCCAAGCGCATGGTCGAGATCGCCCACAAGGAAGGCTGCACCGCCATCGCCCACGGCGCCACCGGCAAGGGCAACGACCAGGTCCGCTTCGAGCTCGGCATCGCCGCCCTCGACCCCGACCTCAAGGTCATCGCCCCCTGGCGCATGGCCGAGTACCGCGCGCAGTTCCCGGGCCGCCAGGAGCTCATCGACTACTGCGTGAAGAACGGCATCAAGGTCCTCGCCTCCGCGAAGAAACCCTACTCGATGGACCGCAACCTCCTGCACATCTCCTACGAGGCCGGCGTGCTGGAAGACCCGTGGTTCGACGCCTTCGCCCCCAAGAACAAGGGCATGTTCCTGCTCACGCGCGACCCCGAGGACGCGCCCGACCGGCCCGAGTACGTCACGCTCGACTTCGAAAAGGGCGACTGCGTGGCCCTCGACGGCAAGAAGATGAAGCCCCTCGACGTCATGCTCAAGCTCAACGCCCTCGCCGGCAAGCACGGCATCGGGCGCGTGGACATGGTCGAGAACCGCTTCGTCGGCATGAAGAGCCGCGGCGTCTACGAAACCCCCGGCGGCACGATCCTGCTCTTCGCGCACCGGCAGATGGAATCCATCACGATGGACCGCGACACGATGCACCTGCGTGACGGCCTGATCCCGCGCTACGCCGAGATGATCTACAACGGCTTCTGGTTCGCCCCCGAGCGCCAGGCGTTGCAGGCGCTGATCGACCGCACGCAGCAGACGGTCACCGGCACGGTCCGCCTCAAGCTCTACAAGGGCGGCATCTACGTCGCCGGCCGCAAGAGCCCGCTGAGCCTCTACAACCCGCAGATCGCCACCATGGACGCCGACCCCACGCAGGCCTACGACCAGGACGACGCCACCGGCTTCATCCACCTCAACGCGCTGCGCCTGAAGGTCGCCGCCCGCGTCCACGGGCCGCTCCTCAAGTAGCCCATCCCCCGGCCCTCCCCCGCCGCGCCGCCCCATCCCGGGCGGCGCGTTTTTCGTCTTCTCCCCGTCCCCTTCCACTCCCCCGGGGGCCTGCGCCCCGCCGCGCGCGGCGGGGCCCTTTGCGGACTTGCCAGCCGCCCCACGACGCGGCATGATGCCCCCATGAACTTCCTCCTGACCAACGACGATGGCATCCAGGCCGACGGCATCCGCGTCCTGGCCGACGCCGTGCGCGGACTGGGAACGCTCCACGTGGTGGCGCCCGACGGCGAGCGTTCGGCCATCGCGCAGGCGATCACCCTCGACCGCCCCCTCTACGCCGACCCCTGGCCCGCCCCCCCCGCCCCCCCCTTCGGCACCGCCGTCAGCGGCACCCCCGCCGATTGCGTGAAGATCGGCATCCGCCAGCTCCTCCCCGCGCCCCCCGACCTCGTCCTCAGCGGCATCAACCTCGGCCCCAACGCCGGCATCAGCGTCCTCTACTCCGGGACCGTCTCCGCGGCCACCGAAGCCCTGATCCTCGGCTATCCGGCGATCGCCTTCTCCCTGACGACCTTCGCCGACCCGTACTGGGAAACCGCCGCGCGCGTCGCCCGCCGCATCGTGGAGCAGGTGGCGTCCGGCGGACTGCAGCTCACCCCGGACACCCTCTGGAACGTGAACATCCCGAACGTCCCCTACGCCGACCTCCGGGGCATCCGGCTCTCGCGCATGGGCGAGTCGCGCTTCATCGAACGCTACACGCCGGTCCGCGACGCCGCCGGCCGGACCTGCTGGACGATGCAAGGCGACCTGGTGGAGCTGGGCGATCCCGACGGCACCGACCTGCAGGCCCTCCGCGACGGTTTCGTCTCCCTGACCCCGATCCGCCTGGACCGCACCCACCACGCCGCCCTCGCCGCCCTCCGCCGGAACCCGCCGGCACTCTGATTCCCGCCCCTTTTCCCTTCCCGCCCCGCACCGGGTGTGGTAAGGAGAAGGCATGCACACCCCCGACATCCATCACGCGGCGGCCCCCCGTCGGAGGGCGCGGGAATGATCATCTCCCGCACCCCCTACCGCCTCTCCTTCTTCGGCGGCGGCACCGACTATCCCGCCTGGTACCGCGAACACGGCGGCGCCGTCCTCTCCGCCGCCATCAACCGCTACTGCTACCTCACCTGCCGCTGGCTCCCCCCCTTCTTCAAGCACCGCTCCCGCGTGGTCTATTCGCTCATCGAGGACGTGGCGGACAACGCCGCGATCCGCCATCCGGCCGTCCGCGAAGGCCTCCGTTTCCTCGGCATTTCCGACGGCGTCGAAATCCACCACGACGGCGACCTGCCCAAGATGACCGGCCTCGGCACGAGTTCCTCCTTCGCGGTGGGCCTTCTCAACGCCCTGCACCGGTTGCTGGACCATCCGGCCCCCTCCCCGATGCAGCTGGCCACGGAGGCCATCCACGTCGAGCGCGACCTCTGCGGGGAACGCGTCGGCTCACAGGACCAGACCGCCGCGGCCTTCGGCGGGCTCAACCACATCCGGTTCACCGCGGACGACTCCATCGCGGTCGAACCCGTCACCCTGCCGCCGGAGCGGCTGGACGCCTTCCAGCGCTCGCTGATGCTGTTTTTCACCGGCTTTTCCCGCTATTCCTCGGAGGTGGTGGGTGAGCAGCTGCGCAACATCCCCGCCCGGGAACGCGAACTCTCGGAGATGGCGGCGATGGTCCCCGAAGGCCTCCGCATCCTGCGCGGCAACGGCGACCTGGCCGATTTCGGCCGCCTGCTCCACGAAACCTGGCAACTCAAGCGCTCGCTTTCCTCGCGCGTCAGCACCCCGGAAATCGATGCGATGTACGAGACCGCGCGGCGGGCCGGCGCCCTCGGCGGAAAGATCGCCGGGGCCGGCGGCGGCGGCTTCCTGCTGCTGTACGTCGAACCCGACCGCCGGGCGGCCGTGCGGAAGGCCCTCGCCTCGCTGTTGCACGTCCCGTTCGGCATCGACACGGCCGGCTCCACCATCCTCTACGCCGAAACCATTCCCCAGGAGGCGCCCCAATGACCTTTACCCATCCGCTCATGGCCAACAACATCACGGCCGAAGACCGCGCCGCCGTCATCGGGTTCCTGCAAGGCGACCCCATCCTCACGCAGTCCTCGAACGTGCGCGCCTTCGAGGAGGAATGGAGCGCCTGGCTCGGCGTCCGCCACAGCGTGTTCGTCAACTCCGGCTCCTCGGCGAACTTCATCACCATGGCCGCCCTGCGGCACCTCCGCGGCCCCGGCGAGGTTGTCGTGCCGACCCTCACCTGGGTTTCAGACATCGCCTCCGTCCTCGCCGCCGGGCACACGCCGGTGTTCGTGGACATCGACCCACGCACCCTCGCCATGGACCCGCGCCGCGCCATCGACGCCATCACCCCGCGCACCCGCGCCGTGTTCCTCACCCACGCCCAGGGCTTCGACGGGCTCGACGACGGCCTGCTGGACGTCCTCCGCGAACGCGGCATCCCGCTGATCGAGGACGTCTGCGAATCCCACGGGGCGACCCACCGGGGCCGCAAGGCGGGAACCTTCGGCCTGGCCTCGAACTTCTCCTTCTACTTCGCCCACCACATGAGCACGATCGAAGGCGGCATGGTCTGCACCGACGACGACGGATTCTGGCAGACCTGCCGCATCCTCCGCAGCCACGGCATGGTGCGCGAGGCCACCGATCCGGCCGTCCGCGCCCGCTGGGAGGCCGCCCACCCGGACCTCAACCCGCAGTTCATCTTCGCCTATCCCTCCTGCAACTACCGCAGCCACGAGATACCGGCCGTCATCGGCCGCAGCCAGCTCAAGCGCCTCGACGCCAACAACGCGCGCCGCACGGAGAACTTCGAACGCTTCCTCTCGCTCCTGGACCCCGCCCTCTACCGCACCGGCTACAAGGTCGAAGGCAGCGTCAACTACGCCTTCCCGGTCGTCCTGCGCGAGCCCGACACGGCCCTCCGCGACCGCCTCGAAACGCTGCTCCGCGCGAACGGCATCGAATTCCGCCGCGGCAACGCCGGCGGCGGCAACCAGCTCCGCCAGCCCTACCTCGAAGGCATCGCCCCGCCCAAGGCCGACCTCCCGCGCCTCTTCCCCGAAGTCGACCACGTCCACTTCTACGGCTACTACATCGGCAACTACCCCTCCCTCCCCCTCTCCGCCGTCGACCGCCTCTGCGGCATCCTCAACTCGCTCGAGTAGCCCCCGCCCCGCACGCCCCTTTTCCGCTTGCTTCCGCCGGACGGCCCCCTATATTGCCAACCTTGACCATGACGGACGACCTGCAACCACTGGAAAAAGAAGCCCGCGCCATCCGCGCCACCTGCATGCAGATGGCGTTCGACGGCCGCGAGGGACACCTGAGCGCCTCGATGACCTACGCGGACGTGCTCGTGGCGCTCCACCGCCGCTGGCTGCGCCCGGCGGACGCCGCGTCCGGACGCTCCGCCGACCGCTTCATCCTCTCCAAGGGGCACGGCTGCACCGCGCTCTACGCGATGCTCGCGGCGTGCGGGCGGATTCCGAAGGAATCCCTCGCCCTCTACAACCACCCCGGCGGACCGCTGCCCAACCATCCGTGCGAGCACGCGCTGCCGGAAATCGAAATGTCGGCCGGCAGCCTCGGCCACGGCCTGGGGGTCGCCACGGGGATGCTCTACGGCCTGCGCCTGCGCGGCGATTCCGCCCGCGTCGCGGTCCTCCTCGGCGACGGCGAATGCAACGAAGGCAGCGTCTGGGAAGCCGCCATGTTCGCCGCCGCGCGGAAGCTCGGCAACCTGCTCGCCATCGTCGACTACAACGGCATCCAGGCCGTCGGCCGCAGCGACGACCTGATGGGCCACACCGACCTCGCGGCGAAGTTCCGCGCCTTCGGCTGGGCGGCGGAGACCCTCGACGGCCACGACATGGCGGCCATCGTGGACGCCCTCTCCCGCGTGCCGTTCGCGCCCGGACGCCCCACGGCGATCGTCGCGAAGACGCGCATGGGCGTCTCCTTCATGGAAGGCGACGTCGTCTGGCACTACCGCAAACCCTCCGCCGACGATCTCGCCCGCGCCCTCGCCGAGCTGGACGCCGCGCCCATCCACAAGGACGTGCCATGAGACGCGCCTTCGTCGACACCCTGACCGAGCTGGCCGCGGCCGACGACCGCGTGGCCATCCTGACCGGCGACCTGGGCTTCCAGGTCTTCGACCGCTTCATCGAGCGCTTCCCGGACCGCTACGTCAACGTCGGCATCGCCGAGGCGCAGGTGGTGTGCGCGGCGGCGGGGATGGCGCGCGTCGGCTTCCGCCCCTTCGCCTATTCCATCGCGAGCTTCATGACGGCGCGGCCCTTCGAGCAGATCCGCTTCGCGGTCGGCTACCCCCGGCTCCCCGTCGTGTTCGTCGGCGCCGGCGGCGGCTACTGCTACGCGCAGAGCGGCGTCTCCCACCACGCGCCCGACGATTTCGCGCTGATGGGGCTGGTCCCCGGCATGACGCTGGTAGCCCCCGGCGACCCGCACGAAGTGCACGACCTCCTCCCGCAGCTCGTCCGCCTCGACGGCCCCTCCTACATCCGCATCGGCAAGTTCGGCGAACCCGCATACGAAGCGAACTCCCCCATCGTCCTCGGCAAGGGCCGCATCCTGCGCTCCGGACGCAAGGTGGCCGTCCTGACCGCCGGCGAAACCGCGCCCATCGCCCTGGACGCCCTGGAGCGGCTCGCCCCCGACGGCATATCGCCCACCGTCTGCCAGTTCCACACCCTGCGCCCGCTCGACACGGGCATGCTGGCCGAACTCGCCGCCGCCGGACACACCGCGTTCGTCTGCGCCGAGGAATGCTGCCCGCAGGGCGGACTCCACCAGCAGGTCGCCCTCTGGATCCAGTCCGCCGGGCTCCCGATCCGGCACGTCCGCCTCGGCCCGCCCGACGAATTCGTCCTCGGCAACCCCGACCGCAACGCCTTCCGCGCCGCCTGCGGCTTCGATGCCGCGGGCATCGCCGACGCCTGCCGGCGCGCCTGGCACGCCACCTGACCAACGAAAGGCCCCCCATGAGCACGACACCCGACATCCTCCTCATCAACATCGGCGGCACCAAGAAACGCGTCTACCAGGACCTTTCCAAGGACTTCTCCGCCGTCGAGCCCCCCTTCTGGCTCCTGCTGACCGCCGGCTACCTCCGCAAGCAGGGGTTCGACGTCGCCGCCCTCGACGCCAACGTCCTCAACCTCGACGAAGAAGAGACCGTCGATGCCGTCGTCGCCCGCAAGGCCCGCCTGAACGCCATCGTCGTCTACAGCCAGCAGGCCAACACCTGCACCCCCGTCATGGGCGGCGTCAGCCGCCTCTGCCGCGCCATCAAGAATCGCCAGGCCGACCTGCCGCTCATCCTCACCGGCTGGCACCCCTCCTGCCTTCCCGAGCGCACCCTCCGCGAAGAAGCCTGCGACATGGTGGCCGAAGGCGAAGGTTTTTATACCCTCCGAGGCCTCCTCCGCGGCGACCCGCTCGACACCGTTCCCGGCCTCTGGTGGCGCGAAGGCGACGGCATCCGCCACAACCCGCGCGCCCCGAACATCGAAAACCTGAGCGAAGAACTCGACGAAGTCGCCTGGGACCTCCTGCCCATCGACGGCGGCGGCTACCGCGCCTTCAACTGGCTCGCCCTCTCCGACCTCCCCACCCGCACCCATTGCGCGGGCCTCTTCACCAGCCTCGGCTGCCCCTACCAGTGCTCCTTCTGCGCCATCCACGCAACCTTCGGCGAGCGCCGCATCCGCTACTGGTCGCCCGAGTGGACCATGAAGCAGCTCGACATCCTCGCCCGCCGCTACGGCGTCCGCCACGTCAACCTCATCGACGAACTCTACGTCTTCAACCCCAAGCACTACCTCCCCATCGCCGAAGCCCTCCTCCAGCGCGAATACAAGCTCAACTTCTGCGCCTTCGCCCGCGTGGACCGCGTCGACAAGATGCCCATGGAAGAGCTCCGCCTGCTCAAGCGCGCCGGCTTCAACTGGTTCAAGCTCGGCATCGAGCACTCCGACGAGCGCGTCCTGCACCTCGCCCACAAGGGCAACTACGCGCGCGAGGACATCCGCCGCGTCGTCGGCAAGATCCACGAAGCGGGCATCGACCTGTGCGCCAACTTCATGTTCGGCCTCCCCGGCGACGACTGGGAGACCATGCAGTCCAACTTCAACTTCGCGATGGAGCTCAACTGCGCCTTCCCGAGCTTCTTCTGCACCATGGCGCCTCCCGGCTCCGACCTCTACGACGAAGCCCTGGCCAACGGCACCCCGCTCCCCGCCGACTGGGAAGGCTATGCGCAGCAGGGCTACAACTTCCAGCCGTTGCCGACCGAGCACCTGTCGCCGGCCGAAGTGCTGGCCTTCCGCGACTGGGCCTTCCAGACCTACTTCACGAACCCCCGCTACCTCGACATGATCGCCCGCAAGTTCGGCCCCGCCGCCCGCGACCACATCCGCGCCATGACCGCCGTCCGCCTCAAGCGCCGCCTCCTCGGCGACTGAGCCGCCCCCCCCATCCCGGCCCTGCAGGTCCCGCGTCGCGGGACCTTTTCCTTTTCACGCCCCCCGCAGCCCGTCCACCAGCGCCCGCATCCCCGCCGCCGAGGCGCGCGGATCGAAACTCTCCGCCGCGCGCCGCGCGCCCGCCGCCCCCACCGCCTCCGCCGCGGCCGGGTCCGCCACCACGCGCTCCAGCGCCGCCACGAACGAATCCCCGTCGTCCGGGCGGTACAGGAACCCGTCCACCCCGTCCCGCACCAGTTCCGCCATCCCCGGCAGCCCGCTCGCCACCACCGGGCGCCCCGTGGAGAGCCCGTTGAACAACGCGCTCGGCACGATGCCCTGGTTGTCCGGCGAATTGCGGCGGTGGGCGAGCACCCCGTCCATCGCGTTCAGCCAGCGGTTGACGTCCTGCTTCGTCGGGAGCCATCCCGTCATGATGACCGCATCCTGCAAGCCCCGCTTCGCGATCTCCCGCTTGCACCAGTCCTCGCCGCCCGCCCCGCCGATGATGACCAGCCGCCAGTCCGGATGCCGCGCCAGGGCCGACTTCCACCAATCCAGCAACTGGTCGTAGCCTTTCCCTCCCCGTATGATGCCGCAGATGGCGAAATGCTTCAGCGCCGGGTCCAGCCCCAGCTCCTCCTTCGCCGGGCGCGGCTCCAGCGGACGGAACACCCCCGGATTCTGCGCGGCGGGCACGACCGTGATGCGCGATCCGTCCAGCCCCTTCGCGGCGAGGAGCCGCCCCTCCGCGTGCGTCCCGACGGTCGCCCGCACGTTCGGACGGTTCCAGCTGCGCACCTCCCGCGCCTCCATCCAGTCGGCGAAACGGCGTCCCATCCCGTTCCCCCCCAGCAGGATGGACCACCACCAATCGCTCGTCGAGATGATCGTCGGAAGCCCCAGCGCGACCACCTTCCCCGGAATCAGCGGCAGCGTCTCCTTGCAAATGACCGCCGCGGGCCGCAGCTCCCGGATGCGCCGGAGCAGGCGCCCCATCGCCCCGTACCACTTCAGCGTCTTCCGCCACTTGTCGCGCCCGTCGGCTTGGTCGACCGTCCACGGCAGCTCCTCCACGCGCATCATCGCGCGCAGGGATTCGTCGCGCTTCCCCCCGGCGGGCCCCATGCACAGGTACACGAGTTCGTAGTCCGGCGCCAGCGCGGCGGCGAACTCCCGTAGCGCGGGCCATTGCAGGGCCTCGGTCTCGGGCGGATAGCGGTGGAGATAGACGACGGTGGGTTTGGCTTTGTCCATGGCAACCGCGCATGCTACCATGCCCCCATGAACGCGAACAACCCCCGAATCCTCGTCGCCGGCACCGAAACCCTCGCCGGCGCCGCCCTCGCCGCCGAAGCCGCCCGCCGCGGCCTCCCGCACACGACCCTCTCCGCCGCCGACACCGCCGGCTGGACTGACCGCGCCGCCATCGACGACGCCCTGCGCGCGGCCGCGCCGGACATCGTGTTCGCCGTCGCGGGCGAATCCGGCGGCATCGCCCTCAACCGCGCCCATCCGGCGCGCCTGATGGAGTCCAACCTGGCCGTCGTCCGCAACCTGCTCGGCGCCGCCGCGCACGCCCGCGTTCCGCGCCTCCTCTACCTCGCCAGCTCCTGCTGCTACCCGCGCGACGCCCCGCAGCCGCTCCGCCCCGACTCCCTCCTCGCGGGCCCCTTCGAGCCCACCAACGCCCCGTATTCCGCCGCCAAGCTCGCCGGCATCCTCTACTGCGCCGCCGTCCGCGCCGAACACGGACTCGGCTGGTTCGCCGCCGTCCCCTCCACCATCTACGGCCCCGAAGACCACTTCGATCCCGAGAACGCCCACGTCGTCTCCGGCCTCATGGTCCGCATGCACGCCGCCAAGGCCGCCAACGCACCCTCCCTCTCCGTCTGGGGCACCGGCCACGCCCGCCGCGATTTCATCCACTCCCGTGACCTCGCCGACGCCTGCCTCTTCCTCGCCGACCGCTGGAACGCCGCCGACGGCATCGTCCACATCGGCCCCGACGCCGACCTCTCCATCGCCGAAGTCGCCGCCGCCGTCCGCGAAGCCGTCGGCTACCCCGGAGACCTCGTCTTCGACTCCACCAAACCCGACGGCGCCCCCCTCAAGCGCCTCGACGCATCCCCCCTCCGCACCCTCGGCTGGTCCCCCCAGACCCCCTTCCCCGCCGGCCTCCGCGAAACCTACGCCGCCTACCTCCGCCGCGCCGCGCCCTGACAACCCGCCCCCCTCCGCCCTCCCCCGGGGCGGAATCGGCGCTGTCCCATCCATTTCCCTGCCTCACCTCCCTCCCCACTTCCCTCTCTCTTCCCATCCGCATCCCTTTCACTTTTGCAATTACGGAAAATACTGACATTTCCTCTCATTTTCCCCGACATCCCCTCCCATGAACGCGCCCCCCGGCCCTCCCTGGATTACGCGGCCTGCCCCTCGCCGTCTTCCAGACATGAAAATGCATCACCGCCTCCCGCTCCGTCTCCTGCCCGCCGCCGCCGCAACCCCGTCCGTGCACCGGCTCCATCGGCCGCGCCCGCCCGCTCCCCGACCGCCGCGCGGTTTTTCCAACCATTGGAAACATTTTTTCCATTCATTGGAAAATGGACGGAAATTTTTTCCAATCATTGGAAGAAACGGACGGATTTTTCCAACCATTGGAAATTTTTTTTCCAATCATTGGAAAACTCCGGGGCCTGCGGCGGGCGGCCGGGGGGCGGGCGATGGCTTGCATGGGGAAAGGGTTTCTGGCATAGTCTTGCGAAAACACACGGTTGCACAAGGAGTATCAACATGGCCGAACTGAATTACGGACTCTCGGAACTGGCGCTGGAAATCCGCTCGATGATGCGCGAGTTCGCACAGACGCGCGTCAAACCCGTACGCGCCGAACTCGACGAAAAGGGCATCTTCCCCATCGATCTCCTCCGCGAGCTCGGCAAGATGGACCTCATGGGCCTCTACATCCCCGAGGCCTACGGCGGGACCTTCGACGGGGACAGCCTGCCCAACATCATCGCCGTCGAGGAGCTCTCGCGCGTCTGCATCGGCGTCAGCGTGTCCTTCGCCGCCAACGGGCTCGGGTCGGACCCCATCCTCATCGGCGGCAGCGAGGAGCAGAAGAAGAAGTACCTGCCCGCCATCGCCCGCGGCGAGAAGCTCGCGGCCTATGCGCTGACGGAGCCGAACGCGGGCTCGGATGCGGGGTCGATCCGCACGACCGCGGTCAAGAAGGGCGACAAGTACGTGCTCAACGGGACGAAGCAGTGGATCACCAACGGCGGCGAGGCGGACGTGTATTGCGTGTTCGCGGTCACGGACAAGAACCGCGGGGCCCGCGGCGTGAGCTGCTTCATCGTGGAAAAGGGGACGCCCGGGTTCAGCTTCGGCAAGAAGGAGAACAAGATGGGCATCCGCGCGAGCGCGACGCGCGAGCTGATCTTCGAGGACTGCGAGGTGCCGGCGGAGAACCTGATCGGGCGCGAGGGGACGGGGTTCATCTGGGCGATGAAGACGTTCGACGTGTCGCGTCCCGGCATCGCGGCGCAGGCGATCGGGCTGGCGCAGGGGGCGCTGGACGAAGCGGTCTCCTACGCGAAGGTCCGCCAGCAGTTCGGGCGCCCGGTCATCGCGAACCAGGGCCTGAGCTGGATGCTCGCGGAGATGGCGACGAAGATCGAGGCGGCGCGCGCGCTGACGTACGCGACGGTCCGCACGATCGACTCGGGCGCCAAGGATTATTCGAAGTTCTCCGCCATGTGCAAGATGTACGCTTCGGACATGGCGATGGAGGTCACGACGAACGCGGTCCAGGTGCTCGGCGGATACGGGTACATGAAGGAGTACCCCGTCGAGAAGATGATGCGCGACGCCAAGATCCTCCAGATCTACGAAGGCACCAACCAGATCCAGCGCGACATCATCGGGCTGGCCCTGAACAAGGAATACGCGGGCGCCGCCAAGGCCTGACGCACCCCGCGGCGCCGCACCGCGCGCACAGAAAGAAGGTATCCATGCACATCGTCGTCTGCCTCAAGCAGGTCCCCAACACCACGCAGGTCAAGATCAATCCCGAGACCAACACGCTCGTGCGCGACGGCGTGGAATCCATCATGAACCCCTTCGACGAGAACGCCCTCGAAATGGCGCTCCAGCTCAAGGAGGCCCACCCCGGCACGCGCGTGACCGCCCTCACCATGGGCCCGCCGCAGGCCGCCGACATCCTCAAGGAGGCCGTCGGCCGCGGCGCCGACGACGTGCTGCTGCTGTGCGACCGCGCGGTCGCCGGCTCCGACACGCTCGCCACCAGCTACGCCATCTCGTGCGCCGTACGCTCGCTGGGGGCGCCCGACCTCGTGATCTTCGGCAAGCAGGCCATCGACGGCGACACCGCGCAGGTGGGGCCGGGCGTGGCCGACTGGCTCGGCATCCCGTGCGTCGCGTGCGTGCGCAAGTGCGAAATCGCGGCCGACGGGAAGACCGCGACCGTCGAGCGCGTCTCCGAGGACGCCTACGACGTCGTGGAAGCGCCGCTGCCGTGCGCGCTGACCGTCGTGAAGGAGGCGAACGTCCCGCGCATGGCGTCGCTGCGCGGCAAGATGGCCGCCCGCAAGCTCGCCATCGAGCCGACCACCGCCGCCGCCACCGGCGCCGACCCCGCCCTGCTCGGGCTGGCCGCGTCGCCGACGCACGTCGTGCGCATCTTCTCGCCGCCCGCCAAGACCGGCGGCGCCAAGTGGGAAGGGCTCGAACCCGCCGAGGCCGCGCAGAAGCTCGTGGCCGAACTCAAGAACCGCAAACTCGTCTGACCGGAGGCATCCCATGGGACTGTTGATCGACCGTGAAAAATGCATCGGATGCGGCGCGTGCGCCGCGCAGTGCCCCTTCGGCGCGCTTTCCCTGGACGCCGAAGGCAAGGCGCAGGCCAACGAAGCCTGCACCGCCTGCGGCTCCTGCACCGAGGCGTGCCCCGTCGGCGCGCTGAAGATCGAGGCCGCCGAAAAGAAGTCCGCCGGCATCGACCTCGCCGAATGGCGCGGCGTGTGGGTCTATGCCGAACAGCGCGAGGGCGCCCTCCACGGCGTCTCCTTCGAGCTCCTCGGCGAAGGCCGCGTGCTCGCCGAAAAACTCGGCGTGCCGCTGACCGCCGTCCTGCTCGGCAGCGGCGTCGAAGCCCTCGCCGCCCCGCTCTTCGAGCACGGCGCCGACCGCGTCATCCTGGCCGACCACCCCGCCCTCGCCGCCTACACCGCCGAAGCCTACGCCGAAGCCCTCTCCGCCCTCGTCCGCAAATACAAGCCCGAGGCCCTGCTCGCCGGCGCGACCACCATCGGGCGCGGATTCGTCCCGCGCGTCGCCATCGAAGTCCGTACCGGCCTCACCGCCGACTGCACCGGCCTCGACATCGACCCCGCCACCCGGCGCCTCCTCCAGACCCGTCCCGCCTTCGGCGGCAACATCATGGCCTGCATCGAGTGCCCCGACCACCGGCCCCAGATGGCCACCGTGCGGCCCAAAGTCTTCAAGGCCGCCCCCGCGCAGCCCGGCCGCACCGGCGAACTCGTCAAGGAAACCCTCGACCTCAAGGCGCCGGCCGTGCGCGTCCTCGAAACCGTCCACGCCATGGAGAACGAAAAGAACGTCGCCGACGCCGAGATCATCGTCACCGGCGGCCGCGGCCTCGGCAAGCCCGAGAACTTCGCCCTCCTGCGCGAACTGGCCGACGCCCTGGGCGGGGCCGCCATCGGCGCGAGCCGCGCCGCGGTGGACGCCGGATGGATCAGCGCCTTCCACCAGGTCGGCCAGACCGGCAAGACCGTGCGCCCCAAGGTGTACATCGCCTGCGGCGTCTCGGGGCAGATCCAGCACTTGGTCGGGATGAACTCGTCCGACACCATCATCGCCATCAACAAGGACCCCGACGCGCCCATCTTCGGCGTGGCCGACATCGGCATCGTCGGCGACCTCTTCCAGGTCGTCCCCGAAATCATCCGGGCCCTGAAGGCATGAAAAAACCGGCCGGACACCCATCTTCGGCCTTGCCACGGGAAAGATTCCGTGGCATAGAGGAATAAAGCCACCGGGCCGCGGCAGGTCCGGTCATACACGGAGAAGACTATGCGGACAATCAAAGGTTTGGTCGCCGGTGCGTTGCTGGCCGTCATGATGAGCGGATGCGCATCCTGGAACGTGGACATCAGCCGGTTGCAGCTGGGCATGGAACCCGAACAAGTGCAGGAAGCCATCGGCAAGCCCTTCGCCATCCGCGCCGCCAAGATGTACAACGACGACGAATGGTCCGAGGTCTGGGAATACCTGCCGCCGGTCTTCACGTGGGAACCCAAGGTGTACTGGATTTACTTCGAGAACGGCAAGGTCGTCCAGTGGGGCGAACCCGGCGACTTCAGCGGCTCCGCCGCGAGCGCGGTCAAGGAATACAACCCCAACAAGGGCGCCCGCTGAGCGGACGGACGTGAGCCAAGGGAGCCCCCTCCCTTGGCCCTCTTGATAGTTTGCCCCCGCACCGGATGCCCCGCATGGACCAACCCCGCACTTCCCGCACACGCTGCAACGGGCGCTTCGCCGCGCTTCTCCGTTGCGCGGCGGTCTGCGCCGTGGTCGCGGGATTCTGTGCGGCCCGCCCGGCCTTCGCGCAACTGCGCCTCGGCGAGTGGTTGCTGGTCCCGACGGTGGGCGTCGATCTCGCCTACGACAGCAACGTCGACGACTCCTATCCCGAAGAGGAGAGCGAAACCCTCCGCAAGGACGACTTCTACTGGGCACCGACGATTTCGCTCGGCATCCAGCCCAAGCACCTGCGCCCGAACACGACCCTCGGCCTGAGTGGGTCCGCGTCCTACATGGACTATTTCCGCCGCGACGACCAAGACACCCTCACCTTCGCCGGCCAAATCAATTTCCAGGCCTCCGCCCCCCGCCTCCAGTTCGGGGGCATGGCTTCCGCCACCCGTTCGGTCGAGAGTTCGGAATCCACCTACCGTCCCGGCGGCGCCGAGCGTGACCCCAACAACACGTATCTCGGTTCCCTTTCCCTCGCCTGGAACTGGTACCGCTTCCGCATGACGGGCGACGCCTCCTGGACCAGCGAACGCCACGACGAGGAAAAAGACAAAGACGGCGACAACGACGAGCTGGACGCCACCGGCGCCGTCTTCTTGGACCTCACCTCCTGGATGGCCCTGACCGCCAGCTACGAATGGGATCGGAAAGAGCAAATCCGGTCGGGCGAAATCACGACCGAAACCACGCTGGATTTGGGTGTTTCCGGCAACGTGCACCCGAAATTCCTGCGGTCCCTGCCTGTCGTGACCTACTTCGCCGGCGCCTCTTCGAAAGACACCAAGGAAGACGACGAAAAGGCGACTTGGGAGCCGAAAATCGAGCTCTCGGCCTCCGACCAGTGGCGCCTGTCGCGGGACCTCACGCTGTCGGCCAGCCTCGACTGGACCAACGACGAGAACGAAGACGAAGTCAAGACGACCATCAACGTCAACCTCAACCACACCATCAACGCCTACCTTTCACAAATGGCCGGCGCCTCGCTCGAACCGCGCAAGACCTTCGGCTCCAATGCCGACACCGAGACGATCACCTACACCTACAACTTCAACGTCAAGGATTTGCTGATTCCCCACCTGCACATGGGCTTCACGGCGGAATACAAGATGGACACGCCGCTCGGCGACACCGACGAACTGACCGAGCACACGACCACGCTGACCTACACCGCCGGCCACGCCCGCCCCATTTCCCGCCGCCTCTCCCGCCATCTCGACTACACCTACACGTGGGAGAACTCCAACTTCCACGACGACGGCGCCAAACAGAAGCACCTCGTGGTGTACGGCTTCTCCTACCGCTTCTGAGTTCTGCCGAATGGAGGGAGTCCCCTCCCCTTTCAGGTTTTCATCCCCGATTTGCGCCGTCCATTGGGGTGATCAGCGGGAGACCATCATGTTGCATGAGGGCGACATGGTATAGGGCGGCGAGTCCCGTCGCCGCCGATGCCAGGGATTTGCATTCCGAGAAATGGGAGATGCGGATGCATGGCTCATGGTGGATTCCAGCATCCGCGCTTGTCCACCCCATTCTGGCAACTTCCCCTGCACTGGCGGGCAGGGACTGCCCGCCCTACCCCTCCGCCAGACGAGGGAAATGCAGTTTTTCCGCCTGACACCGCCCCGCTGTCAGGCGGGGAGGAGGATGACGACGAATTCGCCCTTGAGGGAGTGGGTTTTGTAGTGGGCGCGGAGGGCGGGGGGCGGGGCGAGGAGGGTTTCTTCGAATTTCTTCGTGAGTTCGCGGGCGATGAAAAGGCGGCGGTCGGGGCCGAGCTCTTCTTCGACTTCGTCGAGGAGTTTTGATATGCGGTGGGTGGATTCGTAGAAGACGACGGGGCAGGGTTCGTCCGCGAGTTCGCGGAGACGGCGGCGGCGGGTCGCGGTCTTGTGGTCGAGGAAGCCTTCGAAGCGGAAGGCGGGGGTGCTGCTGCAGCCGCAGAGGGCGATGGCGGAGGTGACGGCGCTCGGGCCGGGGATGACGGTCACGGGCAAGCCAGCGTCGCGAACGGCGGCGGCGGTGCGGGCGCCGGGATCGGAGATGCCGGGCATCCCGGCGTCGGTGACGAGGGCCAGGGATTGGCCGGATTGGATGCGGGTGAGGATTTCGGCTCCGCGGGCGCGCTCGTTCCATTTGTGGAGGGAGAGGAGCGGGGTGTGGATGGCGTAGCGGTCGAGGAGCGGGCGGGTGTGGCGGGTGTCTTCCGCCAGGATGCAGGTGGCCGTGCGCAGGACGCGGAGGGCGCGCAGGGTGATGTCTTCAAGGTTGCCGATGGGGGTGCCGACGAGGTAGAGGCCGGGAGGCAAGGGCGCTGGATGGTCTAGAGTTCCTAGATTGTCTAGAGGAGCTAGAGGATCTAGGGGCTTGGCGGGGGAAACAAACGGCGGCGGAGTGGGCTCCGCCGCCGGGTGGGAAGGGGCTTCCATGGGAGAATCAGTCTTCGCCGGGGTTCTCGACGAGGCGCAGGGTGCGGGGACGGGCGGCGTTCTTGAGAAGTTGGTCGGAGTCGGCGAGATGGCGCTTGAGTTCGAGGAGGGTGGACTTGAATTCTTCGGCGGCGGTGACGCCCTTGAGGGTGCCGTCGACGGACTTCTGGAGCTGCAGGGTCTGGTCGATGGTGGAGGCGAGGCCCGCGATGCGGTCGAGCTGCTTGGCGATGGCGTCCTGCGCCTGCGCGAGGCGGGCGGAGGCTTTTTCCTGCGCGGCGGCGAGGGTGTCGGCGGAGGCGGAGGCGGCTTCCTTGGCGGCCTTGGCGAAGTCGGCGGCGGCCGCGGCCGGGGTGTCGTTGCCGATGCGGGCGAGGAGGTGGCCTTCGATGTAGCCGGCAATGCAGGCGGTCTGCTGGAAGCGGACGATGCCGCTCAAGAGGACTAGGGCGGCGATTACGTTGCCGGCGGGGAGGAGGCAGGGCGCGGCGCCGAAGCCACCGGAGAGTACCGTGATGGCGGCAACGGCGGCGGTTTCGGCGGCGAGTACGGCCTGGGCGCGCACGTTCTGGGCGGAAGCCATGGCGGTGACTTGGGGGCCGGTGGCACCGGCGCCCCAGGCGGCGAGCAGGTGACGGAGGCGGGAGTGGAGCGGGGAGCAGCCGGTGAGAGCGGTGGCACGCTCGGCGGCGATGGAGCGGTCGGAGACTTCAAGGTCGTCGGGGAGAGGATTGGATTTTACGGCAAGGCAGATGCGCAGGGCGGTGGACTGGGAGAAGACGAACCAGGCGGTGCCGAATCCGAGGGCGATGAGTGTGGCCCAGTCGGCAAAGGTCGCTATGGGCTTGTCGCCGTCAGGAGCGGAGCCGTTCGCGGTGAAGCCGGCAACGGCCCCGAGGACGATGCCTAGGAGGATGGGCAGAAGAATCTTGGAATGGTTACCGCAGCACTTGGATTTTTTCGCAGTCATCGGTCGATCCTTGGTTGGATGGTTCGACGGCCATTATGCGAATTTCAGCTGGATTGTCAAAGCCGGATGCGGTTGAATGGTTGGAGGACGACGAGACGACGAAACGACGAGTGGACGAGGCATGGGCGATCAATGGTCAGGTGCGCTGGTGGCGCTGGCGCTTTTGTGCGGCGGCTGCGGGGGGGCGTGGCGCGGGGTGCCGCCGGTGCCGGGCGGGGACGGGGCGTCGCTGGAGTTCGGGCGGTGCGAGGTGACGGCGGGGGAGTTCGCGGAGTGGCTGAACGACGGCGGGGCGGCGGGGTTCGCGGAGACGGCGCAGCTGGAGCGGGGGGAGGACGGGAAGTGGCAGGTGCGGCGCGGGGTGTCGCGGCGGGCGGCGGTGTCGGAGGTGTCGCGCGCGGAGGCGGAGGGGTATGCGGCGTGGCTCGGGAAGCGGGAGGGGCGGACGGTGCGGCTCCCGACGTCGGCGGAGTGGGAGTGGGCGGCGCGCGGCGGCGTGCGCGGGGCGCCGTGGCCGTGGGGATGGGGCGGGGAGCCGCGGAAGATGGCGTGCGTGGATGCGTTGGCGCCGGCGCCGCGGACGGGGATGTATCCGGCGAACGGGTACGGGCTGCGCGACATGGCGGGTAACGTGTTCGAGTGGGTCGCGGACGGGGACGAGGCGCGCGGCGGGGCGTGGTCGGAGCCGGATGTGGCGTCGCTGCGGGTGGAGAAGAGGCAGGCCTTCCCGGCGGGGTACAGGGGGAGGGACGTGGGGTTCAGGGTGGTGAGGGAGAGTTTGGAAAGAAGGGCTTCGAAAGACAAACAGGACAAAGGGGGACAAGAATGAATTCCGATTGTATCGAAAATATCGATTCTTTCGATGAAATCGAGTTGGACGGGCGGCGGAAAAGTTTTCCAATGATTGGAAAAATATTTTCCAATGGTTGGAAAACTTTTTTCCAATGGTTGGAAAACTTTGGCGACGGAAGGAGGGCGGCGTGAACGGGTGGCTGGCGGATGCGATGGGGGAGGAGTTCCGGTTTCTGCACGAGCAGCGGATGAGGTTGGCGCTGGGACAGGCGCGGCGCGCAGCGGAGGAGGGGGAGGTGCCCGTCGGGGCGGTGATTTACGACGCGGCGGGGCAGTTGGTGGGAAAGGCGTGGAACCAGACCCGGACGCTGAAGGACCCGACGGCGCATGCGGAGGTGCTGGCCATCACGCAGGCGGCGTCGGCGGCGGGGGATTGGCGGCTGGAAGGGCACATCCTGTACGTGACGAAGGAGCCGTGTCCGATGTGCGCGGGGGCGATCGTGCTGGCGCGGATTCCGCTCGTGGTGTGGGGGGTGAGCGATCCGCTGCGAGGCGGGGCGGTGTCGCGGTTCAAGATTTTGCAGACGCCGGAGCTGAACCACCGCGCGGAGGTGCTGCCGGGCGTGCTGGAGGGGGAGTGCGCGGCGGTGCTGAAGGGGTTCTTCCGGCAACGCCGGATCGAAAACAAAGGGGCGAGAGACGAGTTGAGAGAGACGAGTGACGAGTGACGAGAGACGAGAGAGCGGTGGGTTAGACAAGCCGCGGGCGGGCCGCCCGCGCCCCCAGCACGCGAACTGCCGAACCGCCGAACCACCGAACAACCGAAAACCATGAAAGTCACGAAAACCCCAAAGAGCAACCACGCCACGGGAGGCGCGCGATGAGGCTTCACCCGATCACCAAGAGGCGGTGGGCGAGGTTCCGGGGGATGCGGCGGGCGTGGTGGGCGTTCTGGGTTCTGGTGGCGGGGTATGGGGTGAGTCTGTTTTCGGAGTGGATTGCGAACGACAGGCCGCTGTTCGTGCGGATGGGGGGGAAGTGTTATTGGCCGGTGGTGAAGTTCTATCCGGAGGATGCGTTCAACGGGAGCGGGCGGATGACGCGGCCGGATTGGCGGGCGCTGGAACGGGACGGGGTGTTCGAGGGGGCGGTCGTGGTGTGGCCGGTGTTGCGGTGGGGGCCGCTGGAGAGCGTTCCGGCGGGGTCGATCGAGTTGCCAAAGGTCAAGACGGTGGTGGCGGTGCCGGAGGAGCATGCGGCGTATGCGGAAATCGACGGGGAGGGGCGGATCGTGCGCGTCGGCGGGGAGGCGGAGCGGTTCGGTTTGGCGAGGGGCGGCGTGGTGGACGAGGCGGCGTTGCCGGAGGGGGTGCGGGAGGGGCTCGCGGCGCGGCGGGCGGACAAGGCGGCGGGGGCGGTCGAGGGGACGGTGGAGGGGGGGCGGACGGTCGCGCTTTCACCGTACGAGCCGCGCGGGGCGGCGCCGTCGCGGGTGCGGGTGACGTGGCGGGAGGCACCGGTGGCGGGGGGGACGCTGAAGGCGGTGGTGGAGGATGTGGAGAACCCGGCGTGGCCGGAGGGGTTCCCGGTGCCGGGCACGCCGGGGTGGACGCACCGGGAGTCGCGGGAGGAGGTTCGGTTCCCGATGCGGCCAGTGAAGGGGCATCCGCTGGGGCTCGATTCGTCGGGGCGGGACGTTGCGGCGCGGATGCTGTACGCGCTGCGGACGTCGCTGTCGTTCGGGCTGCTGCTGGTGGTCGCGACGATGGGGCTCGGGACGCTCGCGGGCGCGGTGCAGGGGTATTGCGCGGGGGCGGTGGATCTGGTGGGGCAGCGGGTGATCGAGATTTGGGAGTCCCTGCCGTTTTTGTACGTGCTGATTCTGCTGGGGAGCGTGTACGGGCAGGGGTTCGGGCTGCTGCTGGGGGTGTACGCGCTGTTCAACTGGGTGGGGATTTCGCACTACATGCGGGCGGAGTTCTTGCGGCTGCGGAAACAGCCGTTCGTGGAGGCGGCGCAGGGACTCGGGCTGTCGGGGCCGAAGATCGTGTTCCGCCACATCCTGCCGAACGCGCTGGTGCCGCTGGTGACGTTCTTCCCGTTCCAGCTGGTGGGGGCGATCGGGTCGATGGCGGCGCTGGATTACCTGGGATTCGGCCTGCCGCCGCCGTCGCCGAGCTGGGGCGAGCTGCTGGCGCAGGCGCAGGAGTTCCCGTGGGCGTGGTGGCTGGCGCTGTATCCGGCGCTGGCGCTGTTCGCGGTGATGCTCGCGGGCGTGTTCGTGGGGGAGGGGCTGCGGGCGGCGTACGACCCGCGGCCGGTTAGCCGGTGGGAGTAGGCTGAGGCAACACGGGCAAGCGTGCCATGGGGGGCCGCCGGTGCGGAGCGGGAGGGGAGGCAGGACCCGTTCCCATCCGAGAGGGGCGACTGCTTGCGCATTCGCCACTCTCCGAATGTCTCTCCGCCATCTCACGGCGATCATCTCCCGCCACAAAAATTCGCGAAGAACCCAAAAGGCGCACATTGTTCGCTGGCGTTCCCCGGCGGCGCGGTGTAACCTTCCGCCGTCTCGCGTGTATGACAGGCAAACCTGCACATCCACCCACCAACACAAGGAGAAACGGACATGACACACATCGATTTCGACAAACTTCTCGCGGAGCTCGGCGAGGCGCTGGGCATGGAACTGGCCTTCGACGAAGACGGGGTGTGCGAGCTGGTGGTGCGCGAGTCGTTCGGGGTCTCGCTGAAGAAGTCCGAGGAGGACGGGACGCTCACGATGTTCAGCTCCCTCGGCGCCGACCTGCCGGACCCCGTGGACTACCCGCTCGTGCTGGACCTGCTGGAGTTCAACCTCGGCGCCGCGTCCGGGGCGTCCTGCGCGGTGGGGCGCGACCCGCATGCCGGTTCGCTCGTGGCGTGGCAGACATTCCCCGCCTCGCTGCTCGCGGCGGAGCCGGTGGACGAGCTCTTCGTGCATTTCGTGCAGTCGCGCATCGCCCTGGCGGAGATCGTCTCGGGTAACGGGGCAAGCGCGCAGGACGGCGGCCGCGGGGCCGGCGCCGAAGTCATCCAGGCCTGACGCGGCGGGAAAGGAGCCAACCATGCCATCGAACGTGAACCTGAACATCACCGCCGTGCGCGACATCACGGCCGGCCGCCTGGCGGTCAACTTCGAGAACAACTCGGGCAAGCTGCGGAGCGGCTCGATCTCGATGGGCGGCGAAACCTTCTCCGTGAGCTTCTCGGGGAAGACCGCGACGGTGAAGAAGCAGTACGACGGGTTTTTCGGCGGATTGAAGAGTTTCTTCTGGGGCGGCACCCCCGAGGCGAAGGCGATCGAGCAGAAGATGAACGACATCATCCGCGCGAACGGCGGCCGCTCTTTCCAGATCGTCTCCAACAGCCGCGCCTACCTCGGCCACCTGATGGACAAGGCCCCCGGCGGGGACCGCCTCGAGGTCGCCGACTACGGCCTTTCGCGGAACCGCAACGCGGTGCGGGACGCCAAGCTCGTCGAGGCCCTCAACGAGAAGTACGGGGCGACGACCGGCCGGAAGCTCTTCTTCAACCAGATCGACACCTACAACTCGCTCTTCTCCATCGAGCCCTCCTCGTTCACGCCGATGCATTTCGCCGGCACGCTCCAACAAATCAGGACCGGAACCCTTCCCCTGAACACGAACGTCTCCACCGCGGACTTCGACATGGACACGGCCAACGCGTGGAAATCCTTCCTCGCGCGCCCCGAGAACGTGGCGAAAATCGACATTCCCGGCAAGCTCCACCGCCTCCTGAACCTGCCCTCGGGGCACGTCCCCGCCAAGCAGACCGGATGGGAGGCGACCTTCGCCAACGCCGCCGACAAGGACGAGGCGCTCGCCCAGTTCGTCCTCAAGAACCTTCCCAAAAGCTCGAAGGACATCTCCCCGGACGACTTCAAGGACCTCTGCTCCCGCGTGAAACGCTTCGCGGAGCTGAGCTCCCTGCCCGAGGGGGAGGACAAGAAGCGGCAGCTGGAGGAATTCTTCAAGCGCGAGAACTGGCTCGGCACCGCCGAAGACGGCAAGCTCGACGAGCTGCGGGCCGACGAGTCCTACAAAGACTGCACGGAGGAGGAAATCCAGGGCCTGTTCGAGTATTACACGCCCACGGACCGCTGCCAGCGCTACATCACCTTCAGCAACGTCTTCACGAACGCGATGTTCCGCCAGACGAGCAAGATGGGCCTCGAATTCTTCAAGGAGCAGGGCATACCGGTCCTCTTCCAGTACGCGGACAACACCGGCAAGTCGATGGAGGGCCGCTTCTGCGCCGAAGTGAAGGGCGAGGCCTCCAAGCGCAGCCTCGACGACATCCGCCGCTCCGGCGGCTCCCCCATCACCTATTCCGAGATGCGCCGCGCGGCGAAGATCTCGAAGGCGGCCTCCCTTCTCCCGGACGACCGCCTCGCCACCACCCCCATCGTCTTCACCCCCGGCGCCAAGACCTGACCGCCCGCCGCGCCCGCTTCACGCCCCGGAACTTCCGGCAAGCGGCCGGGGCGCGCTCCGGGGGTGCCATGGGGTTGTCAGGTGAAAACATTGTTTTTGCATGGTGCGGCGGGCCGACCTCCGGGCGGCCCGTCACAGGCCATCCTTTCGCACGGCCCGCCCGGAGGTCGGGTCGGCGGGAGCGCCTGACAAGAAATCGCCAGATTTTCCCCGGACAACTCCCATGTCATTATCCATGGCCGAAACGATATACCGCTCCAGGTGCCGCAGAAAAGCAAGTGGACGGTACACGTTCCGGGGGGGCGCATTTGCAGCGCCTTTCGGTCAGGCCGCGGGGAACCGGAACGTCAATCCGCGCCGATGCCCTGGAGGATGCCGAGCATGCCCGTCGCGGCGATGTCGTCGACGATCAGGCCGTCGCCGTCGAACTTGTAGAAGTTCATGACGCTGGTGGAGAACGTCCGCCCGTTGGGTTCGACGCCCGCGAAGGGCCGCGGCCCCGTGAACGTCCCGGAGCACGTCCACCGCACGGCGACCGTCTGCTCGTCGGCGACCATTTCCTCGAGCTTCCATTGCACGTCCGGGAAGCTCTCCCGCATCATCGACACGACGGAGAGATACCCTTCCGCGCCGTACAGCGGCTCGGGCGAAACCGGCGTCGCGAAGGCGGCCTTCCCGGAAATGAGCTTCCGGCCCAGTTCCAGGTCGTTGGCGTTGATGCACTCCTCGAAGCGCCGCATCGCCTCGCGGTTCCGCTCGGTTCTCCGGGCGCTGTCCCCGTCGCCGCAGGAGCATCCGGCGGCCAGCAGGAGCGCCGCCGAAACGCACATGGCGAAAAGGGATGCTTTTGCAAAGGTTTTCATGGTCGATGTCCTTTCGTTGCCGGTTGCCGCAGTTGCGCGGGAGCCCCTACCACCGGACCGGATCGGGCAGGATCGTGCCGTCGGAGGGGGTGACCGAGCCGGGGGCGGCGGCGACGTACTGGATGCAGAGCATCACGAGCGGCGCGTCGCCGGTGTTGCGGACCGCGCGCTTGCCGGCCGGGGAGACGCGGACCACGCTGCCTTCCTTCACGGGGATGTTGCGGCCGTCCACCTGGTATTCGCCGGTGCCGGAGAGGAGGAAGTACAGCTCCTCGTGGTCCTTGTGGACGTGGTAGAAGCCGCCCTCCGTTCCGGGCGCGAACACCTGCAGCGAGAAGTCCGCGCCGCCCGCCTTCACGGCCGCGCCGCCGAAGACCTTGCCGGGGATTTTCACGCCGGGGCCGAGTTCGAGCACGTAGTCGGAGAGTTCCGCGAGCGGGCCGAGGTCGATGGCGGTCGCGTTGGAGAGGTCGGCGGTGGTTTTGATTTCTTTCATGGTTGGGTCCTTTCGGGTTTGGGGTTTTCAAAGCCGGCGAGCATTTTGGAAAGGGCGGCTTCGAGGCGCCGCGCGTCGGCCGGGGAGAGCCCCGCGTAGGCCCGCCCGGCGAGACGGCGGGAAATCGACTCGAAAGCCGGCCGCAGTTTTTCCCCTTCCGCCGTCAGCCGCACGATCTGGCAGCGCGCGTCGAGGGGCGATTGCGAACGGCGGACGAGCCCCATCCGTTCGAGCTTGCCGACGAGGACGGTCATGGTCGGCTTCGTCCGCCGCGCGAAGGCGGCGAGCTCGTGCATCGTCGCCTCCTTTTGCCGGAAGAGCAGCGCGAGCACGTCCCCGTGCGACGGCACGACGCCCTTCAGCCCCGCCGCCGCGAGCTCGGCGGCGATCCACTTGTCAGCCGCCTCGTGGATGCGGGAAACCAGCATGATGGCATTGCGTTGCATGGGCGGGAGAATAAGTTAGATGTCTAACCAATGTCAAGCGGAAAGAACGTCTCCCGCCACCCGTCGGGGCGCATCTCCGGTTCGTGCAAGGGGCGGCCCATCAGAAGCTGCATTTTTCCGGCCCTTCGGGGGGGGTAGTGGACGGGGAATGATAGCCGTAAGTGTGCAAAGAGGTATATCGGAAAAAGGAGAGAGCGCCAGCAATCGCCCCCCTCCGAGAGGGGGGACGAATGCTTGCGCGCACCCCATGCCCTGAATACGGCCCCCCTCGTCGCAATCCATGTAAAGCCCCCTAAGAACCAACTTTCTTGCAATCGTTGGGAAACCGGCGGCGGGCGGCGGGGCGGCGGGTTGTGCAAAATCCGGGTGCGGGCGGTTGGAAAAAGGTTGGCTTTCCGGGGCGTTTCCGCCATGATGCGCGGCGTGGACGGGTCCGGGTGTAACCTCCCGGGGCGCCGCGTGTAGACGGGGCGGAAACCAACCGAAAACCACTTCCAACAAAAAAGGACACCATCATGGCCATCGAAATCACCAACGGGTTCACGACCTTCAACACGTTCGTGCAGTTCGCGGAGCACCGGAACGGAGCCGGGCTCAAGGAGGACGTCGCCAAGGCCGTCCTGGACATCGACCAGCGGCACATTTCCACCGTGACGGTCTCTTCCGCCAGCTCGACGAACGCCGGCTGGTTCTCCCGCACCGGCAACGACAAGATCGACAACGACCGCACCCGCGACATCTTCAAGGCCGCCATCGCCAAGATGTTCGGCGGCGAAAAGAAAATACCCTCCGAGGTCGTCAAGGCCATGGAAATGGAGAATTACGGCCAAGGCAAGCCGCTGACCGCCCGCCGCATCCTGCTGGTCAAGGCCGCCATCGACAAGACGGACGCCCCCATCCGCGCGGCCGCGATGCATCTGCGCACCACCGGGCAGAAGGTCTTCGACAAGCTCCAGCCCGAAACCCAGGCCGCCCTCGCCGCCAAGGGCTACACGAAGGCCGAGCTACCCCTCATTGCCTGCGCGGTCCGGGCGTACGCCAAGTCGCAGAACGTCTCCGAGTCGATGGCGCTGGCCGAGGTCACGACCGCCGGCACCAAGGCCAACCGCCTCGCCTCCTACGGGGGCCGCTTCCTGGCCAGTTCGAGGAACTTCGCACAGGGCCTGCGCCTGATCGACTCGTTCGACGCGTGGTACACGGACCTGCGCAACTTCAAGAACGCGCACTTCGACAACCGCGGCGGCGACACGCCCACCAAGCTCCACGTCGACGGCAACGTCACCTCCAACGACCAGCGCCTCGGCCTGGAGGCGATGGTCTTCCAGCACATCGCCGCCGACCGCTCCATCGACCTCTCGAAGTCGGGCGAGGAGGTGTTCGGCATGAAGAACAACGCCGCGATGCGCTTCTTCGGCCGCAACATGCACCAGAGCGTCCTCGGCACGGTCGTGAACGTGCCGTCCGCGAAGCGCGGGGTCATCTTCGCCGCCGTGGACGCCTTCCAGCCGCTCTTCCGCGACGAGGCGCAGGCCGAAGCCAAGAAGGGCCTCGGCACCGCCGCCTGGAAGATCAAGGACGCGCAGCTGTTCGTCTCGCGCTGCGCCGCGCACCTCGACGAGCTCTACTCCCTCATGGCCAAGGGCCGGCTGACCGCGAAGAACATCTTCAAGATCTGCTTCCCCGACATCCGCAAGCCCGGCAAGTGCGACCTCCGGGCCCTCAACGCCGGCCTCGCCGACATCAACGACCGCGTCACGGCCGGGGTGGGCGCCGGGAACGACAACGGCGCCACGCTCAAGATGCTCGGCACCGGCTGCACCGCCGACGAGGTCATCCGCTTCTACCAGGACGGCACCCAGCCGCCGAAGCGCCCCTACACGACCGATTGGTCCATGCCCCTCAACCAGTACAACGGCGGCGGCTTCGCCCAGATGCGCGAGGACCTCGCCCGCACCTACAACTACTCCCCCATCGTCGACGGCGAGCCCGACACGGACCATCCGCTCGTGCCCGAGGACCAGGTCCAGAACAACCTCGCCTTCCCCGACGGCACCCGCCTCGCCTGCAGCGGCCGGGCCGAACACCGCGCCAACCTCGCCCTGGCCGAGGACAAGATCAAGGCCCTCTGCGGCGACGCCCACCCCTTCCAGGCGGAAGTCCTCGCGTTCTGCCTGACCCAGGCCGGCAAGAGCCAGATCCGCCACGCCCTCCACGCCCACGGTATCGACAACGCCGAACACGCCATCGCCGACATGTCCCTCTCCCGCGACGCCATCACCGGCGCCGTCACCATCCACTACTCCAGCCCCGCGTCCCTGCCGGTGCACTTCGGCTGGACCACCACCGTCAACGTCGACGGCACCACCGTCAGCACCCCGATGCGGGTCGAAACCCCCATCCGGCAGATGGGCCTCGAACAGGCCAAGGAGCTGGTCAAGGCGGCCGCCGACCAGCTCGACTACGACGTCCCCAGGGAAAACCTCGCCGTCTGCGCCGAACTCCTCGCCCAGAACGCCACCGGCCTGCTGCCCCGCTACGTCAAGATCCTCACCCAGTTCATCGTCCGGCTCCCGCTCGACGACGAAAACGCGGACATCTCCCGCCAGAAAGCCGCCGAGACCGCCAACAGCCTGCGGACCACCCGCAGCTTCGGCTTCGGCGACCCCCGCCTCAAGGACATCGAGGACGCCCTCAAGGCCCACCACAACACCTACATCGCCGCCCAACTGGCCAAGAACCCGTTCCCCGTGGCGGGGGTGAACGGCGCGCCGAACATCTCCGACGGGATGACGAGCGACGTCTCCCGCTCCCACTTCACCATCAACGGCCAGCGCTTCGCCAAGAACGCGGAGACCGACCACCCGGCCATCTACGCCGCCTTCAAGCAGGCCCTTCCCGCCGAAAAGGCACAGAAAGCCGTCTCCTCCCTCATGCACCAGGGCGGATTGGGCGACCTGACCATGACCATGATGCAATCCCCCATCTATCCCGACGGCGACGGCGAACCCGACGAGCTGTACAAACTGCCCGGCGCCAAACTGCTCTTCCAGCGCGACATGACCGGGAACGGGGTTTTCACCAAGCCGCAGTTCGACCCCAACCAGGAACTGTACTACGACCTGGAAGTCACGCCCGACGGCAACACCGCCGTCGTCACCATGCGCATGGAAAGCCGCGTGATGATGGGCCACCGCGAGGACGTCGACGAAGGCTTCGGCCGCTTCCAGCTCAGCCAGCAGCTGACGATCGACCTTCGCCCGGACGTCCCGGTCGTTACCGACGTCAAGCTCTCGCAGTTCCTCCTCGCCCAATAAGGGCAAAAAGGGCCGCCTCCCGCCCGCCTGCGCGGCCCCTGCCACGCCCCGCCCGCGGGGCGCACCGCAATCCTCTCCATCCGCCCTCCATCCGCATAGGCGCGGCAAGATGCCGCACCCCCGGAAGCGGCGCAGGGGCTTCTGAACAAGCAGCGCGGGGCTTTCGGAGGGGCGGCTTCCAGGCGCGTAGCTGGATGTGAGATTATGGAAAACATTGGTTTTTCGCTTGTTTTCCGCTTTCCGGGCGTCTTGCGGGCGGGCTGGTTGCGGCCCGGGAGGGCAGGCGCTTTTCCTTCCGCCTTCCCGGCGAAGGAGAAAAAGGCCGCCCTCCCCGCGGCAGGAACCTCTTTGGCATTCGTTGGCCCGGCCAAGGAGGCAGTGGGGAGGGCGGCGGATGGATTGGGGGGCTATTCCAGGCCGAAGCGGAGGAAGAGCTTCGAGGTGTCGCCGGTGGCGATGCCTTCGATGGAGATGGAGGTGCCGGAGACGGTGACGGCCGCTTCGGTGGCTTCGCGCCATGTGCCGGAAAGCAGGTCGTCGGTCACGTAGACCGCGACGGTCGCGGCGGACAGGTCGTCCTCGACGGTCAGCGCGAGGGAGAGGGTGCCGTCGGTGAACTGGATGTCCGAGACCGAGGCGAACGCGGTTTCGACGGTGCCAGCGCCGGAGACCACGGTGAAGGCCCGGGTCTGCGTGCCGGTGAAGTTGCCCTTTCCGGTGATGACGAGGGTGTAGTCGCCGGGGGTGGTCGGGTAGTCTGCGGTTTCTTCGCCGCTTGAGTCGGTGACGGTCCAGGCGTAGTCGGTGCCTTCGGCGAGGGTCGTGCCGTTGAAGGCCAGGACGGGCGCGAAGGCGACGTTCCCGGCGGTGTAGGTGCTTTCCACGCCGTCCAGCGCGGCATCGGCGATGTCGGCGGCGACGATGGCGAAGGCGCCGGTGACGGTTGCATCGCCGTAGGCGACGGTGACCGTGGCGGTGCCCACGTCGGTGTTGCCGGCGAAGATGGCGGTGTAGCCGGCGACGGCCAGGCCGTCGAAGGTGACGTCGAGTTCGGGCTCGATGGCGGCGCCGGTGTAGGTCTGGTCGGCGATGGCGCCCAGCGCGAGGCCTTCGCCGGGGGCTTCGCCGCGGCCGAGGAAGGTGGTGGCGTTGGTGGCGGCGGTGCCGCCCCAGGTCAGGGTCCACGCTTCCCAGGCGGCGTCGGCCGCCACGGCGTAGTCGCCCATTTCGGAGGCGGCGAAGGTCACCTCGGTGAACGGGACGCCCGCGAGGGCCGCCGCGCCGATGGAGGACAGTCCGGAGGGGTCGATGGAGAGTGCGGTGCAGCCGCCGAAGGTCGCGTCGGGCAGGTTTTCCGGGAAGGTCGCGGACGCCAGCGAGGCGCATCCGTAGCAGACGCCCTCGCCGAGGGTCGCGGAGGCGAGCGAGACGCTCGTCAGGCCGCTCTGGGCGAAGGCGTAGTCGCCGATGGCCGTGCCGGTCGGCTGGGTCTTGATGGCGGAGCAGCCGCGGAAGGCGTTCGCGCCGATGGTTTCCACGCCCGATGCGGTCAGGGTCGCCAGGGCGGTGCAGCCCTCGAAGGCGCCGTCACCGATGGTGGTGACGCTTGAAGGCAGCGTGACGGTTTTCAGTGCGGTGCAGCCGGCGAAGGCGGACGCGGGGATTTCCGTCAGCCCCGTTGCGGAGGAGAGGTTGGCGGAGGTGATGGCGGTGTTGCCCGCGAAGGCGCCGGGCAGGATGGCGGTCATGCCCGAGGGGGCCGTCAGGGACGTGGCCGTGGCGGTCGTGCCGATGGCGACCCCGTCGCGCAGGACGATGCCGGAGTTGGTGGTGCAGGCGGTGATGAAGTCGTCGTAGACGAGGGTGCCGCCGCCGCCGGGTTGGCCCCCGCCGCCGGGCTGGTCGCCGCCGCCGGGATTGAAGCCCCCGCCGCCGGGATTGAATCCGCCGCCGCCGGGGCCCTGCGCGAGGGCCGCGGAAACGGAAAGCGCCACCGTCAGGAGAAAAGCCGGAAATGCGTTGCGTTCCATGTTCGTTCCCTTTCCTTATTCGGTGATGGCGACGGTGTAGTTGGCCCCGCCGTTGTTGTCGGCGAGTTCGTTGCCGGAGGCGTCGTAGACGCTGACGGCGTAGTGGAAGGTGCCCGCCCGCAGTTCGGATGCGGGGACTTCGACGTGCCACCAGCAGCCGGTGTCGGAGGTCCAGTCGGCGTTGACGGTCATGGATTTGCTGGACCAGGTGGCGCCGCCGTCGGGGCTGTACCAGAGGGTGGCGGCGGTGGCGGCGGTGGAGGCCTCGGTGTTGAACCAGAGGGAGTCGGCGGTGGTGTAGCTCGCGGACCAGTGGGTCGTGCTGGACCAGAGTCCGTCGTCGCCGCCGGTGTCGATTTCGCCGGTGGTGTAGAATCCGTGGAAGCCGACGGAGTTGGCGCCGGTGGGGGCGCTGGTGCCAGATGAGGCCGGCGCGGTGCCGCTCGCCATGCCGGGGACGGAGCAGAAGAGGTAGCCGCTGGCGGAGGACTGGGCGGCGGGGATCTTGCCGTAGACGGTGTCGGTGCCGCTCGCCTTGAGCCAGGTGGCGGAGGTGCCGATGGAGTAGCTGCCCTGGTAGTATTTCTGGGTGCCGGAGATGGTTCCTTCGCGCCCGGACTGGGCGTTGCCGATGCCGAAAACGCACCCGCCGTTGATGGTGACGGAGTGGCCGCTGTTGACGTCGAACGCTTCCTCGGGGCTGCTGAGGGTGAAGGCGTAGAGCCAGCCGCCGTTGATGGTGATGTCGGCGTTCGAGTCGAAGGCGTCGTTGCCGGTGCTGGCCGCGTAGATGTAGCCGCCGTTGATCACGAGGTTGCTCGCGGTGTTGACGCAGTCGTCGGCGCAGGCGAGCTCCAGGACGCCGCCGTCGATGGTCATCTCCGCCTTGCTTTCGAGGCCTTCGCCGCCGTCGTTGGCGGTGTGGATGCGCAGGCGGCCGGAGTACATGGCCACGCCGGTTTCGCCTTTGACGCCCTTGGGGTTGGAGTAGTCGGCATCGTCGTTCATCCCGCCGCCGGAGGAGCCGACGATGTTGGCGCTGGCGGTCGAGAGGGGCAGCGCGGCGATGTTGGTCGTGGCCGCGGCGGTGGCGAGGGAGCCGTAGTATTTCTGCTTGTAGGCGCAGCAATAGGTTTTCGAGCCGGTGGTCGTCCCCTGGATGTCCGGCGAGAAGGAGGCGTCCGTCGGGAGCGTGGAGGCGCCTTCGGTGCCGATGACGAGGGAGCCGGCCGCATTGATGACCTTCCCGGCCGTGCCGGTGGCGGAGAGCAGGAAGGTGCCGCCGGTGATGGCCATCGTCGAACCGCTGCCGGAGGTCTTCAGGCAGGCGGCGGAACCGCTGTCGAGGCAGGTGGCGACGGAGGCGTAGTTGTTGCTCGTGAGGTCGTCGGCCTCCACCAGCGACTCGACGTAGACGTCCGTCGGACCGCCGGCGACGGAGATGTCGTAGTAGCCGCCGGAGAGGGTCATGTCGTCCGCGCCGATGCCGCGCCCCGCGGTGCCGGTGCAGCGGATGCGGACCGTGCCGCCGGAAATGGCCACGGTCCCGCCCTTGACGGCGTAGGCCTTGGAGGGGGCGTGGACCGCGTAGGTGCCGGAATTGAGGAGCGAAGAGGTGTTGTAGGTCTTGGTCCCGCCCGAAGTCTTCGTGGAGGAGGTGAGCGTCACGCAGTAGTTCCAGACCGCGCCGTCGTCGTCCTCGTATTCGAGCAGTTCCTCGACGTAGCCGCCGGTGACGGTCGCGTCGAGGAGGCCGCCGGTCATCGCGAAGGCGCCGTCGGTCTTGACGCCCTTCGCCCCGTCGCCGCTCATCGCGAGCTTCAGGACGCCGCCGGAGAGCGTCGTCGTGCAGCTGGCCTTGTCCATGTTGATGCCACAGGCCTTCTCGCCGGCCATCGAGATGTCGAGGATGCCGCCCTCGAGGGTGCAGGCCGATTTCTTCGGCCCGCTGACGCCCACCTGCTTGGCGGAGGCCGTCGAGACGATGGAAACCGTCCCCGCGAGCTGGTCGTAGGCGGAGGAGACGTAGACGCCGTAGGCGTTCTTCGCGTCGGTCGCGAGGGTGATGGCGTGCGTCCCGCCCTCGACGAGGACCGTCGCCGCGGAAACCACGCCGACCTTCGCCGCGCCGCCCGAGTACAACGCCGCGCCGTCGCCGCAGAGCACCAGCGTCCCCGTGCCCGATACCGCGCTCGCGCCATCCGCCGCGATGGCGCCGCCCGCCGCCCAGATCGCCGCGTCGCCGTCGATGGAGAGCGTACCGGCCAGGGACGACCCCTCGGCGAGCGTGACCCGGCAGAACTCGCCCGCGGCGATGGACACGTCCCCCTCGATCGCGCCAACCAGGACGAAGTCCCGCCCGACCGTGTCCGCCGAATAGCTCCCCGCGGCCGTGATCTCGGTTTTCAGCGGGAACGCATAATCCTCGACGCGGAGCACGCCCGCGCCCGCCGCGCCGATTCCCGCCCCAAGGCAGAGCAGGGCGGCCAGGGTGGATTTGAAGGTCGATGGCATGGCAAAAAACCTTTCTCCGGGTTGGCACCGGGTTGATGACGCCCTCTTTCTACCACGTCCGCCGCCCCCGTTTGTCAACCGGATGTCAACCGCGCGTGAAAATGTCGTGACAGAGTGACACGTGGGCGGTACGCCCTGTGGGCGGACATTGCGGGAAAACGGATGGACCGCGGGTGGAAACTGGGGGCGCGCTCATCCCGCCCGCGAGGCGTCTGGAAACCGGAAAACAAGCGAAAACGCCAATGTTTTCTGTAATCTCGCGCCAGCCGTGGACTCCACTTCCGGCGCTACGGCATCCTGCCGCGCCGGGGTGGAAGGCGAGCGGATGGAGGGCGGAAGAATATCTCACGCAAAGGCCGCAAAGGGAGCGGGAGGGATACGGGATGGGGGAAGAACTCACGCGGAGGCGCGGAGACGCGGAGGGCTTGGAGGGGGAGGATTTTGCACAAAAGGACAAAAAGGAAACAAAGGGGCGGCTGGAGAGCGGGAGGATGGTCAACATTGAAAAACATGAAAACCGCTTCGCGGACATGGAAAGCGGGAGGGAAGCGGATGGCCCGTCGGGGCGCGGGCGTCCCGCCCGCGAGGCGTCTAGAACGCGGGAAACAAGCGAAAAGGCCAATGTTTTCTGTAATCTCATATCCAGCGGCGTATCTGGAAGCCGCCCCGCCGAAATCCCCGCGCTGCTCGTTCAGAAGCTTCCGCGCCACTTCCGGGGGTGCGGCATCCTGCCGCGCCAAAGCGGATGGAGGGCGGAAGAATGGCTCACGCAAAGTTCGCCAAGGCCGCCAAGTGTGCGGGAGAAAAGAGATGGGGAGGGGCCATGACTGGGGGGACGGACGCCTCCGTCCGTCCAAGGGGAGGATGGAGAGCGAAAGGATTGCCACTTTGCGCTTGATGATGGCGCAGGAGAAAGGCATTCTGCCCCCAGAAAGGTCGGCCACGGTGGCCGCCAAAACCCAACAGGAACCACAAACAGACTTTGATCTGAAACAATCGTTGTCCATCAGCTTTCTGCATTGCAGTCGTTTAATCCGAATCTTAGGACCATTCCGGCGAATGACACGTGCAAGACAAGCGCGCATTGCGCGCCTCTTTCCGTGTTTTCGCATGTGGCCTTCCTAAGAGCCAGGATTATGAGCATGGGAAGAGGTCTTTTCGTGACTGCCCCCGCGAAAGTTGGACAGGAGAGACAGGAGAGAACATGAAGAGCTTTTGTGAATATGTCTTCGCCGGTTTGGTTGCCGCTTGGTGTTTGGTTGCCGGAGGGACGCCTGTTTGGGCCGAGGTGGACGGGGACTGGGAGTACTCCTATTCCGACTCCGATTTCACCGCAACCGTCACGAAGTACACCGGTTCGTCATCCAGCCCGACGGTTCCCTCCAAGTTCTCCCGAAGAGTCAACACTGGCGAAAAGGATGAGGATGGCAACTACATTTACAAAACCTACACTTACAAAGTCACCGCCATAAGCGGAACCTTCAGTGGGAACAAAAATATTACTTCCGTTTCATTGCCATCCAGTGTGACAACCATCGGCTCTTCGAGCTTTTATAACTGTACGTCTCTCTCCTCCGCTCCATTCCACTCAGGAATTAAAAGCATCGGCAATTCTGCATTCTACGGGTGTACAAAACTTTCGAGCGTCTCTTTCCTATCCTCTTTGACTTCCATTGGCTCCTCTGCTTTTTCCGGGTGCACAGGTCTGAAGACATTGAAGACGCCATCAAGCCTGAAGACAATGGGGGCTTCTGCGTTTGCCGGTTGCATGGGGTTGGTAGAA
>CACXEY010000203.1 GCA_902766695.1 uncultured bacterium
ACCTGCTGCCCGCATCATACTCCAATGCGAGACAGGCTTGTAAGACCCTCGCAAGATGATTTCTCTTGTGCCACATTACCGACAAAGTGAGCGGGAGGGATGCGGGATGGAGGCGGATGTGCAGTCAGGCGCGGGCGTCCCGCCCGAATCTCTTCCGCTTCCCGCCCGCAGGGCGGCACCGCAAACTCGTCTCTCGTCACTCGTCTCTGAGCGCCCGCAGGACGCTCTTATCCCTCAATCACCCCATCCCCGTAGCGGAGCAGCGGCGCATCGCAAGTCAGCAACAAAATACCTTCCGCCCGCGCTTGGGCGAGCAACATCCGGTCGAACGGATCCCGATGCACCCACGGCAACCCTCCGACTCCCCGCGCATGGACGGACGTGAAGGGCAGCTCCCGCAATCCCGACCCCAAGGCATCCTCCAGAATCCCCTCCGGGTCGCACGGCATCACCTCGGGCTTCAAGGCATGCTTGATGGCGATTTCCAGAATCGACACCGGACTGAAAAACACCCTCGGCCCCGCCTCGTCCAGAATCTTTCGCGCACGGGCCCCCAGCCGGGGGCTGTCCAGAAGGAACCAGAGCAGGATGTGGGTATCAAGGAGAATCGGCATGGAAATCCGCCTCTATTTCCCGGTCCAGCGCCTTGTCGAGAACTTCCCAATCCGGCGGCAACTTCCATTTGCCCTTGGCCCGCCCCGGCCGAACCGCCTTCCCTTCCTCCGCCAACGTCAACGCGAAAGGAATCCCCCGCTCCGCCCTGCACCGTTGAAGGAAAACCCGTATGGCCGTGGACAAATCCAGCCCCAGCGCCGCGAAAATATCCGACACCTCCTCCTTCAGCCCCCGGTCGATGCGCAGTTGCACAAGTGATTGAGTGTTCATGGCATAATCCTCCATTTGTGATTACAACTGCATGATATACACAACCCATTGATTGAATGCAAGCCTGTTTGCCCCTTCTGTAGGAGCGCGGGCGGCTCGCACGCTTCCCTTCCATTCCCCGCCCGTGGGGCGGCACCGCAAACTCGTCACTCGTCTCTGCACTGTTCTGCCGCGCCATGGCGGATGGCGGGCGGAAGAATGCCTCACGCAAAGTCCGCAACGTCCGCAAAGTGAGCGGGAGGGATGCGGGAGGGAAGAACTCACGCGGAGGCGCGGAGACAGAGGGCTTGGAGGGGGAGGATTTTGCACAAAAGGACAAAAAGGAAACAACAGGGGCGGCAGGAGCAACGGGAGGAAGGTCAACATTGAAAACCATGAAAACCGCTTCGCGGACATGGAAAAGCGGGAAGAAGGCGGATGGGATGCCGGGGGGCAGGCGTCCCGCCCTCGGGGCGTCTGGTGGACTGGCGTGTGGAGGATTACCGGAGGGAATCCAGACGGGAAACCCAATCCTGCGCGGCATGGAAAACGCGGGCGACATGTATGGTGCGTCCACGGGCGTCGATCCGGTAGAGGATGAGATGGTTGCGGATGCAAAACCCGTGGTACCCGCGTTCGCGCCAGGGAGACACCGGAACCGCACGGTGCCTCGCGGGGTGGGAGGACAGGGAACGGATGGCCGCCTCCAAGTCATTCAGCAACCGTTGGGCCGCGGGAGGATTGCACAGGGTCCGCGAAATGTACTCTGCGGCGCCCTGGATATCGGCCTTGGCCGGTTCGGCAATGAAAACGCGCCAGGGGGATGTCATTCGGCGAGGCGGGCGCGGATGTCGGCGAAAGCGGTGTCGGCGGACTGGGCACGACCTTCATGGATGGCGGCTTCGGCCAGCTCCAGTTCGCGGTCGAAATCTCTCCTGGTCATGTTGGCCAGGGAGGGCGGAGGGGCAACATCGAGGGCAACGGGAAAGGGCAAAGCCCGCCGGAGGACGATTTGCTTGTAGAAAAGGGTGATGGCGCGTCCGGCCGGCAAACCAAGTTGCCCGAGGATGCTCTCGGCTTCGCTTTTGAGTTCCGGATCGATCCGGGCCGTCAACATGGAGGTTTGGGACATGGACATCCTTTCGCATGTAAGGTCAATGTATAGACAAACATGGACCCGGGCAAGGGAAAATTTCCCGCACAGGAGAACGGCTGAAAAGGGCGGCTGGAGTGCGGGAGAAGGTCAACATTGAAAACCATGAAAACCGCTTCGCGGACATGGAATGCGGGAGGGAAGCGGATGTCCCGCCGGGGCGCGGGCGGCCCGCCCGCGGGGCGTCTGGAAAGCGGAAAACAAGCGAAAAGACCAATGTTTTCTGTAATCTCACAACCAGAGCCGCATCTGGAAGCCGCCCCGCCGAAATCCCCGCGCTGCTCGTTCAGAAGCTTACGCGCCACTTCCGGAGGTGCGGAATCTTGCCGCGCCCTTGCGGGTGGAGGGCGGGAGGGAAAGCGACACCGTGGCCAACCCAAGAGCCTTTTTCAAGGTGCCGGGCGGAGCCAGGAGCCCATTTCGTGGCAGCGGGCGTGGAGGGTGGCGTTGCCGGGTTTGCGGGCGGAGGGAGGATAGGGGGAGAGGGCAAATCTCAGAAAGGGAAGGTGGCGCCGAAGACGTACTTGGGGGTGATGTCGGGGGGGCGCGGGAGGCGGCCTTTCGCGAGGACGGAGAGGGCGAAGGCGGCCACTTTTTCGCCGTTCTCGACCGGGTCGATTTCGAAGCGGGTGAAGGATTTGGGATAGACCGGGCCCAGGCCGGCGTTGGACAGGGCCACCACTTTCACGTCTTCCGGCAGGCGGATGCCACGGGACAGGAAGGCCGTGACCGCCCCCTGCGCGAGAAAGGCGTTCCAGAACAGCAGCAGGTCCGGGAAGCGCCCGGGCGGCATCTTCGCGAAGATCTCGTACGAGCGGCGGGTGTAGCCTTCGATGCCCCAGGCGCAGTCGCCGTCGCGCGCCATCTCCAGACTGGTGCATGCGATGCCCTTTTGGACCAAGGCGGCCTGGGCGTCGAAGGTGTCGTCGTCCGCGAACCGCACCTGCACGACGCGCCGGACGCGGGCCTTCGCGCAATGGTCGGCGAACTGGGCGAACGCAGTGCCGGAGGAGGCCCGTATCCAGGGGCTGGCGGGGTCTTCCGGCTTGCCGCCGAAGATGTAGAGGTGGCGGATGTTCGATCCGGCCAGGCATTTCTGCACTTCCGGCGTGGCCCGCAGGGCGATGACGAGGTCGGGCCGCAGGAGGTCGAGCCGGAGGTCGGCCAGGCCGCCGCCGCCGGGGGGGAAGGTCACGACGGCGCAGACGTAGCCGGAGCTGGAGAGCCGCCGGCGCAGGATGTCGATCAGCTGCGCGGCGAAGAAGCGGGCGGCGTCGGCGTCGGGCAGGGCGAGGAGCACGCGCCCCCGCAGGACGTTCGCGCCGCGCGGGAGGACGACGGTCCCGGCGTAGGGGCGGGAGTGGACGTAGCCTTCCCGCGCCAGGCGCTCGACGACGAGGCGGGCCTTGCCGAAGGTCAGGCCGGTCGCCTGGGCGATGTCGCGCATGGTCGGGAGGCGGTCGCCGCCCTTGAGGCGACCGAAGGCGATCTCTTCCTTGATGAAGGCGCACAGGGCGTCTTCGAGGGAACGGGCCCCGTCGGGCTCGTAGCGGAACGTCTGGAGGATGTCTTTCATGTCGGCGCGCTTTCGTCTGGAAGGGTTGCTCCGTTCCCGCTACACGCGCCGCCGCCGGAGGTTACAGTCTCCGCGGCGGGGGCTTCCGCCAGCGCGCCCCAAGCCGCCCCCGGCACGCAGCACCCGATTCCGCCCGCCACGAACGCGCGATGGCGTGCGCCCATCACGCCGCCCCTTGCATTCCTGCAAGGGGCGACCCCATGCGTGGCATCACCGCCTTTTCCGACTGTCGCGTCGTCCTTCATGTATCCCGTTCTTCTACCATCCCCCCGCCCCGCCCGAACAGCCGCATTTTCCGCAAAACCAACACAATGCCCGCCGCCCGTTCTCTTCCCTCCGCGCCTTTGCGGCCTTCGCGGACTTTGCGCGAGACATTCTTCATCCCGCCTTCCGTCCGGGAGCAGCAAGACGCCGCCCCCTGAACTGGAGTCCGCGGCTGGCGTGAGATTACAGAAAACATTGGGCTTTTCTCTTGTTTTCCGCTTTACTGGAAATCTTGCGGGCGGGCCGCCCGCGCTCCGGCAGGCGCCCCCATCCCGTGGCCGTCCGTGGCTTTGGCCGGGGTGCGGCGGGCGTCACTTGGCGAGGTGGTGTCCGAGAAGGACGGCGGCGAATCCGAGGGCGAGGCTGGCGGAGAGGTAGAGGGCGAGAAGATACCCATGCCCGGAGCGGAGGAGCGCAGCGTTCTCATCCATGAAGGTCGAAAAGGTCGTGAATCCGCCGCAGAAGCCGGTGGCAAGGAGCAGGCGCAGGCGCGGGTCGAGCCCTCCGGCCCGTCCGGCTCCCCCCGCCACGAGGCCGAGCAGGAAGCATCCCGCCACGTTCACGGCAAAGGTCGTCCACGGGAATCCCGTCCCGCCTCCCGCCGGAAGAACCTTGGACACGAGAAACCGGGCCGCTCCGCCCATGAAGCTGCCGCAACCGACGAGGATGACGGAAAGGATGGTTTTCACGATGGTGTTGGCTCCGGGAAAAGGATGCCGTTTCCCCAGGCAAATGACAAGTGCCGCTTTGCGGCCCTGCACGCCTTGCGACCGCTCCCTTCCTTCGGGGCGCGGCTGCACCTCCGGAAGTGGCGCGGTGGTTGTCCAGGAGGTTACGTGCGGTTGCGCATGGACCGCCCACTTGTTGCGCGTCACCCGGGAAAGAGTCGGAACGCGGGACCGGCGAGGTAGCGGGCGGAGACTCCCCTCTCCGCCGGAAACTGGAACGTGAAAGCGAATGTCATTGGAGGTGCGGATGCCATTCGCCCGGAACCCGGGGAAGCAGGCGTCCGCACATTTCCGGCGCCGTCCTTCGGCATCACGGACGCCGGCGGGCAGGGACGGCCCGTCCTACCCATCCCAGCGCCTGGGAAATCGCAAGGGTTCGCCTCGCGACTCCAAAGATTGGGGACTTTTCGCCGGCTTTCCGCTTGCCAGACACTTCGCGGGCGGGACACCCACGCTCCGGCTGGAAGGGCGCGGGTCAGACGTGGACGAAGCCGCTGGAGAGCATGTCGTGGTGGGAGTCGTCGGGGGCGGGGGCGGCGGAGCGGGCGGTTTCGGCTTCGCGGATGCCGGAGAGGATGTTCCGCCAGTTCTCGGCCTGGTTGACGAGGGATTCGAGGCCGGCACCCAGGGACGCGACATCCGCAAGGGCCAGCGGGATGGAGCGCACGATGGCGTAGGCGCCGGTTTCGGGGTTCTGGCAGAGGGTCGCGCCCTTGGTGGCGCGCAGGAGGAAGTTGCCCTGGAGCATCATCTCGCCGAACGCGCCGTCGGCGTCGGGCGGCGGGAGGCCGATCTCGGCGCAGGCGAGGACGCTGCGCGTCTGCGGGTCGTCCAGCAGTTCCAGGCGGAGGCCGTCGACTTCGAGGGCGGCCGCGCCGTCGGCGCCGTCGAGGCCCTTGATTCCGTATTCCGCGGCGAAGGCCGAGAGCAGTTCTTTGAATTCCATGGTTGTTTCTCCTGTGCGTTGGGGGTGGATTGGAACAGGGTCGTTCTACCCCGGGATGAGCCCTTTGTTCGCCCTGTCTACACCCGGCAAGGCGAAAAGTCACGCATCCGCGGGGCGTACACCCCATGGACCGCGAAGCGCGCCGGGGCGCGCGCTCGATTTCCCATCATACACGCCCCCGGCCAAGAAGGGCACAAAAATCCGCTTCCATCCCACGCCCGCGCCGCCGGGTTTCGGCCAATCCGGCAACCCGTCGGCAAAGAGCCCGTTTTCCAATGCTTGGGGAAAAATGTTCCAAGGGAGTTGTCAGGCGAAAACATTGTGTTTTGTTCGTGCGAAGCCGTGCGTCCGCACATCGCCAGCGCCTTCCTTTGGCATGACGGAATCCGGCGGGCAGAGACTGCCCGCCCTACCCTTCCCAGCACATGGGAAATCGCAAGGTTTTCGCCTGACACCCCCAATGGTTTGGAAAACCGGTACCATCTTTTGAAAAATCGTTTCGCCGCGGGGCGGGCGCGCGCCGGGCGTTTTCCGGGAGCGCGGGGCGAAAGGTCACACCTGCAGGAAGCCGCCGGGGCCGCCGGGGAAGGAGGGGGCGTCTTCGGAGGCTTCGGCGTCCTTCGCGTCCTTCGCGTCTTCCGCGAGGCCGGCGCCGGCAAGGAGGTCCCGCCAGCGCTCGGCGGTGTTGACCAGGGCTTCGGTGGCCTGGGCGAAGGTTTCGACGTCGAACCGCGGGAGCGGGTAGCTGCGCATCACGGCGTAGGCCCCCGTTTCGGGATTCTGGCAGATCACGGCGCCGCCCGTGCCGTTGTAGAGGTAGTTCGCCTTGAGCATCATGCCGCCGAACGGGCCGTCGGCGGACGGCGGCGGGTAGCCGATTTCCGCGACGACCATGATCTCGTCGGTCTCCGGGGCGTGGATGAAGCCGACGGTCATGCCGTCGATTTCCAGCGCGGTGGCGCCGTTGGCGATGTCGATGTCCGAAACGCCGTACTTGGCGGCGAACCCGCGCATCAGTTCGGGGTAGTCCATGGTCCGGCTCCTCCCCTGCGCTCAGTCCTCGTCCCCCTCCGGCCCGTCGGGGTCGATTTGGAGGTTTTCGGCGATGCTTCGGGCGGTGAGGTCGGTCTTGTCGGTCGAGATTTTCTGCGAGAATTTCACGTCGGTCACTTCGGGGATGTCCTTCGTGAGGTCGACGGTCATCTTCTGGCACAGGAGCACGGTGCCGCTCTTGTGGTTGTCCATGGTGCTGCCGTTGGAGGTGATGGTCTTGCCGATCGACACCGTCACGGTGGCGGTCGTGCCGTCTTCCGAGATCTCCAGTCCCATGGCCTTGGTGGAACCCGTCACGATCGACTCCCAGTCGTCATCCCCCATGGTCTTGGACACGAAGAAGTCCGCCCCCGGGACGCCGGCCAGCTGGCCCTGCTTGCGGGTGAGGAACTCCAATTCGGAGAAGTTGCCCTGGTGCAGGAGCGTGGAGAGGACTTTCTTGGCGGCGCCGCGGCGGGCTTCGGAAGGAATCTTGTCGTCGATGGTCTTGTTGAACTGGTCGAGGACGTTTTTGGTGAAGGCCTGCGCCTGCTCCTTGGACATTTTCGGATCGAGTTCGATGGTGCCGTTGCCGAAGTTCCAGGAACCGCTGGTGATGTCCAGGTAGAACTGTTCGGCGACGTTCGGCAGGACGGGCCGCTTGTTTGGGCCCTGCTGGGAGGCGCCGCTCATGAACCAGCTCCCGTCGTTGAATTTTTCCTGCACGTGGGCGTTCGCGATTTCGGCGACCTTGCCGCCGAGCTGGCGCAGGACCATGTTGTCCTCCAGACCGAAATTCTTCCAGCGCTTCATGTCGGTGACGAGCTGCGCCACCTTGGCTTCGGCGACGGGCGTGTTGGGGTCGGCCTTGCGGCTGACGATGTAGTTCGCGAGAATCGACAGTTTCCAGGCCGCCAAGCCGACGCCGTGGCGCGCGACGAGATTGGCCACGGACTTGGCCGTTGCCTTGTCGAGCTTGATGCCGAGGCGCCCCATCGCGTCGGAAACCATGGACTGGGCGTAGGCCTTGTCGAGCCTTGCCTGCTTGCTGTAGTTGGTGGCGATCGCAGCCTTGTTGCTGGCGAGGGCCGACATGAAGCTGACGCCCTGGTTGGTGTTCGCGGCCTTCCATTGGTCGACGGCGACCTTGACCGCGTTGATGCGGCGGGCGGAGAGCGGGCGGCCCTTTTCGGCCTTGAAGGTGTCGAAGTGCATCGCATCCTTGACCGATTGCGGGATGAACGCCTCGCCGCCGAACATGTCGCGCACCGCCGCGAAGAAGAGTTCGCGCGTGGCGTTGTTGGCGCTGACCTGGTCGGCGTCGCGCCGGCGCCAGGCCAGGAAGCCGATGCCGTCGCCGACCTTGTTCGAGACGACCATCTGGCCGTCGGCGCGGGACGCGCTGGCGATGGTGTTTGCCGAGCGGGTGCCCGCCCAGTTGACGAACGCTTCGTAGTTCGAATTGATTCCCATTGTCATGGTTTCGGCTCCTTTTCAGTTTGCGTGCAGGCCAGGCACATTACCACATCCGCTTCCTTTGCCGCATCCGGAAAAAATGCGTCCTCAAAGATATGGATATCGCCCATGCGTTCGTTCCTTTCGTCCTGTCTACACCCGTGGAGCCGGAAAGTTACACGCCCCAGCCGACCCGCGCCCGGATTCCGCAAACCATGCCTCTCCACCTTCACCGGATTCCACCCGACCCAATGTCCCTTTTCATTTTCCTTGCGCGCCCGGCCAGCAGTTTGTGCAGGCGCCTCCGGAAACCTTTGCGTCCCTTGCGGGTCCCGTCGCGTCCTTTGCTTCGGAACCCGCGGTCCGCCCCCGGCCGGCCGCTTGACATACCATACGGGGGTATGGTATGGTGATGCGCGTTCCGGGGGGAGAGAAAGGACAAGGTTCCGGAGATGAACAAAGGCATGGTAGACGTGACGTCGCTCCAGCTGCGGTTGAAGAAGGTCGTCGGACAGCTCAACGGCATCCAGAAGATGCTCGCCGGGGACGAACCCTGCGAGAACATCCTCACCCAACTCAACGCCGTCAACGGCGCCCTCCACCGGATCTCGTTCATGATCCTCGACGGGCACCTCCGCCACTGCGTGCGCGAGGGCATCGAGAAGGGGAACGCCGACGAGACCATCGAGTCCTTCGCCGAGGCGCTCGAGAATTTCTCGAAGATGGCATAAGGGGGACGCGCCATGGAAAAAGCCCTCGATCTGCTGATGGCGTTCGCCCGCGTCTTCGCCGCGATGTCGCCCTGGCTCGTGGCCGGTTTCTTCGCCGCCGGCGTCATGGCCGTATGGATCCCGCGCGCGTGGGTCAACCGCGTCATGGGCGGGCGGTCCGGATTCTCCGGCATCCTGCGGGCCGTGCTCATCGGCGTGCCCCTGCCGATCTGCTCGTGTGGCGTGCTGCCCATCGCCGCGGGCCTCCGCCGCAACGGGGCCGGCAAGGGCGCCACCGCCGCCTTCCTCATCTCCACGCCCCAGACCGGCATCGACTCCATCCTCGCGACCTACGCCCTGATGGGCCCCGTCTTCGCCATCGCCCGGCCCCTCGCCGCCGCGTTCACCGGGCTCGTCGGCGGGGCCGTCGTGTCGGCCGTGGGCGGCGACGACGCCTCCGCGCCGGCCGATGACGCCGCCGCGCCCGTCTCCCGCGGACTGCGCGCGATCCTGTGGCAGGCCTACCGGCGGCTGCTTGGCTCCGTCGTCAAGCCGCTCGCCATCGGCCTCGCCGTGTCCGCCCTCGTGACCGTGCTCGTCCCGGACGGCTTCTTCGCGGAAGCCTTCGGGGGCCGCGACTGGCTGGCGATGCCGGTGATGGCGCTCGTCGGCTTCCCGATGTACGTCTGCTCGACGGCGTCCATCCCCATCGCCGCGTCCTTCGTGGCGAAAGGCGTCTCGCCGGGCGCGGCGTTCGTGTTCCTGATGGTGGGCCCCGCGATGAACGCCATGTCCGTGACGACGGTCGCCAGCCTGATCGGCCGCAAGGCCGCCGCCGCCTACGTCGCGACGATCCTCGCGGGCGCGATCCTGTGCGGCTGCCTGGTCAACGCCGTGATGGCCGCCGCCCCGTCCGCGGCCCAATCCGCCTGCTGCGCCGCCCACGCCCTCGGCCCCGTCCACTGGCTCTCCGCCGCCTTCCTCGCCGCGATGATGGCCTACAACCTCCTCCGCCCCGTCGGCATGGGGCACGCCAAGGCGAAGACGGCGTAATCCCCGCCCGGCGCCCCGTTCGGAGGATTCATTTTCATCTGGACTGGATGGACAGCCCGTTCTATCCTTGCGCCGATTTCAACAAAAACGAGGAGATTGAACATGAAGAAATCGATTCTGGCTCTCTTGGCGGCGGTTGCCGTCGTTGCCACGGCGCAGGCGCAGACGGGTGGCGGGTTCGCCAATCCCACCCCCAATCCTGGCGGGTTCGCCGGTCCGGGGCCCGGGAATTCCGCCCTGACGGTCAAGGACGCGCTCAAGCAGCGCGACGATTCCTGGGTCGTCCTGCAAGGACGCATCGTGGCCAGCCTGGGCGACGAGAAATACACCTTCCAGGACGCCACCGGCTCGGTCGTGGTCGAAATCGACGACGAAGACTGGCGCGGCATCACCGTGACGCCCGAAACCAACCTCGAAATCTCCGGCGAACTGGACAAGGAAATGTTCGAGACGCCGAAAATCGACGTCAAGTCCTTCCGCGTCCTGCCGTAAGGAGCCCGCTCCGGCCCGTCCCCGCCTCCGCGCGGACGGCGGCATGGCGGATGCGGGGAGACAACGGTTTCCTGATTCCGCAAACCGCGGCGGGCACCGGCACGCCGCGGCGACGGGCGGTTACGCGAAGACGTCGCGGAAGTCGATGCCGTCGGCGGCCAGCGCGTAGAGGGTGCGCGGGAGGGTGGCGGCGCCGCGGCGGCAGGCGAGGAGGTAGCCGCCGTAGGCGGCGTCGGACTCCCCTTCCAGCGGCGGGCGCAGTCCCAGCAGCACGAGGCCCGCCTCGGCCGACGCGGCGCGTATGGCCGCGGAGGCGCCGCCCAGGCCGGCGGCCATCGGGGCGGGGAGCACCGTGACGGCGGCATCGACGCGCGCGTCGCGCAGGAAGGCGCAGAGGGCTTCTTCGGCACGCGCGGGGTCTTCGCCGGGTTCGGCGACGTGACACAGCCGCAGGGCCGCGCCCTCCCACTGGCGGCTGCGCCGCAGCAGGCACGCGAGCGCCAGCATGAACGAGGCGTTGTTGCCGCGTCCGCGCCACCAGAGGTCGATGCGGCGCGGGAGGCCGGCCGCGTCGTCGTCTTCGGTCTCGCGCGCGGCCAGCAGGAGGTTGCGCCGCAGCGATACCGCCAGGCGCGCCACCGACGCGATGCCTTCCGCCGTGGGGGCGTCCTTGGGGGCCCCCATCAGGACCGTGTTGGGAACCAGCGGGCCGAAGCCGTAGGAGCGCACCAGCTCGCGCAGGCCGCTCCACGTGTCGGGAGCCGGATGGACGCGCACGAAGACTTCCAGTCCGCGCTTCGACGCCCACTCGCGCACCGCCTGGTGGGTGGCCTGCGTGCGGTCGGCGCTCCAGCCTTCCTCGGGCACCACGGAGGCGAACGTCAGCAGTCCGCGGTCGCGCGAAAGGGCGGCGGCGAGTTCGCCCAGCCACTCCCGCCGCGCGCTCGCCGCGCCCAGCGCCAGGATGTCCGGCTGCCAGTTCCGTCCGTCCTCGGGGCTTGCATCCAGACGGTGCACCAGCGTGCGCGTTCCGCTCCGCAGCAGCCCGCGCCGGAAATCCTGCCAGCGGGCGCGCAGGCGGCGGCGGACCATCATCCAGTGAATCGCGCCGATCAGCAGCATCGCGGCTACGCTGGCGGCGGGGCTGATCAGGACCATCATCGCCGCGCACAGCGCGAAGCCGGCCGCCGCGACGGTCCACGGCACCCGGAACGTCGGACGCCAGGCGGCGCTGCCGATGGCTTCCTCGATGGCGGCGGCGAGGTTGAGGAGGGCGTAGATGACCAGGTTGACCATCGTCAGCACGGGGGCGAGCAGGTTGACGCCGCCCGCCCATACCGCCCCCGCCGCCAGCGCGAACGCCAGCGCCGCCGCCGCGCGCGGGTCGTCGCCCTTGCCGTAGCCGCGGCCGAGGAAGGCCGGCGCCAGCCGGTCGCGCGACATCGCCTGCAAGACCCGCGGCGCGGCCAGCAGCGACCCCAGCGCGCTCGACAGGCACGCCGCCCACACGCCGGGGAGCACGAGCGCCGGCCAGCGGGAGCACTTCTGGAAGATCATCGGGTCCGTCCGCAGCGCCGGCGCGTCCCCCGCGAAGAAGAACAGCGCCACCGGCACCGCCATGTAGATCGCGTACCCCGCCAGCACCGCCCCGAGCGTGCCCCGCGGGATCGCCTTCCCCGGATTGCGCAGGTTCCCCGACATCCCGACCCCGCTCAGGATCCCCGTCACCGCCGGGAAGAACACCGCCAGCACCACCCAGAACCCCGGCGACGGCGCCGCCGTCCCCGACCCCGCCAGCACCTCCGCCCCCGGATTCCCCCCCGCGAAGAACGACACCAGCGACAGCGCGATCGCCGCCATGATGAAGTACTGCACCCGCATCGCCAGGTTCGCCGAGAACACCGACACCGCCGCCAGCGCCACCAGCGTCGCCGACCCCACCACGCGCGGGTCCCATCCCGCCGCCGCCGGGAGCGCCCCGACCAGCGATTCCGAGAAACCGGCCACGTAGAACGCCGTGCCGATCGCCTGCGACAGGAACAGCGGGATGCCGATCGCCGCCCCCGTCTCCGCCCCGAACGCGCGCGAGACCAGGTAGTACGCGCCGCCGCCCTGCACCTCGCGGTTCGTGGCGAGCGCCGAGAGCGAGAGCCCCGTCAGGAGCGTCACCGAATTGCACAGCGTCACGAGCAGCAGCGTCCGCCCGAGGCCGAGATTGCCCAGCACCCAGCCGAAGCGCAGGTACATGACCACGCCGATGATCGTCAGGATGCTGGGCGTGAACACGCCCGCGAACGCACCGAACCCGTACCCGCCGTTCCGCTTCGTTTCCATGCCCCCCACCCTACCCCATTCCCCCGCCGCCGTCCACCCCGGCGTTTTGCCCCCCGCGTTTCGCCCCCCGCGTTTCCGCCTTGCCCCCCGGCGCGGTTTGGGGCATGATGGACGGACAACCATTGGAGAACCAACCATGACGCTCAAAGAGACTTTGGCCCGTTCCGTCCTCAAGCACGGCCAGCAGACCGTGATGACCTACAAGCGCGACGGCGCCTGGCGCAACCTCACCTACGCCGAATTCCAGGACCTCGTGCGCAACGTCGCCGAGATCCTCGCCTCCGTCTGCCGCGTGCGCCCCAACGACCGCGTCGCGCTCATGGCCGGAAACTCCCCCGAATGGTGCGCCATCCACTACGCCATCACCGGCATCGGCGCCACGGCCGTCCCCATCGACGCCAAGCTCCAGGCCCCGGAAGTCTGCCACATCCTCTCCGACTCCGGCGCGACCGCCATCTTCATGGACGCGCACGGCGAAGAGAACATCCTGGACTTCTCCCGCCGCATCCCGGCGCTCAAGTACATCGTCCTTTTCGGCAAGAAGCTCGACCTCGACGCCGACGAAGCCGCCCGCAAGGGCATCCGCATCCTCGACTTCGACGAGCAGCTCGCCGCGACCCGCGAAGCCTCCCAGTCGCCCCGCGCGGCCTACGACCGCATGCAGCCGACCGACGACTCCATCGCCTCCTTCATCTACACCTCCGGCACCACCGGCCGCCAGAAGGGCGCCATGCTCTCCCACGGCAACTTCGTCGCCGACTTCGAATCCCTGGCCGCCGCCCTCGACATCTACACGAACGACAACTTCTTCCTCCTCCTCCCCCTCCACCACGCCTTCGCTTTCACGACCTGCCTCGTGACCCCCATCGCGGCCGGTTGCCGCCTCAGCTTCGCCGAAGGCCTCCGCACCATCGGCGAAAACATCCGCGAGACCCGCCCCACCGTCGTCCTCGGCGTACCCCTCCTCCTCGAAAAGATGTTCGACAAGATGAAAGCCGGCGTCAAGGCCAACGCCGGCGCCAACTTCCTCTGGAACGTCGGCCTCCGCGGCCCCGTCCGCAAGGGCCTGCGCGAAAAACTCGGCGGCCGCATCCGCCTGATGGTCTCCGGCGGCGCGCCCGTCGATCCCCAGCTGATTGCCGACATGGAAGCCTACGGCCTGCGCGCGCGCGAAGGCTACGGCCTGACCGAATGCGCCCCCGTGCTGACCCTGACCCCCTACGAAGGCCCGATCGTCGCCGGCTCCTGCGGCCGCGTCCTGCCCTTCATCGAGATGAAAGTCTTCGACCCGAACGCCGAAGGCGTCGGCGAGCTGGCGGCCAAGGGCGCGAACATCATGAAAGGCTACTTCAACAACCCGGCGGCGACCGAAGAAGTCTTCCGGGACGGCTGGTTCCTGACGGGCGACCTCGGCTACATCGACGCCGACAACTACGTCCACATCACCGGCCGCAAGAAAGCCCTCATCGTCAACCGCGAAGGCAAGAACATCTACCCCGAGGAAGTCGAACTCCAGATCAACGCCTCCCCGCTGATCCGCGAATGCGTCGTCCTCGGCTACCGCGACGCCGAAGAAGCCGTCGGCGAACACGTCGGCGTCATCGTCGTCCCCGACGAAGACGCCCTGGCCGCGCGCGAAGCCTCCGAGAAGCGCAAATACAGCGAAACCGAAATCATCGCCCTCCTGCGCAAGGAAGTCAAAAACCAGTGCGCCAACCTGGCCGACTACAAACACCCCCGCCGCATCCAGATCCGCTGGGAAGAATTCAACAAGACCTCCACCGGCAAGATCAAGCGCTACCTCTACAACATGGCCACCGAAGAAGCCTGAAAGGACCCCCCATGAGCCGCCTGCCCATCGCCCTCCTCGCCCTCGCCGCCGCCTGCCTCTGCGCAAACGCCGGAGCCTTCGAGCGCAAGCCCTTCGACCGCTCCCGCTTCGACGCCGCCGAAGCCGCCGGCAAGCAGGCCGTCGTCGATGCCGCCACCGAAGCCCCCGCCGCGCCCGCGACCCCCGCCGCCGCCGCCGAACCCAAGCCCGCCCTCCGCGAATTCTTCGGCAAGGACCTCCTCACCGCCAAGGGCAAGAAAGCCGACCTCGCCGACCTCAACGGCAAGACCATCGCCCTCTACTTCTCCGCCTCCTGGTGTCCCCCCTGCCGCGCCTTCACCCCCCGCCTGGTGGAACTCGCCGAAAAACTCCAGTCCGAAGGCAAACCCTTCGAGATAGTCCTCGTCGGCTGCGACCAGACCGAGCAGAAGGCCCTCGACTACATGAAATCCCACTCCATGCCCGGCTACCTCATCCCCCCCGAAGCCGACTCCAACCGCGCCCTCTCCAAGCGCTACCACGTCACCGGCATCCCCTACCTCGTCATCATCGACGACAACGGCGACACCCTCGACGCTTCCGGCCGCGCCACCGTCCAGTCCTCCCCCGACACCGCCTGGGAGAAGTGGTCCCGCTGAGCGGCGCCGCGGCGGTCGAGGACGGCCGCCCTCCCGGGGGCTATGGGTTCTCAGGTGCAACCCATGTCTTTTGCATGGTAAGGCTGGCCGGTAGGGGCCAACCTCCGGGCGGCCCTCCATAAGCCATCTTTTCGCACGGCCCGCCCGGAGATCGGCCCGACAAAAATCACGAGGTTTTCTCCGGACAACTCCTATCTCATGCTCCATGGCCGGAACGATAGGAGTCCGGCTCTTCCTGTCGGCACGCGCCACCCCATTTCCTCTCCTTCCGTCTCGCCCGACTTTCCGCGCCGGTTTTGAGATTACGGAAAACCTCCTTGTTTTCCGCCATTTTCCACCCATCCTCCCGCCATGAACGACACCGCCGGCGACGCCGTTCCTTTGCACTTGCGGGCGGCCGCGTGGAAGCGCATCCTGTCCGCGTGAAGCGTTGGCGTACAGCAATCGCCGCCCTCCTCCTGGCCGCCGCGGCCGCGGGAGGGGCGGACCCCGGAAGCGGCGGCGAAGCCGTCTCCGCGCCGGAAGACGGCATACAGGCCTACTTCGACCGCTACAACGCCTCCATCGCCGAGACCCCCTGGGACGGTACCGGCCCCCGGCAGGTCACGTGGGTCCAGAAGGTCACCGCCTTCGAGCGGGACAACTGGCGCTGCGTCGTTTGCGGCTCCACCGGTCCCCTCGAACTCGACCACGCCCGCGCCCTCATGAACGGCGGGGACAACTCGCTCGACAACCTCCACACCCTCTGCCACGACTGCCACGTCGCCAAGACCCGCCTCGACTTCTCCCTCCGCCGCCACCGCATGGATCTCACCCCCGAAACCCTCCCGCCCGACCCCGAACGCGAAACCGAAACCCGCCACGCACTCGACTCAGGCTCCCCATAGGAAAAACCTCACGCAGAGGCGCAAAGAGGCAGAGGCGCAGAGGGCTTGGAGGGGACCCCCAAAAAAATGCTCACGCGGAGGCGCGGAGACGCGGAGAGAAAAAAGATTTTCCTGTTTTTTCCGTCCTCCAAGCCCTCCGCGCCTCCGCGTCTCCGCGTGGAAAAAATCCCCCCTCCAAGCCCTCTGCGCCTCAGCCTCTCTGCGTCTCTGCGTGAGTTTCCCCCTCACAACGCCCCGTGGATCAACTTCCACGCCACGCTCCCCCGTCCCGGCGTGCGCGGCAATGCCGCCGGATCGTGCCACCCCGCCTCCAGCAGCTCCTCCTCCTGCACCCGGATCTCCCCCGCCACCCACCGCGCCGTGAACGCCAGCATCAGCTGGTTCGGGAACGGCCAATGCTGGCTCCCGCGGTAGCGGATGTCCTCCACCTCCAGCCCCGTCTCCTCCCGGACCTCCCGGCGCACGCACTCCTCGGCCGTCTCCCCCGCATCGACATGCCCCGCGACGCACGCCCACACCTCCCGGTCCCGGTACGCGTGCCGCGCCAGCAGGATCTTCCCCTCCTTCTCCACCCGGACGATCACCGCCGGCGAAACGTCCGGCCAAGCCACCGTCCCGCACGCTGCACACCGCCGCGCCATGCCTTCCTCCGGATGTTCCTCCATCGTCCCTCCGCACCGCCCGCAGTACCGGTGGTCCCGCCGCCAGTTGAGCACGCCCAGCGCCCGCCCCGCGACCGCCCCCCACCGCGACCCGGACCCCACCAGCTCGCGGAACGTCCCCCACTGGCACCCATCGGGCGCCACCGCCGCATCGTCTCCCGGCAGCCGCCCCACGGACACATCCTGCGGACGCAGCCGGAACACGTCCTCCGCCCGCACCGCCGCCTCGCGCGCCCATTCCTCCGGCGCCACCGCGGGCTCCCCGTCCGCGGCCGACAGCAGCACCTCCCCTTTTCCGCGGAACCACACCCGGGGGCGCACCGCCTCCATCTCACGCCTCCCCGTCCGGCACCGGCGTCGTCCCCGGCAGCCGCGCCACGAGCGCCTCCCAGCGCGCCATCGTGTCGAAATCCACGATGTGCTCGATCTTGCACGCCATCCGCGACGCCTTGTCCTCCTCCAGCCCCAGGTGGTCCCGGAAAAACCCCTCCAGGAAGCTGTGCCTCCGCTGCACCTCTTCCGCGATTTCCTCTCCCGACGCCGTCAGCAGGATCGGATAATTCTTCCGGTACACGATGTGCCCCTGCTTCGCGAGCAGTTGCAGCGCCCGCGTAACCGACGGCATCGTCACGCCCAGCCGCCCCGCGATGTCCCGCGTGTGCGCGTGCCCGTGCGACTCGATGAGCGCCCGGATCGCTTCGAGGTAATCCTCGAGGCTCTCCGACACGGGGGCGGAGGAACGTGCGGATGCCGGAAGGGGCGTCTTCATGGGAAGGAATGCATGCTTCCTCACGCCAGCGGCCGGTGCAACGAGCGGAAGGCCGCGGGGAGGAAGTCGCAGAGGTCGCTCGCGCGCAGGGAGAGTTCGCCGTGGCGGCGGGCGGCGATGTCGCCGGCGGCGCCGTGGATCCATACCGCCGCGCGCGCGGCGTCGGGGACCGGCATTCCCTGGCCGATGAGGCCGGCGAGCACGCCCGCGAGGATGTCTCCGCTGCCGCCGGTGGCCATGCCGGGATTGCCGTTGAGGTTGACCCACAGGTAGGGCTCGCCCGGCGAGGCGACGAGCGTGGCGTCGCCCTTGAGCACGACGGTGGCGTTGGCGCGGCGGGCGATTTCGGCGGCGGCCGCTTGACGGTCGGCGAGGATGCCGGACGGCGTGGTGCCCAGCAACGATGCGGCTTCGGCGGCATGCGGGGTGAGGACCAGCGGGCGCGGGCAGGCGAGCAGGACGTCGAGTTTGCCGCCAAGCAGGGTCAGGGCGTCGGCGTCGAGGACGAGCGGCGCCGGGGTTTCGTGCAGCAGCGTGGCGACGACGCGGCGCGCTTCGGCGTCGCGGCCGAGGCCGGGACCGCAGAGAATGGCGTCATGCCCGGCGAGGGGGATGTCGCCGTAGAGGTCGTCGCGCGCAATCACCCCGGGGCAGCGCGCGAGGATGGCGACGACGGCCGCGGGCGAGGTGGACGCGCGCACGAGTCCGGCACCGGAGCGGTTGGCGGCGTCGGCCGCGAGCACGAGCGCACCGGGATAGAGCGGGGAGCCGCCGACGACCAGCACCTTCCCGCACGAGCCCTTGTGGGCGGCACGCGGACGCGGACGGAACAGCGGCGCGAGGTCACTCGGCTCGATGAGGCGGAGGTTTGCGGGGGAGGCGGGCGGGACGCCGTCGCCGTCGAGTTCGGGCATGGGGGCTGCCTCCACGGTGCCCGCCCAGGCGCGCGAGGCGGAGGTGGCGAGGCAGGACTTCGGATAGGCCATGCAAAGCGTGTAGTCGGCGCGGACCGTGGCGCCGGGCGCGGGTTCGCCCGTGGCCGGATCGAGCCCGCTGGGCAGGTCGACCGCGACGACCGGCACCGACGCCGGACGCGCGTTGATCGCACGGATGGCGGCCGCGACGGCACCGCGGGGCTCGCCCTTGGCACCGGTGCCGAGCAACGCATCGACCCATACGGCATTGAGTCCGGCGTCGAGCGGATGGAAGTCGTCCCACTCGTCGGGGGAGGCGAGGACTTCGAAGGGCATCCCGCTCTCGCGCGCGATGGCCGCGTAGGCGGCATAGGGTGTCGCGCCGTCGGCGGAGGTTTCGGCGGGCACGGGGGCGGTGGCGCGGATGGCGGTGCGGTATCCGGCGTCGTGCAGCTCGCAGGCCGCCGCCAGCGCGTCGGCGCCGTTGTTGCCCTTGCCGACGAAGAACAGGATGCCCGCCGACCGCTGCAATCCCATTTCGGAAAGCAGCATCGCCAGGCGCGCCGCGAGATGCCGCCCGGCGTGCGCGACGAGACGGCCCTCGTAACCCGCCTCGCCCGAGGCGGCGATGCGGCTGGCTTCGTATTCGCGGAAAGCGGCGGTGTCGACGAATTTCATGAAGGGCTCCTTTTGGCTTCAATGTCGAAAAAATCGATGGGTCCGATAGTTCCGGGAAAATCGATTGGCCATTCCCGGCCTTTTCCTTCCAGAAGAAAAATGGCCGGAAATGCTCATGATGGCCCGCAACTCACTTCTCTCCGGGCAGGAGAGCTTTCATCTCCCGCACCGCCGTCCGCAGGCCGCAGAACACCGCGCGCGCGACGATGCCGTGGCCGATGTTCAGCGTATCCAGGTGCGGGACTGCGGCGAGGAAGGCGGGGAGATTGGAGTAGTGGAGACCGTGGCCGGCGTTGACCTGGAGGCCCGCGCCGTGCGCGGCTTCGGCGGCGTCGGCGAGGCGCGCGAGTTCGGCGTCGCGCGCGGCGCCGTCGAGATTCGCGTAGCGGCCGGTGTGCAGCTCGATCATTGGGGCGCCCAGGCGCCGCGCGGCGTCGATCTGTTCCGGCGCCGGCTCGATGAAGAGGCTCACGCGCACGCCCGCCCGGAGCAGCGCCGCGACGGTCGGCGCCAGGCGGTCGTACTGCCCCGCAGCGTCCAGCCCGCCCTCGGTCGTCAGCTCCTGCCGCCGTTCGGGCACCAGGCACGCTTCGTCGGGACGCGCCCGCAACGCCAGCTCCAGCACGCCGGGGTCGTTCGCCATTTCGAGGTTCAGCGGCACGCGGACGGCCTGGCGGATTTCGAAGAGGTCGTGGTCCTGGATGTGCCGACGGTCTTCGCGCAGATGGATCGTGATCCCGTCCGCGCCGCCCGCCTCCGCTTCCGCCACCGCTTCGAGGAGCGACGGATACGGCGTCCCCCGCGCCTGCCGGAGTGTCGCCACATGGTCGATGTTCACGCCGAGTTTCATCTCAACACAGAGTCGCAAGCCGTCAGTTTCCGCTTGTCTCGTCCGTCGTCCACGCCGCCCGCTCCGCCTTCAGGAAAAGCGCGAGCGCCGCGAGCACGACGAAGGAAAGCACGGCGACCGCCGCGCTTTCCGCGAGTTCGTGGAAGAACCAGCCGGACATGGAATCAGACGAGCGTGACGCCGCTCTCGCTGTCGAAGAAGTGCAGCTTGGAGGGCTCCAGCGCGATGCGCACCGTGTCGCCGATCTTCCGCTGGCACGTCGGCGCGACGCGCGCGGTGAAGGTGCTCTTGCCGGTGTTCGCGTAGAGGTACACTTCGGAGCCCATCATCTCGATGACTTCCACCTTGGCCTCGATGACCGGCCCCTTCGCGTCGCCGCCCGCTTCATCCATGTTCTCGGGGCGGATGCCCATGACGACGGGCTTGCCCTTGTTGCCCGCGAGCGCGCCGCACATGGCGGCCGGCACGTCGAAGGAGAACGTCCCCTCGTCGAAGCGCACCGCGTTGCCGGAACCGGCCTTGAGGGTGCCGTTGAAGAAGTTCATCGGAGGCGACCCGATGAAGCCCGCCACGAACTGGTTCGCCGGATGGTTGTAGATGTCCAGCGGCGACGCCACCTGCTGGATCCAGCCGTCCTTCATGACGACGATGCGGTCGCCCATCGTCATGGCTTCGATCTGGTCGTGGGTGACGTAGATCATGGTGGACTTGAGGCTCTTGTGGAGCTTGGAGATTTCGGCGCGCATCTGGACGCGCATCTTCGCGTCGAGGTTGGAGAGCGGCTCGTCGAACAGGAACGCCTTCGGCTTGCGGACGATCGCGCGGCCGACGGCGACGCGCTGGCGTTGCCCGCCGGAGAGGGCCTTGGGCTTGCGGTCGAGGTAGTCGGAGATGCCGAGCGTCGCGGCCGCCTCGCGGACGCGGCGGTCGATCTCGCGCCGGTCGACGTGGCGGAGCTTCAGCGCGAAGGCCATGTTGTCGTAGACCGTCATGTGCGGGTAGAGGGCGTAGTTCTGGAAGACCATGGCGATGCCGCGGTCTTTCGGCTGCAGATCGTTGACGACCTTGCCGTCGATCTCCAGCGTGCCCTCGCTGATGTCCTCCAGACCGGCGATCATACGCAGGGTCGTGCTTTTGCCGCAGCCGGAGGGGCCGACGAAAACGACGAATTCCTTGTCTTTGATGTCCAGATTGAAGTTGTTGACCGCCACGACGCCCTCGTCCGTCTGAAGAAGGTTCACCTTGGTATCCGTCGGCGCATCTTTTTCCCATCTGTGCTTTTTCTTTTCACCGGAAGAGTATGGGTATACTTTCTTTACATTTGTCAGTTTCACGCTTGCCATTCTTCTTTTCCTCCTTATCCCTTGACAGCGCCGCCCGTGACGCCCTCGACGTAGTACCGCTGCAGGCACATGAAGAGGATCGT
>CACXEY010000204.1 GCA_902766695.1 uncultured bacterium
CGGCCGTCTTCGGTGGGGCCGCGGGAGGAGAAGGCGGCGAGGCCCTGCGGGGTGGTGGTGCCGGAAATCTTGTCGCCCTTGATGGGGGCGGTGGGATAGTCGCTGCCCCAGGCGCCGCCCCAGGTGGTCGTGGAGTAGCCGCCGGAGGAGCGGTAGTTTTCGGCCGCGCCGACGCTGAGGCAGTTCTTGGAGGTGGAGGGCGGGGTCACGCTGCCGGGGTCGATGACGCCGTCCTTGTTCTTGTCGATGCCGTCGTTGCCGGCGGCGAAGAGGGCGAGGAAGTTCTGGTTGGTCCACATGTAGCCGTCGGCGTAGACGGCGTCGTAGACGTACTGGGCGGCGAGGTTGGTGTCGAAGCCCCAGCTGTCGGAGTGGATGCGCGCGCCCTGGCTGTAGGCCTGCTTGAAGAGGTCCTGGGCGTTGTCGGGGAGGCCGCCGAGGTCTTCCCAGCAGCCTTGCATGACCAGCTGGGCTTCGTAGGCGATGCCGCGGAACTGGCCGTCGGACTGCGCGCCGCTGCCGAGGACGCTGCCGCAGACGTGGGTGCCGTGGGCGTCGTAGTCGGCCCAGGAGGCGCTGGACTTGTAGGCGCCGTTGGTCCAGCCGTAGCCGGCCTTGACGCGGCCGGAGAAGTCGGCGTGGATGTCCGAGGTCGAGCCCTTGTCGCAGCCGGTGTCGGCGACGGCCACGACCTGCCCGGCGCCGGTGAGCCCGAGGCCGCCGGCGGATATGGCCTTCCAGGCGGGGGTGACGTTCATCATATTCGTGAGGGCCGCCTTGTCGTTGAGCAGGATGGGCTTGAGCTTGGGCTCGATCCAGTCGACGTCGGCCCAGGATGCGACTTCGTCGACCTGCGCGTCGGTCAGGTACGCGACCGCGGAGACGCCGTCGAGACGCGGGAAGGCGGAGCGGACGGTCGCCGGGAGCGCTTCGAGGCGCGCGCGGAGATCGGCTGCGCCTTCGTCGCCGGCAAGGAGGGAGCCGACCTGCATCCAGCGGGCTTCATCGGAGGCGGAGGCGGCGCGTTTCGCGGCGGCGGTACGGACCGTCTTGTATTCCTTCTTCCATTCGCCGGTCCAGAAGACGTCGGGGCTGGCGGCGATGGACTCCATCTCGGGGGCCGTGGCCCAGACGATGTAGGCGTTTTCGGGGAGGTAGCCGCGGACCTGGGTGGCGGCTTCGAGCCAGGAGCGCTGGGCTTCGGAGACGGGACCGGAGAACTGCACGACGTAGGCGGCGCGCTCCCCGGCGGCGGCCGCGGACTTGCGGGCGCGGGCCAGGGCGGCCTTCTTCGCGACCTTCGCCTTCAGGGCCGCCGATTCGGCCTGGGCTTCCGTGCCGGAGGTGTCGATGGATCCCCACTGCAGGAGGAGCGGCTCGGCGGCGAAGGCGGCCGTGGCCGAGAGGGAAAGGATGGAGAACCATTTGAGGATGTTTTTCATGTCGCGACTCCGGTTTGGATGGCGTGCGGTGTACGGGATGCCGCCGTGGCACGGACCGCACCCGCATGGTGGTAAAAGCATAGCCCCCGCGTGCGCGCGGGACAAGCCGGGAAGGCCCGCCGCCGGTCGAGCGTTTTACCCCCGGCGCGGACGGCTCGCCCGGCGGCCCGGGAAAAGTTTTCCAATGATTGGAAAAAAAGTTTCCAATGGTTGGAAAAATCCGGCCAGTTTTTCCAACGATTGGAAAAATTTTTCGCCGGTTTTCCAATGATTGGAAAAAATTTTCGGCATTTTTCCAACGATTGAAAAAAATGTTTCCAATCATTGGAAAACTTCGGCGCGGCGGCGGGGCCTACCGTCGGCGGTTCCGGCGGGCCTGGAGGGGGGCGTTGAGCCAGGCGCGGATGTCGGATTGCAGCCGGCGTGTCTCCGGATCGGGCGCGCTTTCGCCCAGTATCCGGCGGATGGCGGCCCAGAAGGCTTCCGCCCGGGCCGCGTCCGCCGCGACAAGGTAGCCGGCGCGGGTGACTCGGGATATCAAGGGATTATCGGGGTTTTTCTTCGGTTTCCGGCGTCCGCCGCGTCCGGGCCGGGGCGGCTGGATGCGGCGGATCGTCACCATCCGCATGATGCCCAGCTTGGATTCGACGGCACGCAGGAGGTGGGTGTATTTGGGGTTGTCGGCCAGCAGGCGGGCGAGCTTGGCCTTGGCGGCGGCGGCGATCTGGCGGTCGGCGGGGGAGAGGGCGGGGAGGGCTTCTTCGTTGTCCGGGAGGAGCCATTCGAGGGGGATGCGCGAGTCGAGGCCGGTGAGCTGGCGGAGGCGGGTGGCCAGCTTCTTGTAGTGCATGGCGGTGGAGTACTTGACGTCGGGGGCGTTCTTGCGCAGCCAGCCCTTGATGCCGGGTTGGCGGGCGACGATGCGGCGGGAGCCGGTACGGGCCTTCTTGAAAAGGAAGCGGGAGTCGAGGGTGGGCTCGAGGTCGGCCAGGCGGGAGCCGATGCGCAGGCGGCCGGAGAGGGTGCGCGGGTCGGCGTCCCAGGCGTCCTGGATGTCGTCCGGGGTGGGGACGCCGCGGAGGGAGACGGGGGCCTGCGGGGCGGCGGGGGCGTAGGGCTCGGGCGGGGAGACGTGGTTGCGGATGCGGTTGAGGAGGGATTTGCCGCCGTACCAGAGGAGGTGGGCGGCGAGGGCGCCGGTGAAGAGGGCGACGGAGAAGCCGGCTTCGAACATGCGGGCGGGGGCGGCCCGCGGGTCGCAGGGCTCGCGGAGGGGACCGAAGCAGTCGGAGGCGAGGGCGTGGAGGTAGCCGGGGGGAAAGATGGGGTCTGTATTCATGGGGGCAGGATGGCAGATGGGGAGGGGTTTGGCAAGGATTATCCTTGATATCGCGAGTTGGAGGGACAGTGGGGGAAGTGGAGGGGGCGGGAGTGGGAAGGGGGTCAGGGGGCGGCGGTGAGGGTGAAGAGGGAGAGGGAGCCGGGGGCGGGGGCCCACTCGGCGGTGGCCTGGCGGTAGGGGCGGAAGGCGTCGAGCCAGGCGCGGATGTTGTCGAGGATGCGCTGGAGGGCGGGGTCGGCGGGGACGCCAAGGAAGCGCTGGGCCATGGTCCACATGGCGGCGAGGTGGGCGTAGGTGGCGGCGGTACGGTCGAGGTCGAGCCAGA
>CACXEY010000205.1 GCA_902766695.1 uncultured bacterium
CGCCGCCGAAGAGCCCGCCGCCGCCCCCGCGCCGGCCGCCGACCCCGCCGCCGTGGTCGCGACCGTGAACGGCACCGCCATCACGGAAGGGGAAATCCAGGACATGCTCGACCGCTTCATGGCGCAGATGGGCGGACGTCTCCCGCCGGGGCAGATCGAAGCCGTCCTCCCGCAGATCCGCGAGAACATCCTCAACGAACTCGTCATGCGCCAGATCATGCGCGACGCGGTGGCGGCCGCCGGCATCGAGCTGACCGACGAAGACTACCAGCACGACCTGGGCGAACTCGCCGAAGCCCTCCCCGAAGGCATCACCGTCGAGCAGTATCTCGAAGAAAGCGGCGCCAGCGAAGACGAACTCCGCGAGCAGATGAAGATGCGCCGCCTGATCCTCCGCCAGGTCGAATCCGCCGGCGAACCCACCGATGAGGAAGTCCGCGCATTCTACGACGAGAACCGCGACGGCTTCGCCCAACCCGAGAGCGTGACGGCCAGCCACATCCTCATCGCGTTCGAGGACGGCGACGACGATGCCGCCAAGGCCGCCAAGCGCGAACGTCTCGCGGGACTCCGCCAGCAGATCCTCGACGGGGCCGATTTCGCCGAACTCGCCGCCGCCAACTCCGACTGCCCCAGCAAGAACAACGGCGGCGATCTGGGGTCCTTCGGGCGCGGCCAGATGGTGCCCCCCTTCGAAGACGCCGCCTTCTCGCAGGAACCCGGACAGGTGGGCGACATCGTCGAGACCTCCTTCGGCTACCACCTGATCAAGGTGACCGACCACCAGGAAGGCAAGACGCCGGAGTTTGACGAAGTCAAGGACCGCATCGCCGAACTCCTCTCCGCGCAGCGCCAGCGCCAGGTCGTCGCCCAGTATCTCGAAGGCCTGCAGAAGGAGGCGCAGATCGAGCGCTTCGGCGAGTTCGCCGCGCCCGAGGCCGAAGAGCCCGAACTCCCCATCGACGCCCCCGCCGAGGAGACCGCCGCCGAAGAACTCCCGTCCGTTCCCGCCGTGGTGGAAGAGACCGTCGCGGTTGCCGAGGATGCCGAAGGCAACGTCGTGGCCACCGTCGCCGACACGGTTGCCGAGGTCGTGGAAGACGCCTCCGGAGAAGCTCCGGCCGTGATCGAAGAGACGACCGTCGCCGTCACCGAAACCATCCCCGCCGCCGTCGAAGAGGCTGCCGGGGAAGCCGCCGAAGCCGCGGACGAGGCCGCTGACGCCGCTGCGGACGCCGCCGCTGATGCCGCCGAAGCCGTTGCGGATACCGCCGCGGACGCCGCCGATGCGACTGCGGAAGCCGCCGACGACGCGGCCGACGCCGCCTCCGACATCGCGGCCAAGGCCGACGCCGCCCTCTCCGCCGCCGTGGAGTCCGCGAAGAAAGCCGCGGCCAAGGCCTCCGACGTCCTGTCCGACGGCGTGGATGCCGCGAAAGAAGCCGCGGCCGATGCGGCCGATGCCATCGGCGAAGCGGCCGGCAAGGCGAAGGATGCCGTCGCGGATGCGCTCGACAAGGGCGCCGATGCGGCGGAATCTGCGGCCGAATAGAGAATTCCATCCGGCATCATTCGCAAGCGCCCGGCGGGACCATCGCCGGGCGCTTTGCATGGCGAGTGGTCCATGCCCATCGTCCTGCCCGGCAGTTTCACATTCGTTCGGGCATCTCCGGTGCGTGGTGCAGGCATTTCATGCGTCGGAGGGCAGGCTCCAGCGCTTCCTCCGGGGGTGTCGCCGCAGGCATGGAGCGGGAGTGCGGGAAGTCCGCGTTCGGGGGAGAAGGGTAGGGGGGAGGGAGGGGGGCAACCCGTCACGCCGGGGGGTGCGGTGCGGTGCGGGCGTGGAAGTGGGGGCTGTCGGAGCGGGTGCCGTAGGAGGGGGATTCGCCGATGGTGGCGAGGCGGGCTTCGAGGCAGCCGCGGCAGAGGGATGCGTTTTCGTCCAGGCAGGGTTTGTTCGCGTAGAGCTGGTAGCCGCGGCGGTAGCGGACGTCGGTGATGTTCGGCATCAGGACGTTGGCGCCCGCCAGGATGCCGCGTTCGCGTCCGTCGGGGGCCAGGGCCTGGAGGGCGGTGGCGGCGGCGATGTTGACGTCGTGGAGGTGGAGGCGGGCGACGGCGATGAGGTTGAGTCCGAGGGTCAGGGCGTCGGAGGCGGACCATCCGGGGGCGGCGGCTTCGGCGGCGAGCGGGGTGGCGGGGTGGGGGATGTAGGGGCCCATGCCGAGCATGTCGGCGTCGATGTCGGCGAAGAACTGGATGTCGCGGGCGAGGTCGAGCGGGGTCTGTCCGGGGAGGGCGCACATGACGCCGGTGCCGACCTGGTAGCCGCAGCGGCGGAGGGCGTGGAGGCATTCGACGCGGCGCTCCCAGGAGTGGGTGGGCGGGTGCAATTTGGCGTAGAGGGCGGGGGAGGAGGTCTCGATGCGGAGGAGGTAGCGGGTGGCACCGGCGGCGCGCCAGCGGCGGTAGGTTTCTTCGGTCTGCTCGCCGAGGGAGAGGGTGACGCCGAGATCGAGGGGGGCGATGCGGCGGAGGACGTCTTCGATGAAGGCGGTGTGGGCGGGGGATTCGGTTTCGC
>CACXEY010000206.1 GCA_902766695.1 uncultured bacterium
TCCGCCGCCAACTCCACCATGGCCGAGCGCACCCTCGACGTCTCCGATGCCGCCGGGGCCTCCTCCGTCCGCCTCCGCATCGCTTCCACCTCCACCTCCTCCTCGGTCGGAGTGGGCATCAAGACCATCGTCCTCACCGGCACCGAAGCCTCCGGCGGAGGTTCCCTCATCAGCTCGACCACCGTCGCCGGCACCGAATACACCTTCACCGGCCTCGATCCCGAGACCACCTACTTCGCCCGCGTGAAGGGCGACGCCGGCTGGTCCAACGTCGAACAATTCACCACCGAGCCCGAAACCGTCACCGAAACCGCCCCCGCCTGGAAGGACACCTTCCCCGCGACCGCCACCGTCGACGTCGGCGAGTTCTACTCCCTCGCAAACGTCTCCTCCTATGTGTCTGGCTTCCCTGCTCCGACCATCACCATGGCCGGCCCCACCGGCGTCGAAGCCGAACTCGCGGGCGACACCTTCACCTTCGCGGCCGAAGCCTCCGGCGACTACACCTTCACCTTCACCGCCGCCAACGGCATCAGCCCCGACGCCACCGCCACCCTCGTCGTGACGGCCGTCGGCCAGGCCCCCGTCCTCACCGCCTCCCTCGGCACCTCCGTCGACGCGGTCGTCGGTGACACCGTCGAATTCACCGTCACCGCCACCGGCATCCCGGCCCCGACCGTCGCCATGGCCGCCACCGGATACGACGCCATCTTCGAAAACGGCGGATTCCTCTTCTCCCCCGACGCCGTCGGCACCTACGCCTTCACCTTCACCGCTTCCAACACCGAAGGCACCGACACGCTCACCGTCACCGTGACCGTCACCGCCGCCCCCGTCACCGTCCCCGAACTGGCCGTCACCAACATCACCGACACCACGGCCCTCGCCACCTGGACCGCCTGCGACGGCGTCACGGAATACACCCTCCAGCTCTCCACCAACGACTTCGCCGCCGCCTCCGGCGCCTCCCGCTCCGCCACCCCGATCCTCTCCGAGGACTTCACGGGCTTCACCGCCAGCGGCAGCACCGACATCAGCGCCTCCCTCGACAACTACACCGCCACCGCCGGCTGGACCGGGACCAAGGTCTATTGCAACAACGGCGAGGCCAAAGTCGGCGCCAGCAGCGGCCAGCCTTGGCTCATGACCCCCGCCCTCGCGGCCTCCGGCACCCTCCGGGTCGTTTGGACCGCCCGCCGCTACGGGACGGGCGACCACGAAAACCTGCTCCTCGGCATCAGCGAAAACGGCACCGACTTCGTTGACGAGACCATCCCCCTCGCCGACGACATGACCACCTATACCAACGAATTCGCCCTCGCCGGCTCCACCGCTTACGTCCGCTGGATGGGTTCCGGCTCCTCCAAGGCCCGCTTCTACCTCGACGACGTGACCATCACCAATCCTGGTGGCGGCGACACCCCCGCCGGCGACGACGTCCAGGAATTCACGGTCCCCGGCACCTCCTACGAATTCACCGACCTGACGCCCTACACCGTCTACTACGCCCGCGTCAAGGGCAACGCCGCCTGGTCCGACACCGAAGAATTCATCACCGAAGAAGCCCCCGTCCCCGGAACCGCCCCCGCCTGGTCCGCCGACTTCCCGGCCGCCTGGACCATGACCGCCGGCGACATCGACGGCTTCAACGTCGCCGACTACCTCACCGGCGACCCCGCCCCCACCGTCACCTTTGAGACCGACGCCCCGGCGGGCGATTACGATTACGAGGACGGCGGCTTCATCTTCATGCCCGTCCACACCGGCACCTTCACCTTCACCTTCACCGCCGACAACGGCGTCGGCGAGCCCGCCGTCGCCACCCTCGTCGCCACCGTGACCGGCACCGTCCCCTCCTGGTTCGACACCTTCCCGGGCACGGGCACCGTCGCCGCCGGCGAAGACTACGAATTCCCCAACGTCTCCTCCTACGCCACCGGCACCCCGTCCCCCACCATCGAGCTGACCGCCGCCGACTCCCCAGACTGCGACTTCGACAGCGAGAGCGACTACTTCCTCTTCAACACGGCGACCCCCGGCACCTACACCTTCACCTTCACGGCCAGCAACGTCCTCGGCACCGCCGACGCCATCCTGACCGTGACCGTCACCGCCACCCTCAGCGACTTCGAGCAATGGCTCGCCGACCACGCCGCCTCCGGCCACGCCGCCGGCGAAACCGCCCCCAACGGCCGCACCTACTGGGACAACTACATCGCCGACATCGACCCCGGCGACACCTACCTGGCGATTGAGATCGCCGCTCCCTCCGCTGGCACCTTCACCATCCCCGCCGCCTCCCCCAACCGCACCTACACCCTCCTCTGGACCACCAACCTCTCCACCGGCGACTACCAGCAGCGGGACCTCGGCACCGGCGCCCCCTCCACCCCCATCGACTTCCCCACCCCCGGCGACTGGTACGGCGGCCTCGAAGTCGCCCTCCCCGAGCCCTGAGTTTCCCCCCTCCTGAGGGCGGGCCGTCGGCCCGCCCTTTTCTTCGTCCCCCCCTCGTTTTCGCACTTGAAGCCGCAGGCATCGCGGCGCTATGTTCCCCGGCACCGCGCGGAAAAGGTTCCCCCGCGCGCCACAAGGAGTCCTCCGCCATGCTGAACATCACCACCTTCCTCGACGCCAACGCGCGGCGCCTCGGCAAGCCCGTCTTCTACTGTCCCGAACGCGGCACGTGGTACAACTCCGCCGAAGTCCTCGCCATCGCCTCCGAGATGGCCCGCGCCCTCCAGGAACGCGGCATCCGCAAGGGCAACCGCGTCGCCCTCTACCTCGACAGCTCCCCCGAGTACCTCTTCGCCTACTTCGCCATCTGGCGCATCGGCGCCGTCGCCGTCCCCTGCAACCGCGTCTACACCGGCGACGAGCTCGCCTACCTCGTGCGCGACTCCGGCGCCTCCCTCGTCGTGACCGACCCCGCCGGCGCCGAGCTCCTCGCCTCGCTGCCCGTCCCCGTGCCCGCGTACGTCCCCGGCGACATCGAATCCTGGCGCGGCGCCCCCGTGCTCCCGCCGGAGAACACCGATTTCGACGACCTCTGCCAGCTGCAGTACACCTCCGGCACCACCGGCCAGCCCAAGGGCGCGATGCTCACGCACGGCAACTGGCTCGCCGCGATCCACAACGAGTGCGACGTCCTCGACTGCCGCCAGACCGACACCTACCTCGGCATCTACCCCATGGGCCACGTCGGCCTCTCCTGGGGCATCGCCGCGATGCGCGCCGGCGCCCTTTATGTCATGATGGCCCGCTACAAGCTCGCCCCCTACCTCGACCTCTGCCGCACGCACCGCGTCACGCTCCTCGCCGGCATGCCCCCCGTCATCCACACCCTCCTCTCCCAGCCCTCCCCCGCCACCGAGGACGCGCTCTCCACGGTCCGCGGCATCATCTCCGGCGGCGGCCCCCTCCACGACGGCGTATGGAAGCAGTGGCACGAGCGCTTCCACATCCCCGTCCTCAACGCCTACGGCCTTTCGGAGACCATCGTCATCGGCACCGGCACCGTCATCCGCCCCGAAGACTACGCCACCGCCGACCGCTTCCAGAGCGTCGGGCACCCCGTCTGCTTCTCCGAAGTCAAGATCGTCGACGAACTCGACCCCGCCGCCGAAAAACCCTGCGGCGAAGCCGGCGAAATCGCCCTCCGCGGCCCCGCCGTCGCCAAAGGCTACTGGAACCGCCCCGAAGCCACCGCCGAGAACTTCCTCCCCGACGGATGGTTCCTCACCGGCGACGTCGGCTACCTCGACGCCGACAACCGCCTCTTCATCACCGACCGCAAGAAGGACATGATCGTCTTCTCCGGCTGGAAAGTCTATCCCACCGAAGTCGAAGACGCGCTCCTCCGCCATCCCGGCGTCGCCGAGATCGCCGTCTTCGGCACCGAAGACGAACACAGCGGCGAACTCGTCGCCGCGGCCGTCGTCTGGCGCGAAGGCTGGAACGCGGAAAGCGCCGACGACCTCACCGCCTACGCCAAGGCCCACCTCGCCCCCTACAAGGTCCCGCGCAAGATCTTCACCCTCGACGCCCTCCCCCGCGTCAACGGCTGGAAACTCCTCCGCCGCGACCTCCGCGCCCGCTTCCGCTGACCATCCCTCCGCCTGCCGACGGTCGCCTCCATCTCGAAACATCCCGATCGGCTTCGTCCGGGGCTGGTTTTCATCTTTGCACACGGCCGCGACAAAGCGCGACCCTCCCGAAACCGCCACAGTATTTCTTGAGCCGCTCCGGCAACTGGAAAGCGCCCCGATCGCTTCCGTTTGGCGAAAACGCCTGCCACCGCCGCTTCCGCCGCGCCTCCGGCGGCGCGTTCGGCGACGCCCGGATGTCGCTTTGCCCCCTCCGCGTCTCCGCATCCGGGTTCCGCTCCCCCAGCCCCCCTCTGCAGCGCATTCCAGAACGCCATCCCCCTCCTCCCATCCCTCTCCCGTTCCCATCCATCCCCTTTTTCCTCCGCGTATCGTTTTTGCCGCAACCGATCCGTCCGCCCCCATCCCATCCCATCCCTTCCCTTCCCTCCCGCACCATTCCCAACCACTTGCGATATCAAGGAAAACCAAAACATTTCCGAATGATTTCACCCATCCATCCCCCCATGAACGCACCACCCGCCTCCACCTCCCCTCCCCGACCAGAAACGCCCCCAATGGCTTGCCATCCCGCGGCAAATGTGCGATGAATCCAAACTGAAACATTGCATCACCCCGAAAGGAGTTTCCCCATGCCCTCTTCGAGCAAACATGTGAAGCGTCCGGGTTGCCTCCGGTTCTTGGCCGTCGCGGCGGCCTGCGGCCTCGCGTCCGTCCTCCCCGCACGGGCCGAATCCGAAACGATAGATGGCGTGGTCTGGACCTACACCCTGGACGGCACCTCCGCCACGGTCACCGGTGCCGAGCCCGCCGCCGGCGCACTGTCCATCCCGCCGAGACTGGGCGGTTGCCCGGTGACCTCCATCGGGAAAGGGGCCTTTTTCGAATGCTCGCCGTTGACTTCCCTGACGCTTCCGGAAGGGGTCAAGTCCATCTCACCGGGCGCCTTCGCGGGCTGTGATGGCTTGACGGCCGTCGTGCTCCCGGAAAGCCTGCAAGACATCGGCGAGGAGGCCTTCGCGGGATGCCGCCGGTTGGCGGAGGCGGTCATTCCGGGCAATGTGACCAACATCGCGCCGTGGGCTTTTGCCGCCTGCGAAGCCTTGCCCGCCGTGGTGGTTCCGGACCGCGTGCGGTCCGTCGGGATGGGGGCGTTCGTGCGGTGCACGGGCGCGGAAACGGTCGTGCTCGGCGATGCGCTGGCCCCGGAAGCCATCGGGCGGGAGGCGTTCACGGGATGCCTGAAAGCGGTGGAGGTACGGGTCGGCGAGGGAAATCCCTCCTGCAAATCCGTGGACGGCGTCCTGTTTACCAAGGATGGCCGCACCCTCCTGTGGTGTCCGCCGGGCCGCACGGGGACGTATGCGCTCCCGGAGGGGGTGGCGGCCATCGGAGAAAACGCCTTCAAAGGCTGCACCGGGCTGACGGCCGTGACCCTTCCGGACAGCCTGGAACGCATCGGCACCGGGGCATTCTCGGGTTGCCGCGGGCTGGATACGGTGGATTTCGGCCACGGTGTTCGGGAAATCGGCGACGCGGCATTCCGCGGATGCACAGCGCTCGCATCGGTCGCATTCCCGGACAGCGTGACCCACGTCGGAACCCAGGCGTTCCAATTCTGCCCGGGGCTGCTCTCGGTGGCGTTGGGCAACGGGCTGGTGGAAATCGGGGATGCCTTCCGGCAGTGCGGTTCGCTCGAGTCGGTGGCGTTCGGTACGCGACTGGAAACCATCGGGGAAAACGCGTTCGGCAGTTGCGCCTTGAAGACCGTGGACTTGCCGGACAACGTGCGGAACGTCGGGCAAGGGGCCTTTTCGAGCTGCCGGCAACTGGAATCTGTGACGTTCGGCAAAGGCGTGACGAACATCGGGGCAAGCGCGTTCATGTACTGCCGCAACCTGTCCATCGTGTCGATTCCGGGCAACGTGGCATGCATCGGGAAGGGCGCCTTTTCATGCACCGGAGTCCGGGCGGTCGCCGTGGATGACGGCGTGCGGGAAATCGGCGCGGGCGCCTTCTCGGCCTGCAAGCAGCTGTCCGGAGTGGCGCTCGGAGACGGCTTGCGCCGCATCGGGCACGGGGCGTTTTCGGGTTGCGTGGGATTGACCGAGATGACCTTGCCGGAATCGCTGGAAAGCCTTGACAGAACGTTCGCATGCAGTGGGGTGCGCATCCTCCGCGTTCCGGCTTCGTGGGAGGGCACCCCCATGCTGGCGTCGGCCGACCTGCCGAAGTCCTGCCGCGTGCTGTACTACGGTCCGGCGTCCGCCGAGTAGCCCCCACTCCCCGTTTCGGCCCCCTACCGCCTTCGGTTCCGCCGTGCCTCCAGCGGCGCGTTCAGCCACGCCCGGATGTCCGATTGCAGTTTCCGCGTCTCCGCATCCGGATTCCGCTCCCCCAGCACCCTCCTCAGTGCCTCCCAGAACGCCCGCTCCCGCTCCTCCCCCGCCCCTACGCTCACCCCCGCCCCAACCACTCGCGATATCAAGGGATTATCGGCCTTTTCCTTCGATTTTCCCCTTCTCCCCCGCCCCGGTTTCGGCGGCTGGATACGCCGGATTGTCACCATCCGCATGATTCCCAGCTTCGATTCCACCGCCCGCGTCAGCCGCGTCACCTTCGGATTCTCCTCCAGCAACCTCAGCAGCTTCGCCTTCGCCTTGATCGCCGCCGCCCGCTCGCCCGCCGACAGACCCGCGAGCCCGTCCTTCCCTTCTTCACTGTCCGGCAGCAGCCATTCCAGCGGAATCCGCGCATCCAACCCCACCAGCTGGCGCAGGCGCGTCGCCAGCTTCTTGTAATGCATCGCCGTCGGGTACTTCACCGACGGCACCTTCTTCTTCATCCAGCCCTTCAGCCCCGGCTGCCGCGCGCAAATGCGCTTCGACCCGTTGCGCACCTTCTTGAACACGAATCGCGAATCCAGCGTCGGCTCCAAGTCCGCCAGACGCGACCCGATCCGCAACCGGCCGCACAGCGTGCGCGGATCGATTTCCCAGACATCTTCGATTTCCTCTGGCTCCGGCACACCGCGCAGCGAAACCGCCTCCCGCGGCGCCGCCGGCACCACGACCTCCTGCGGCGCGACATGCCGCCGGAGCCGCGCCAGCAGTTTCCTACCCCCGTAAAAGGCGAGATGGAGTGCGATGACGCCCGTGCAGGCGACAAGGCCGATCGGGAAAATGAGTTGGTCCTCCAAGCGCGTGTAACGTCGGTCGGGGCATGGAAAGAAGAGTTCCCGGAGGCCTTCGAGATAGCCGGGAGGGAAAACAGGTTCGGTCTTCATGCATTTGATGATGGATGGAAACAAGCGGGAATGCAAGAGTTTTCTTTAATATCGCAAGTTGCTTGCACGGCTTGCCAGCCGAGGGGGGGCAACACCACGTCACGGGGGGGGACGATCCGCGGAGACGTTGACATACGGCACAAGCATGGCAGGGAGGGTCTCCGCCCGTCCGGAATGGCCCCGTCAGGGAACATGGAGCGCAAAACGCATGTTTTCCTGCTGGACATTTCTCTTCCCCCGCGCGAGAATGCCTGACGCAATAGAAAGACAGGAGTCCGTCCATGAGCTTCAACGTTGACCAGATCGATCTCTCCATGACCGACCCGACAACCGGTCTCTACCTGACCGCCAACGTGTATTACGTGGATGGCGTGACGGACGCCACGGACGCCCCCCGGCCGCTCTCCATAGGCCAGCTCGTCATGGCCATCTGCCTCCAGCGCGCGGCCGAACTCGAAACGCAGATCGTCGCGATGATGGAGACAATGAACCTGACCTCGGCGCAGCTGGAGGACATGACGAAGATCGAGCAGCTGGTGGTGGACGATTTCGCGGCGCACACCAACGGCCATGCGTACGACCTCGAGTCCATCTCGGTCTCCACCGCGACGAACGCCAAGACGCTGCTGCAGCAGCTGGGGGTGCTCAACTCGAACCAGCGGTACGTGCGCAACGACTCCATCCAGTCGAACGCCGACATCATGTACGACGACTTCATCAACAAAATCGAATCGAAGATGGACGAGAAGAACTCCTTCAGCCAGCAGACGATGATCGAACTCCAGTCCCTGACCAACAAGCGCGACCAGAGCTACGACATGATTTCCAACATCCTCAAGTCGCTCAACACCGTCATGACCGGCATCGTCAACAACACCTGACGATGTTGCGGATGGGGGGGGCACGGTCGGATCTTTTATGGGGAAGTGGTTTGACCATGGGAAGAGGGGCCGGACCGGAATGTTCTCATTGTCCGGCACCCCGTCTTCCCGACCACCCCGCTCTTTTCCTCCCGTGTGGGGAGCGTCCGGTTCCTCCCCGTTCCTTACCCGCCGAGACTCTCCCCCACCCTCCGCGCGAACTCCGGCAACCCCGGATCCCGCGCCCCCATCACCAGCACGGTGTCCCCTTCTTGGGCTGCACTCCGCACCGCCGCGTCCAGCTCTTCATATCCACCGGCCTCCTCCGCCGGCGCCCCCAACGTCGCGATCCGCCGGACCAAATCCCCCGACGACACGTCCTTGACCGTCGTGCCCCCCGCATAATACACCGGCAATATCCAGCATCGGTCTCCCTTCTGCAACGCCCCCGCGAACACCTCCGCCAGCGGTTCCATCATGTTGCGGAGAGGCGCGAAGCCATGCGGGCGCCATACCGCCAGAATCCGTCCCTCCACCCCTTCGCGCGCGGCCTCGAACGCGGCGGCGATCTTGGCCGGATTGTGCGCGTAGTCGTCGAACACCCGCACCGCCCCGCCGCGGTCCGTCCGCTCCATGCGCCGCTGGATGCCCCGGAACCGCCCCATCGCCTCCGCGGCCGCCTCCGGCTCCGTCCCCGCCGCCAGCACCGCGGTTTCCGCCGCCAGCAGCGCGTTGACCAGATTGTGCCGACCCGGCAACCGCACCCGGAGCCGCACGCCCCGCCACGGCATCTCCCATCCCCCGCCCGCCACCGGAACCATTCCTACGCATGGCGGCTCCACCACCCGCGCCGCCACTTCTCCCAACACCTCCGCCACGCCCGGCCCCACCACGAGCCCCTCCCGCACCTGCCCCGCGTACGTCCGGAACAGCGCCTGCACCTCTTCCAGCGAAAAATGGTCCTGCGAGATGTTCGTCAGCACCGACCACTCCGGACGGAAATCCAGCAGCGACCGGTCGCTCTCGTCCACCTCCACCACCCACGGCGCCCCATCCCCCCCGCGCCGGGCGTTGCCGACCCGGTCCGCCCCCGCCCAATCCACGAGCGCCCCGCCGTTGACGACCGTCGGATCCGCCCCCGCGCATTCGAGAATCCACCCGAGCATCCCCGTCGTGGTCGTCTTCCCGGCGGTCCCCGCCACCGCCAGCAACCGATGCCCCTCCGCCAGCCCCGCCAGCACCTCCGCCCGGTGGCGGCACGGAACCCCGAGCCGCCGCGCCGCGGCCAGGTCCGGATTGTCCGCCTCGATTGCGGTGCTGTACACCACCGCCTCCGTGCCCGCTTCCACCAAAAAAAAAAAAAAAAAAGTCA
>CACXEY010000207.1 GCA_902766695.1 uncultured bacterium
AATGCCCTCCCCGCCCCCCCGAATCAAGGCCAAACCCACCCCCGCCCTCCCCGCCCCCCGGACGCCCCGCCCGCCCTCCGCCCATGTTTTGAGATTATGGAAAACCTTGTGATTTTTCCACCTTCTCACCCCATTCCCCCCGCCATGAACGACAGCCCCGCCGTCCCGTGAAAGTCGGAGTTCCTTTCGCCCCACGGCTGTGGCACAATGTCCGGCATGAAACTTGAACGATCCACCTGGTCCGAAGCCTTCTCGGCGCTGGATGCCACGCTGGCGGCGGTGCTGCTCGCGGCGGCGTTTTCCGTGCGCGGCGCCCCGTGGGCCGCGCTCGTCGGGCTCGTGCCGCTGTGGGGGATGGCGCGCGTGGCGCCCGAGGCGCGGGCGGTGCGGTTCGGGGCCGCGGCGGCGTTCGCGTTCTGGGCCGTCACGCTGCGGTGGCTCACGAACGTCACGGTGATCGGGTGGCTCGGGCTCTCGGCCTACTGCGCGCTGCTGGTCATGCCGTCGGTGCTCTTCGCGAACCGCTGGAAGGGCGGGCCAATGGGGTTCGCGCTCGGACTCGCCGGGATTTGGTGGGGGATGGAATGGTTCCGCGGGTGGTTCGGCGGCGGCTTCCCCTGGAATCCTCTCGCGGCCGCCATGGTGCCGTGGACGTGGACGATCCAGCCTGCGGAATGGATTGGCGCGGGCGGGGTGTCGGCGTTGGTGGCGTTGGCGAATGCGCTCCTGGCATGGCCGCTCACGGGCGGACGCCGACGCCGCGCAATGGAGGAGTGGTTGCGCGGGGAACGCCCGGACGCGTCGCCTCCGCCCCCTGTGTCCCGCCGCCGGCGCGTGAAGGACACCGCGGCGTGGGGCGCGGGTGTGCTGGCGGTTGCGGCGTGGATCGGAATCGGGTTCCTGCAGGATCATTCGTACGGCTCCGCGGAGTTCGACCATGCCGAGCGCCCGGTCACCGTCGCGATGGTCCAGCCCTCGATCCCGCAGGACGAGAAGTGGGTTTCTTCGAAGGTGGACATGATCTACTCCCGTCTCGCCACCCTCACGCGCCAGGCGATTGCGGGCCCCGCCCCGGCGCCGGACGCGGTGCTCTGGCCGGAGACGGCGGTGCCCGACGACCTGCTTACGAGCAAGCGCTCGATGGCCCTCGCCTCGTCGCTCTGCCGCGCGCGCGGGACGCCGCTGGTGACGGGCACGCTCGACACGGTGCTCGACGAAGCGGCGGGCACGGTCGCCTACTACAACGCCGCCGCCCTCCTCGACGCGCAGGGCCGCCCCGCCGCCTCCTACGCGAAGCGGCATCTGGTGGTCATGGGCGAGTTCGTGCCGCTTTCGCGCTTCATCCCGGCCGCCTGGCGCCGTGCGCTGGGGATTCCGCCGGACATCACGCCGGGGACGGCCGGCGGGCGCTTCCCGCTCGGCCCGCGCGGGGCGGAGGTGCCGGCGGCGCCGCTGATCTGCTTCGAGGACCTGGTGGCGTCCCTCGCCCGCCGCGACGTGGCGGACGGCGCGCGCCTGCTGGTGAACCTCACGAACGACGCGTGGTTCGACGACGCGCTCGCCCCGGTGCAGCACATGCGCGCGGCGGCGCTCCGCACGGTGGAGAACCGGGTGCCGCTCCTGCGCGCGGCGAACACGGGCGTGACGTGCGCCATCGACCGCACGGGCCGCGTCACGGCGATTCTCCGCGACGGCGCCACCGGCCGCACCGCCGCCCCCGGCGTGCTGCGCGCGACGGTCCTCGCGCCGCCGGACGGGATGCGGTTGACATTCTACACCCGTTTCGGGAATATCGGGGGCGTCCCCTGCGCGGCCGCGACCGCCCTCTGGCTGCTCGCCGGATGGTTCCGCAACCGCCGCAAGGGCCGCATCCCGGACATCCCCTGAATCCCAGGAATCCCACAAAGGAAAAGAACCATGTTGGACGAGCTTTCATCGCGCCTCGCGAACTTGAAAGAACACCTCGCAGAACTGCGAGGCTGTCTTTGACGTCGCGGGCAAGGAACGCAAAATCGAGGAACTGAACCGCCGGATGGCGGAGCCGGACTTCTGGAACGACGCCAACGCCGCGCGCGCGACGATCGACCAGAAGAACGCGCTCGAAGCCGTAACGGTCCCCTCCGCCAAGCTGGCGGCCGACGCCGACGACCTGGCCGCCATGGCCGAGCTGCTCGCCGACGAGCACGGTCCCGACGCCGACAACGCCGACGTCCGCGACCTCGCCGCGCAGGTGGACGCGCTGGAGAAGGACTACGGCAAGTTCGAGCTCCAGTCGCTGATGACGGGGCGGTTCGACGCGAACAACGCCATCCTCACGCTCCACGCGGGCGCGGGCGGCACCGAGTCCTGCGACTGGGCGTCGATGCTCTACCGCATGTACGACCGCTACGCCCAGCAGCACGGATTCGAAGTCTCCACCATCGACTACCAGCCCGGCGACGAAGCCGGCATCAAGTCCGTGACCTTCACCGTCTCCGGCCCGTGGGCCTACGGCTACCTCAAGGCCGAGCGCGGCGTGCACCGGCTCGTGCGGATTTCGCCGTTCGACGCGGCGAAGCGGCGGCACACGTCCTTCGCGTCGCTGGACGTCGTGGCGGAAATCGCCGACGACATCGACGTCGTCATCGAGGACAAGGACCTGCGCGTCGACACCTACCGCTCCTCCGGCGCCGGCGGCCAGCACGTCAACAAGACCGACTCCGCCATCCGCCTGACCCACCTGCCGACGGGCATCGTCGTCGCGTGCCAGGCCGAGCGCTCGCAGCTCGCCAACCGCAACAAGGCCATGAAGATCCTGCGCGCCAAGCTCTACGAATACGAGCAGGACAAGAAGCGCCGCGAGCTCGAAAAATTCTACGGCGAGAAAGGCGAGATCGCCTGGGGCCACCAGATCCGCTCCTACGTCCTGCAGCCCTACACCATGGTCAAGGACCACCGCACCGAAGCCGAGACCGGCCAGGTCGACGCCGTCCTCGACGGCGACCTCGACCTCTTCATCGAAACCTGGCTCCGCCGCAACCGCGGCGACGGCGCCGCCACCCCCGCAACCTCCCAGGAGCCCCTCCCATGAGCCGTCCCATGCGTCTTCCCCGTCCTACCCGTCCTTTGCTCCTCCTCGCCCTCCTCGCCCTCACCCTCCCCACCGGCTGCGCCCTCTGGCACCGCGGCCCCTCCCACAAAGCCGTCGACGAACTCTCCGCCAAGCAGCAGCACTCCACCCCCAAGCAGGAAATCTCCACCAAACGCACCGGCCTCCACCAGCGCACCGAAATCCGCTCCAGCAGCTATCCATGATCACCCTCGTCAAACTCCTCGCCTGGCTCGCCTCCCACAGCCCCCGCCGCGCCGTCCTCCGCTTCGCGCGCGGCATCGCGTGGCTCCTCTCGCGCGTCATCCGCCTGCGCCGCGGCGTCGTCATGGACGCCCTCAAAAACTCCTTCCCCGACATGTCCCCCCGCGACCGCGCCGCCCTCTACAACGAAAACTGCGCCCAGCAGATGCTCTCCGCGGCCGAGATGCTCCGCTACGCGGGCGGCTGCCGCGACGAACTCGCCGCCCGTCTGACCGTCGAAGGCCGCGACCGCGCCGAAACCGCCAACTCCGCCGGACGCGGCGTCCTCGTCCTCATCGCCCACTACGGCAACTACGCCCTGCTGGCGATGCACGTCCAGCGCCTCTTCGGCTATCCCCTTTCCATCGTCGTCAAAAAACTCCGCAACGCCAAACTCAACGCCCTCTGGTTCGGGCAGCTCGCCAAGGACGGCGTCAACGTCTTCGAGGCCCAGAACGCCTACCGCGCCTGCGTCAAGGCCCTTCGCCGCGGCGAATTCGTCGGCTTCATGCTCGACCAGAACCGGCCCGGCGGCTCCGGCGTATTCGTCCCCTTCTTCGGCCGCCCCGCGAGCACCACCCCCGGACTCGCCCTCCTCTCCGCCCAGACCCGCGCCCCCGTCCTGCCCGTATTCATGCGGCGCAACCCCGACGGCACCCACCATCTCCTCGCCCTGCCCCCCATCGACCCGCCGCCCGACCACAAACCCGGAACCATCCTCGCCTACACCGCCCTCTACACCCGCATCATCGAAGACCAGATCCGCCAACACCCCACCCAATGGCTCTGGTGGCACAAACGCTGGCGCGCCCGCCCCCCCGCCGACCGCGAAAACGAAGCCGCCGAAGCCGCCTCCGCCCTCGCCTCCCTCCAATCCACCCTCCCCCAGTGACCGCCCTCTCCCCACCCGTCCCCCCCCCTGGGAGGTGCGGCTTCCAGCCGCGCCCATTCCAAAATCTGTGCGCCCGCAGGGCGCCCCGCCAACTTTTCACTTTTCACTTTTCACTTTTCACTCCCTCGTGACCTCCTTCCGCTCCCGCCGCAAACACTTCCTCCGCCGCCTCCGCGCCCCCTTCGAGACCGGCCTCGTCCGCCTCGGCATGGCCCTCGTCCCCCGCATCCCCCGACGCGGAATCCTCGCCCTCGCCCGCTTCCTCGGCACCTGCGCCACCCTGGCCCCCCACCTGCGCCACCTCGCGCTGGCCAACCTCGACCTCGCCTTCGGCGACACCCTGACCCCCGCCGAAAAACGCCGCATCCACCGCCAATCCCTCCAGCACTTCGCCCTCGTCCTCCTCGACCTCTTCTGGTTCGCGCGCAACTCCCGCGACCGCATCGCCCGCCACGTCAAGCTCGCCCCGAGCCTCCAGCGCGCCGTCGACTTCTCCGGCCCGCTGGTGGGCGTCACCGGCCACTTCGGCAACTGGGAACTCGTCGGCCGCACCTTCGGCATGACCCCGCGCGGCATCCTGAGCGTCGCCAAACCCCTCAAGAACCCGGCCGTCGACCGCCTCCTCCGGCAAGCCCGCCAAGACACCGGCCAACGCATCGTCGAACGTGACGGCGCCCTCAAGCACCTCATCCGCGGCCTCCGCTCCAACGGCCTCGTCGGACTCCTCCTCGACCAGAACACCAAACCCGAAGAAGGCGGCGTCTTCGTCCCCTGGTTCGGCACCCCGGCGACCATCTCCCCGGCCGCCGCGCGCCTGGCGGCGGCGACCGGCGCCGACATCGCCTTCGCCCACTTCCTTCCCGACGCCCGCGGCGACTACCTCGGCGAAGCCTCCGGCTGGCTCACCGCCGCCGAAATCGCCACCATGACCCCCGACGCCATCGACCACCGCATCGCCCAATTCTACGAAACCGCCATCCGCCGCCGCCCCGAATGCTGGCTCTGGGCCTACAAACGCTGGCGCTGGATCCCCCCCGACACCCCCGAAACCACCCCTTTCCCCTACTACGCCAAACCCCTCCACCCCAAAACGTGAATCCGACTTCGGACTTCGGACTTCCGACATTTGAGATTTGAAATTTGAATTCCACCCAACAGTCAAACCATCAAACCATCCAACTATCAAACCATTAAACCGGAGTTCCCATGCTCGACTTCGCCACCTACCAGACCCGCGCCCAAACCACCGCCGTCTATCCCGGCCGCGGCGAAGGCAACTACACCTACCCGGCCCTCGGCCTGGCCGGCGAAACCGGCGAAGTCTGCGAAAAGCTCAAAAAAGCCATCCGCGACGAAGCCGGCGCCATCTCCCCCGAGCGCAAGGCTCTCCTCGCCAAAGAACTCGGCGACGTCCTCTGGTACATCGCGGCCCTCTCCACCGAACTCGGCCTTTCCATGGAAGACATCGCCTCGGCCAACCTCGCCAAACTCGCCGCCCGCAAAGCCCACAACACCCTCCACGGGGACGGCGACCTCCGCTAGCCCCCTCCCGCGGCACCCCGGCAACCCGAAATCCCGAAATCCCGGCCTCCCATGCCCACCCTTTCTCCCACCCCCCAAGCCCTCCTCTTCGACTTCGACGGCGTCCTCGTCGACTCCGAGCGCCTCCACTGCGCCACCATGTCCCGCGCCCTCCTCGCGCGTTTCCCGCACCTCCCCCCGATAACTTGGCCCGACTACACCACCACCCTGATGGGCTTCGACGACCGCGACGCCTTCTCGACCCTCCTCGACCTCCACCACATCCCCTCCACGCCGACCCTCCTCCAGACCCTCATCGACGCCAAAGCCGCCCTGTTCGCGGCCGAAGCCGCCGCCGGCCACGTCCCGGCCCTTCCCGGCGCCGCCGACTGCGTCCGCGCCTTTGCCGCGGCCAACACCCCCCTGGCTCTCTGCTCCGGCGCCCTCCGCAGCGACATCGACCCCATCCTGTCGAGCCTCGGCCTCACAACCGCTTTCCGCGTCCTGGTCACCGCCGAAGACGTCCCCCGCAGCAAACCCGACCCCTCCACCTACCTCCTCGGCCTCGACCGCCTTCGCGCTTCGACGAACCTCCCCCTCCCCGCCTCCCAATGCTGGGCCATCGAAGACACCCCCGACGGCATCGCCTCCGCCCGCACCGCCGGCCTCAACGTCCTCGCCCTCACCACCCCACCCCCCCCCCCCC
>CACXEY010000208.1 GCA_902766695.1 uncultured bacterium
GACGCCGCCGCGCCGGCCGACGAAGCCGCCAGCGCCGCCGCCGCCGAACTTTCCCTGACCGCCCGCCTCTTCGGACCGGACTCCGCCGCCGACGCCGCGCCGGCCACGGCCCCGTGACCGCGCCCGCGCCCGAAATCTACTGCTACGAAGCGTTCGCCGAAGAAGCCGAACGCCTCCGCCACTACGCCGACGCCGCCGGCGTCCGCATCGGCCTCACCCCCCTGACGCTCCAGGAAGCCGCCCACGCCGCGCCGCCCGCCCCCGTCATCTCCATCCGCACCCAATCCGTCCTCCCGCCCGCGTGGGCCCCGTCCCTCGCCGGCATCCTCTCCCGCTCCACAGGCCACGACCACCTCCTCGCCTACCGCGCCGCCCGCCCCCCCGGCGTCCCCTGCCCCGCCCTCGGCTATCTCCCCCGCTACTGCGTCCGCGCCGTCGCCGAACAGGCCCTTCTCCTGACCCTCTCCCTCCTCCGGCACCTCCCCCGGCAGCTCGCCCAGTTCGACCGCTTCAAGCGCGACGACCTCACCGGCTGCGAACTCTCCGGCAAGACCGCGGCCGTCTTCGGCGTCGGCAACATCGGCCACGAAATCCACGCCATCCTCGCCGCCCTCGGCGTCCGCGTCCTCGGCGTCGACCTCGTCCGCCGCCATCCCGACGTCGCCTACGTCCCCCCCGCCGACGCCCTCGCGCAGGCCGACATCCTCCTCTGCGCCATGAACCTCACCCCGGCCAACCGCGGCTACTTCACCCCGGACCTCCTCCGGACCGCCGCCCGCCATCCCATCCTCGTCAACATCGCCCGCGGCGAACTGACCCCCGCCCTCTCCCTCGAAGCGGCCCTTTCCGCCGGCCACCTCTCCGGGGCGGCCCTGGACGTCTACAACGAAGAATCCACCCTGGCCCCCGCCCTCCGTTCCGGAGACCCCGCCTCGCTCACCGACGACAACCGCGCCCTGCTCCGCCTCCGTGCCCGGCCCGACGTCATCCTGACCCCGCACAACGCCTTCAACACCCGCGAAGCCGTCGAACGCAAATCCTCCCAATCCATCGAAACCTACCTCCGCTTCCGCCAGACCGGCTCCTTCCTCTGGCCCGTCTGACCCCCGCCCCCATTTCCTCCCCGCGGAGGCCGCACCACGGCTCCCTCCCTACCACTCCGCCGAGAGCATTCCCGCCCCGTCGTTGCTGTATACGGTCCCGCCCCTGAATCCGGCGTCTTCCAGCATCGCCCGGAACGCCCGGGCATGGTCCGCGGCCAACCGGGAGTACAGGTCCGGCGGACAGAAAATCCGGACGACGCGCTTGCCGCTCCCGTGGGCCGAACGCAGATACGCCGCCGCCTCTTCCCGGGTATCCACCAGGCGGAACTCCCCATGGTATTCCAGATCCAGCAACCGGACCCGGTCTCCGGTGCGGGACCATGCGTAGCTCGCGACGCCCATCGAATGGATGCAGTCGGCCACCCGCCGCCGCACGCTCCCGAAATCGAATCCCTCCGGCAGCAGGAAGGCCACCGCCGCCGGTTTCCCCGCCAGTTCCCGCCGCAACAGGGACCGGATCTCCCCTTCCGAGCGGCATGGCGGCGGCACCGGCGCGAAGGCGGCATCCGTCAGGCCCACGGAAGCGGGGTGGCGGGAGCGGAACGCGGCCCGACACCGGGACCGCCATCGGGAACCGTCCCGAGAAAAAGCTTGAATTCGCGTCCGCGTTGCGCCAATCTCGAATCATGAACGAACGCTCCGATACCGACCGTCCCGCCCCCGCCGACGACAATCCCGAACTCGCCCTCGCGCGCGACTACGTCACGACGACCGGCCGCAACGTCTTCCTGACCGGCCGCGCGGGCACCGGGAAGACGACCTTCCTGCGCTCCCTCCGCGAGTCGTGCCCCAAGCGGATGGTCGTGACGGCCCCCACCGGCATCGCGGCGATCAACGCGGGCGGCGTGACGCTCCATTCCTTCTTCCAGCTCGCGCTGGGCCCGCACCTGCCCGGCGCCGAACACGAGGGCGGCCGCCGCTACCGCCTCTCCCGCGCCAAGATCGACATGATCCGCGGCATGGACCTGCTCGTCATCGACGAAATCAGCATGGTGCGTGCCGACGTTCTCGACGCGGTGGACGACGTCCTCCGCCGCCAGCGCGACCCGCGCCGCCCGTTCGGCGGCGTCCAGCTGCTGATGATCGGCGACCTCCGCCAGCTCCCCCCCATCGCGCAGGACGCCGAATGGGAAGTCCTCCGCCGCGCCTACGAGACCCCGTATTTCTTCAGCAGCCACGCCCTGGCCGAGGCGCGCCCGCGCTGCATCGAACTCCGCCGCGTCTACCGCCAGCAGGAGGGGCGCTTCCTCGACCTGCTCAACGAAATCCGCGACGGCCGCGCCACGCCGTCCGTCCTCGCCGAACTCAACCGCCGCCACCTTCCCGGACACGTCCCCGCCGACGGCGAAGTGACGCTCTGCACGCACAACGCCCAGGCCGACCGTATCAACGCCGACCGCCTCGCCGCCCTGCCCGGCCCCGCGCGCGAGTTCCGGGCGAGCGTCGACGGCACGTTCCCCGAGAGCGCCTATCCCCTCGAACCCGTCCTCCGCTTCAAGACCGGCGCGCAGGTGATGTTCGTCAAGAACGACCCCGAGCACCGCTTCCACAACGGCAAGCTCGGCCGCGTCGCCGCGGTGCGTGCCGACGGACTCGACGTCGAATGCCCGGACGATCCCGAGCCGATCCGCGTCGCCCCCATGCGCTGGGACAACTGCAAATACGCGGTCGATCCCGACGGCGGGCGCATCGTCGAGACCGTCGAAGGCTCCTTCACGCAGCTCCCCCTGCGCCTCGCCTGGGCGATCACGATCCACAAGAGCCAGGGCCTGACCTTCGACCGCGCGATCCTCGACGCCGGCCGCGCCTTCGCCCCCGGCCAGGTCTACGTCGCCCTCTCCCGGTGCCGCACCCTCGAAGGCCTCGTCCTTCGCACGCCGATCCCCGCGAGCGCGGTCCAGACCGACCCGCGCGTCACCGACTTCCACCGCCGTCTCGCGGAAGCCATCCCCTCCGCCGAGACCCTCCGCCAGGACGCGCTCGACCACCAGCGCACGCTCCTGACCGACCTTTTCGACTTCGGCCGCCTGGCCCGCTCCGCCGAACGGTTCGCCGCGCTGCTCGGCGAGAACGCCACCGCCCTGCCCGCGCCGCTGCTCGCGGCGGGCAACGGCATCCTGCGCACCGCCGCGCACGACCTCGCCCCCGTCGCCGCCAAATTCCTCCCGCAGCTCGACGCCTACCTCCGCGACGACCCCGACGCCGAGACGAACCATCCCCTCCGCGACCGTCTCCGCAAGGCGGCCGACTGGTTCGGCGTACGCCTCGAAAACGGCATCCTCCGTCCGCTCGCCGCCGCCGATCTCGACGTCGACAACAAGGCCCTCCGCAAGCAGCTGACCGACACCGCCGTCCGCCTCGACTCCGAAGCCCGCGTCAAGACCGCGTGTTTCCGTTCCCTGGCCACCCCCGGCGGCTACCGTACCGCCGCCTTCCTCGAAGCCCGCGCTTCCGCCATCCTCAAACACGACGAAGCCTCCCCCGGCCTCTCCGCCGCCTCCTCTTCCGCCTCGCCCCGCCCCCGCCGCCGCGACATCCCCCCCACGGCCTCCTCCGCCTCCCCCGTCCCCGCCGACGGCATTCCCAACCCCGAACTCGTCGAACGCCTCCGCCGCTGGCGCTACGAAACCTGCACCGCCCAGCACCTTCCCGCCTACATCGTCTTTTCCCAGAAGACCCTCTACGCGCTGGCCGCCGCGATGCCGGCGGACCTCCACGCCCTCGGCGCCATCCCCGGCTTCGGCGCCCGCAAGACCGCCCAATACGGCGAGGCCATCCTCGCCATCATCGCCGACTACCACCGCACCCTCGGCCTCCCGGACGCCCCTCCGTCCCCCACCACCCCCTCGCTCCTGTAGGGGCGGAGGGGAAAGGCCCGGCCGGAAACAACCGGCGGCGGAGGAACGCGCCGCCCGGCACGGACTTCACGCAAGGGAAGCATGATCCGAAGGGAAGCATGATCCGTGCAGGCAGGGCGGACAGTCCCCTGCCCGCCGGTACCTGGAATGCCAAAGCGCCGCTTGCCGACGCAACGGGCCGCCCCAAAAGGCGGCCCGGTTGCTTGAATGTCCGATTCCCGGACCCGCTACTCCGCCGGAGCGGCGGCGGGCGCGGTCTCCGCGGCGAGGCGGATGTGGATGTCGCGGAGCTGCTTGGCGTCCACGGTGGCGGGGGCGGACATCAGCAGGTCCATCGCCTTCTGGGTCTTCGGGAAGGCGATAACGTCGCGGATGCTCTTGCAGCCCGCCAGCAGCATGACCAGGCGGTCGGCGCCGATGGCCAGCCCGCCGTGCGGCGGGGCGCCGTATTCGAGGGCGCGGATCAGGTGCTGGAAGCGGTCCTTGATTTCCGCCTCGGGCAGGCCGAGGACCTTGAACATGCGGGCCTGGAACTCCGGGTCGTGGATGCGGATGGACCCACCGCCGAGTTCGGTGCCGTTGAGGACGATGTCGTAGGCGACGGCGCGGACCTTCTCGGGGTCGCTGTCCAGCAGGGGGATGTCGTCGGGGTTCGGCGAGGTGAAGGGATGGTGGACGCTCACCAGGCGGCCTTCGTCGTTGCGCTCGAAGAGCGGGAAGTCCGTCACCCACGTGAACTTGTACACGTCCTCCGGGATGGCTCCGGTCTGTGCGGCGGCCAGCAGGCGGATGCGCCCGAGCAGGGGGAGGACCTTCTCGGCCTTGTCGGCGCCGAAGAGGACGAGGTCGCCGGGGGCGATGCCGAGCTTGGCGGTCATGGCGGCCTTCTCGGCGTCGGAGAAGAACTTGACGATGGGGGACTTCCAAGTGCCGTCTTCCTGCACGCGGATGTAGGCGAGGCCGCCGAGGCCGGCTTCCTTGGCCATGCCGGTCCAGTCCTGCTCGACCATCTTGATGGAGCAGTGCGGGGAGCCGCCCTTGACGTTGATGGCCTTGAGGACGCCGCCGCTCTCCAGCGCGCGCGCGAAGACCTTGAAGGAGGTGCCGGCGAAGACGTCGGCCAGGTCGGTGATTTCCATGCCGAAGCGGAGGTCGGGCTTGTCGGAGCCGAAGCGGTCCATCGCCTCGCGCCAGGTCATGCGCGGCAGCGGAAGGGACGGCACGGGCTTGCCGGCGGCTTCCATGAGCTTGGCGATGAGGCCGTCGATAAGGGTGATGATGTCCTCCTGGTCGACGAACGACATTTCGACGTCGAGCTGCGTGAACTCGGGCTGGCGGTCGGCGCGGAGGTCTTCGTCGCGGAAGCAGCGGGCGACCTGGAAGTAGCGGTCCATGCCGGACATCATCAGCAGCTGCTTGTACTGCTGCGGGGCCTGCGGGAGCGCGAAGAAGGTGCCCGGGCATACGCGGCTGGGCACGAGGTAGTCGCGGGCGCCTTCGGGGGTGGACTTGGTGAGGATCGGGGTTTCGATCTCCATGAAGCCGTTGGCGTCGAAGTAGTTGCGCGCGGTCTGGATGAGCTTGTGCCGCAGGAGCAGGTTGCGCTGCATGGAAGGGCGGCGGAGGTCGAGGTAGCGGTACTCGAGGCGCAGGTCCTCGCTGACGGCCATCGCTTCGCGGTCTTCGAGCGGGAAGGGCGGGGTCTTGGCGCGGTTGAGGACCTCGATGCCGGAGCAGCGGACCTCGATGGCGCCGGTGGCGATCTTGTCGTTGACCATGTCGGCGGGGCGGGCGCGCACGGTGCCGTGGACGCGCACGACGTACTCGGGGCGGCAGCTTTCGGCGCGGGACCAGGCGTCCTGGGAATCCTGGGGGTCGAAGACGCACTGGGTGATGCCGTAGCGGTCGCGCAGGTCGAGGAAAATCAGCCCGCCGTGGTCGCGTACGGAGTCGACCCAGCCGCAGAGGGTGACGTTCGCCCCGTCGTCGGTGGCGCGGAGCTGGCCGCAAGTATGGGTTCTCATGTCCATGTGAAATCCTTCCTTTCGTCGGCCGGTCGGGCCGTGTGTGGAAACGCGGGGACTATAGGCGCCGCACGCCGCGGGTTCAAGCCTGTTTGCGCGGACGGCCCGCGGCGACGGGGGCGGCACCTCCCATCCCCCGTGGGCCGTGCCTTGTCGGGATATCAAGGGAATTCCCTTCATTTCCTTCGATTCCACCCTTTCCTTGTTCCCATGGACGACAATGACCCTTCCGCCCCCTCCGCGCCATGCAACGATTCCGATTCCCCTTGCGCTTGCCATCGCGGGGGCGAAAGCCTATACAGGTTCCCCGAAAGGAACCTGCCGTGAAAATCCTGATCGCCTCCCGCAACGCCCACAAGATCCGTGAAATCCGCGAAATCTTCGCCCTGCCCTCCGTCGAATGGGTATCGACCGCCGACATCCCCGGCCTGCCCGACGTCGAGGAAGACGGCGACACCTTCGAAGCCAACGCCATCCTCAAGGCCACGACCCTCGCGAAAGCCTCCGGACTCTGGGCGCTGGCCGACGACTCCGGCCTGGAAGTCGCCGCCCTCGGCAACGCCCCCGGCGTCCATTCCGCCCGCTACGCCGGCGAACCCTGCAACCACGCCAACAACAACGCGAAGCTCCTCCGCGAACTCGCGGGCGTGGCCGACCGCACCGCCCGCTTCCGCTGCGTCGCCGCGCTGAGCGATCCCGAAGGCCGCGCCGAGACCGTCTCCGGCGCCTGCCCCGGCCGTATCATCGAAGAGCGCCGCGGCGCAGCCGGCTTCGGCTACGATCCGCTGTTCGTCCCCGACGGCTTCGACCGGACCTTCGCCGAAATGGGCGATGAAGCCAAGAACGCCATCAGCCACCGCGGCCGCGCCATGACCCTCGCCCAGCGCCGCTGGGGCGCGCTCCTCGCTTCCGCCCCCGCGCGCTTCCCCGAAGGCGGGACCGCGCCGGTGGAGGCCTGAGGCCCCGTCAGAGAATCAGCATGCAGTCGCCGTAGCTGTAGAAGAAATATCCCGCCTCGATGGCTTCGCGGTAGGCGCGGAGGACGAACTCGCGGCCGGCGAAGGCGCTGATCATCATGATGAGCGTGGACTTGGGGAGGTGGAAGTTCGTGACCATCGCGTCCACCATGCGGAAGCGGTACGGCGGGTAGATGAAGATGTTCGTCCGCCCGTGTCCCGCGCCGAATCCCTCCGGGCGCGCGGCGGCGCTTTCGAGCGTGCGCGAGGTCGTGGTCCCGACCGCGACGACCCGGTGTCCCGCGGCCTTGGTTTCCGCGATGCGGCGGGCGGTCTCTTCGGGAATCCACCAGCGTTCTTCGTCCATGCGGTGGTCTTCGACGCGGTCCGCCTTGACGGGCCGGAACGTGCCGATGCCGACGTGCAGCGTGACCTCCGCCTTGCCGACGCCCTTCGCGGCGAGCCGCTCGAAAACGGCGGGCGTGAAATGGAGTCCCGCGGTCGGCGCCGCTACCGCGCCCGGCTCGCGCGCGTAGACGGTCTGGTAGCGGAGCTTGTCCTCGGGACGCAGCCCGCCCTGTTCCGCCTTGCGCTGGATGTACGGCGGGAGCGGCGTCAGCCCGATGCCGTCGAGGACTTCCAGGAAGGGGCGCTCGGACTCGATCCGCACGCGGGCGCGCCCGAGTTCGCCGTCCTCCAGCAGCGTCGCGGTCGCGGCGCCGTCGCCGAGGATGATCTGCTCGCCGGGTTCCGGACGCCGCCGCGTGCGCATGAGGACGTCCCATTCGCCGCGGCCGAGGTCTTCGAGCAACAGCAGCTCGACCTTGCCGCCGGTACCGGGACGGGCCTTGCGCCCGAAGACGCGCGCCGGGATGACGCGCGTGTCGTTGACGACCACGAGGTCGCCGGCGTCGAGGAAGTCGGGCAGGTCGGTGAAGCGCGCGTGGCGGATGCCCTGCGCGGCGCGGTCGAGGACCATCATGCGCCCCCCGTCGCGCTCCTTCGGCGGCTCCTGGGCGATGCGCTCCGGGGGCAGCTCGTAATCGAAATCGGAGGTGTTCATTTCAGCAGCAGGCGGCGCTGGACCACCATCCCGCCGACCGCGCCGAGGAACAGCACGAGCACGACGATACCGACCGTCCGCCATGTGTGGCTCTCCGGTCCGGCGGGGGCTTCGGCGGCTTCCGCTTCGCCTTCCGCGCCGTCGTCGGCTTCTTCTTCGGCGGCGGCGGGCTCCGCTACCGCGGGCGCGGCGGCGACGGGCGCCGCGACGGCAACCGGCGCGGCCGGCGCGCGGGATGCCTTGGAGAGCGCGAAGCGCAGCAGCTCGGCGCCCTTGGCGTTGCGGACCTTCTTGTCGGCGCAGCCCATGATGACGACGATGACCCGCGCGCCGTCCCGTTCGGCGGTCAGCGCGATGGAGTAGCCGGCGTCCTTGAAGTAGCCCGTCTTGAGGCCGTCGCATTCGTCGAGGCCGCCGCTCTGCCCGCGCAGCAGCGGATTGTGGTTGCGCATCTCGAGCGGATTCTTCGAGTCCGGACGGAACAGCCGGAAGGTCGTCGACGTGTACTTCAGCACCTCCGGGTGCGCCGCGAGCAGCGCCTGGCAGAGCTTCGCGAAGTCGCGCGGGGTCGTCATGTCCGGCCGCTGCCCCTTGCCCGGCGGAAGGCCGTGCGGCGACTGGAAGCGCGTCATCTGCGACAGCCCCAGCTCGCGCGCCTTCGCGTTCATCTGGTCCACCCACGCCGCGCGCGTGCCGGCGGCGTGCTGGGCCAGCGCGACCGCCGCGTCGTTGGCGGACTGGATCATCAGCGCGTACATGAGGTCGTCGACCGTGAAACTCTCGCGCACGTCGAGCCATACCTGCGACCCGCCCATGTCGGCGGCTTCCTTGCTGACCCGCACCATGTCGTCCGGCCGCAGGCTCCCCTGCTGGATGCGGTCGAGCAGCAGGAACATGTCCACCAGCTTGAGCATGCTCGCGGGGTACGCGGGCGAATCCGCGTTGTCCTCGAAGAGCACCGCGCCCGTGCGCGCGTCGATGGCGATCGCGCCGACGTAGGGGTTCTTGGAAATCGGCGCGGCGGAGGCGGCCAGCGCGAGCCCGGCCACGGCGGCCAGGGCGAGGAGGGTTGTCAGTCGTTTCTTCATGCCCCCTATCTACCCCCGAATCCCCCGGAATGCAACGCCCAACCCCGCCCCTCCCCCCTTTTCCGCCCCCTCAGTACTCCTGCGAACTGGAGAACCGGATGAGGTTGCCGACGCTTTCGAGGATTTCCCCGAACCGCGGCTCCGTCCCCCGCTGCTCCAGTTCCGACTGGATGGCGCGGTAGACGAAAATCGAGTCGTCCGTCGCCCGGTGCGCCTGCAACCCCTCCGTGTCGATCCCGAACATGTCGATCAGCGACGAGACCGTGTGCGACTTCAGGTCCGGGTACCACCGCTTGAACAGCGTCAGCGAATCCAGCACCGCGTTCTTCGGCACCGGGAAGCCGTTGCGCAACGCCTCGGCCGCGATGAACCGCACGTCGAACGGCGCGTTGTGCGCCACCAGGACCGCCCCGTCGATGAACTCCAGGAACTCCGGATACACCTCCGCGAAGACCGGCTTGTCCCGCACCATCTCCGGCGTGATGTGGTGCACCTCCTGCACGAAGTACGGGATGTAGCGCTGCGGATTGATCAGCCACGTCTTCTCCCCCAGCACCTCCCCGTTGCGGATCTTGACGGCCCCGATTTCCACCAGGCGGTCCTTCACCGGACTGAATCCCGTCGTCTCGGTATCGAACACCACGAACGTGATGTTCGCGAACTTGGTGCTGGGCGTCGGCATGCGGAACGGATGCGGCACGACGGTCGTCGATTCGGCGGCCACAGCGGACAGGATGCAGAAAGAGAGGGCAAATGCTGCGATTTGCCGGCCTTTTTTCGTTTTCATCTACGGCCTCCTTGCGGTTCCGTGTTGCTCGCTGCCGAATTCCGCCGTTCCTCGGAGCAGCCGCGCCGTCCGGGTTGTCCCTCCAGCGCTCGACCCCATAGTAGCCGTTTTTCCCTCCCCGTCAAGCCCTTATCCAAATTTTCAGCCCCGCCGGAGAGGGCAAACGGCAGGGAGAAAGCGTCGGTGGATCGAGGCGTCCCCGGCGCGCCGCGCGGGGGGCGGACGAGCGGAAGCGGGGCGGTGTTCATGCAGGAGGAGGATGGTAGGGAATGGAAGGGAATGGTCATTGGGGGATTTTAGTGGTTGGTGACGATGGGGTTGGGACGATGGGGTCCGTATTCAGGGCATGGAGTGCGCGCAAGCATTCGCCCCCCACCAAATACAAGGGGTTTTCCTTGATGATATCGCGTGTGGGTTTCGCGGGGGAGTCGGGAGGGGCGGTGCAAATCCCGATTTCCGGGACGCACCCACCAGCCGCCCGGCGGCGGGGGGACTGACGCCGGAGGGACGGCTCGTCCCCGGCGGGCCGCGGCGCCGTCCTATTCGAGCGGAATCCAGCGGTAGGCGCCGGTGGCGGTGTCGAGGACGGCGACGGTGGGGATGTCGTTGCGGGGACGGGCGGCCGAGCCGGGGTTCAGGAGGACGGTGCGGCCGGAAGTTTCGAGGGAGGGGCGGTGCGTGTGGCCCGTGAAGAGGTAGTCGAGGCGCCCGGAGGCGGCCAGGCGGTAGAGGCCCCAGGCGTCGTCGCCGTGCATCACGGCGCAGGACTTTCCGTCCGCGTCGAAGAAGACCGTGCGGGCGAGGGTGATCCCGGCGGGTGCCGGCCGGACGGCGGCGTCGCTCCATCCGTCGCAGTTGCCCAGAGCGGCCCAGGCGCGGATGCCGCGGTCGAGGCATTCGGCGGAAAGCAGGTCGAGGGCGTCGTTGCCGATGTCGCCGCAGTGGACGAGCGTCTCCGCCCCGGCGGCGGCGAGCGCGGCGAGGGCGCGGCGCGTGGCGTCGAGGTGGTTGTGGGTGTCGGAGAGGATGCCGAGGATCATGGGAGGAGGAGTGTAGCGGGTCGGACAAGGAAAACAAATCCCGATTTCGGGCATTCCGGGGGGACGGGGGAAGGAGGGGAACCCATTTCACGCAGAGGCGCAGAGAGGTGGAGGCGCAGAGAACCGGGAACAGGCAGATGGTGGAGGAGAAGCCCCTCGGAATCCCCGAGATCTCCTTTTCCACCGTCAGCGCCTTCCGCTCTCTGAGTCCCGGCGTGATGGTTGTAAAGCGGTTTCGGAAATAGAGTGGCCGCCGTCCATTGTCGCGTCCGCCATTTCCACTGCGGACGCGCAGAAGCGCGTCCCTCCCCGTGGAGAGCGCCCCGGGAGGGTCGCGCTTCCGCGCGACCTTGTGGGAGGAAAACTCCCGAGAAGACACAGAAAACTTGAACCGCTCTAGCCGTGTCAGCCGTCGAACTGGACGGCGGCGGTGGCGCGGAGGCTGGTATGCGGGGGCGGGGGCGGGCCGCGGCCGATGACGACGTGGTCGAGGACGGGGATGCCGACCACGCGTCCGGCATCGACGAGGCGGCGCGTCATGCGGAGGTCTTCGCGCGAAGGGTGCGGGTCGCCGGAGGGATGGTTGTGGGCGAGGACGATGGCGGCGGCCATGCAGCGGATGGCTTCGCGGAAGACTTCGCGGGGATGGGCGAGGCTGGTGTCGAGCAGGCCGGTGGTGATCTCGACGGGCGGCCGCAGGAGACGGTATTTGGCGTCGAGGGGCAGCATCCAGAAGACTTCCTGGGAGAGGCGCGCGGCGCGCGGGCCGAGCAGTTGCAGGACGGGCGCGGCGTCGAGGACGACGGGGCGGGCGCCGGCGGTGTCGGGGGTGGCGGAGCGGCGGCCGAGTTCGAGCGCGGCCTTGAGTTCGAGGGCCTTGACGGGGCCGAGCCCGGGGAGGGCGACGAGTTCTTCGACGGAGGCGTCGGCGAGGCGTTCGAGGGAGTGGCCGGAGCGGGCGAGGACGTCGCGCGCCAGTTCGAGGACGCCCTGCCCGCGGCGCCCGCCGGTACGGAGGAGGATGGCCAGCAGGATGTCGTCGTCGGTGCGGTCGACGCCGCGTTCGAGGGCGATTTCGCGCGGGCGCGCCTTGCCGGGGATGTCCCGTATGAGCGTGGTCCGGGCGGCGGTCACGGTCGGCGCTCCGGTCAGCCGCGGCGCGGGAGGAGGGCGTCGATGGCCCCGGCGAGCTTGCGCTCGATGGCGGGCCAGGCGTATTCGCGCGCGACGAAGCGCCGTCCGTTGGCGCCGAGCGCGGCGCGGGCGTCGGGATCGTCGAGCAACCGCAGCAGCTCGGCCTCGAAGTCGGGGTAGTGGCGGAACCAGAGTCCGGCCTGCGCGGCGCGGCACTGGGCGACGAGGACGCGGCTCTTGGCGTGCACGAGCGCCGGGGTCCCCGCCAGGAACGACTCCAGCAGCACGATGCCGAAGCTCTCGTTGACGGACGGATGGATGAAGGCGACGGCGCCGGCCATCGCCTCGTGCTTCTCGTCCTCGGAGACGAATCCGGCGTCGAGGATGGCCGGACGTAGGGCGTCGGCGGCCTCGATGTCGCCGGAGCCGGTGAAGACGACGCGGACGTCGCGGCCGGTGCGCTCGCGGAAGGTCAGCATGTAGTCGCAGATGAGGGGCGTGCCCTTGAGGGGTTCGCGGCGTCCGCAGTAGAGGACGTACGGGGCGTCGAGGCCGCGGCGGGCAGCGAAGGCGCGCGGGTCGGCGTCGAAGGGATCGAGCCCCATGCCGACGGTGCGGGCGCGGGCGTCGGGGAAGCCGTAGAGTTCGCCGGCGAGCGCGCGTTCGGCGTCGGAATTGAAGAGGCATCCGGCGACGGCGCCGAACATCGCGCGGATGGTCGCGAGCCGCGCGAACGGTTCGTCGTGGAGGCACGGGACGAGGAGCATCTTGTCCAGATGCGCCGTGGCGGCGGCGACGGTCAGGCCGAAGAGGTAGGGGCCGGCCAGGATCGCGCGGTAGCCGTCCGCGTTGGCCGCCAGGTGCGCGAGCAGTTCGGAGGAGTGGACCCCGTTGCGCAGCCAGAGCGCCTCGTCCGCGGCCGGTACCGCCACTCCGCGGTCGATCTGCTGCTGGATGCGCAGGAACGCCCCCTCGTCGCGGGGATCGACGGGGAAGAACCGTACGGTCATGCCGTCGGTCTCGCGGGCGCCGGGCGGGAGGGTGTTCTCCCAGGTGTAGTGGTTCTGGGCGCAGGTGGTGAGGAAATCGACCTCGTACCCCATGCGCGCGGCATGGATGGCGAGGTTCTTGAGCAGCGTCTCGGCGCCGCCGACCGCGCCGTCCCCGGCGTAGCGGGGGGCGACGAACGCCAGGCGCTCAGCCATCGCCGCGGGCCTTTCCGGGGACCGCTGCCGCGCCCAGCCGCGCCTCCAGCTCCGCCACGCGCGCTTCCAGCTTGGCGATGCGGCCCTCCGTCTGCTCCTCGATGCCCTGGAGGGCGGTGATGACCAGGCCGTTGACCTGGTTCTGCTGGGACCAGAGGCGGTAGGTGTAGAACTTGAGGAGCTTCCAGATGACCTTCTTGAGCGCGACGAGGGCGGGGGCGAAGGCGCTGCGGCGCTCGCGGATCTCGAAGTCGGAGATGTCCACGAAGACCGCGTCCCGCAGGCACGCGAGATAGAAGGTGAGGAACCCGTCGGTGCCGCGCAGGTGGACGAGATTGGTCTTCTCGGCGCGTGCGACGCGGGCGTCGGAGTAGACGCCGTCGCGCATCTTGCGGTCGGCGGTGGCCTGGATTTCGGCGACGAGGCGGTCGACGTCGAGCCCCGGCGCGCCGATGGACAGCAGCTGTTCGTTATCGCTCATGCCACCCACTCTATCCTTCCCCTCCCATTCCATGCAATGCAAAACCCAGCCCCTTCCCGGACCAGGGAATCGGATTAATCGGAGTTGGTTCCTTCCGGCAAGCGGGCGTTCAGGGCGAGGTATCACCGGGAGACCTTGCACGACCCGGAGATGCGCCCTCCTGCCGGAACGCGGCAGGAAGCGGGGCGGAATGCGGGGTTGCATGGGCGGGGGCGGGGAGGGTATATTGAAGGGGTTATGGCCAATGCTTGGGCAACCGGTGTGTGCGTCAGGCCGGACGGGCTGGAATGGACCGTCCTGCGGCGCGCGAAGGAGTCGTGGGACGTTCATTCCCGCGGCTCGGCGGCGTTTGGTCCGGCGGAGGGGCAGGCCGCGGAGGGGGACGGCGGCGCGACGGCCGCGACGCTTCCGCCGCCGGAACCGGTCGATTCCGCGCACATGGACTGGGGAAAGTGGACGGCGGAGGCGCTGCGGCCGCACTTGAAGGCGATGAGGGGGCGGATATCTGTTGTCCTGCCGATGGACCAGGCGCTGGTGCGGCTGGAGACGTTCCCGTCGGGGGACGCGGAGGAGCTGTACGGGATGGCCGGGCTCCAGACGGACAAGCTCTCGCCCTTCCCGGAGGAGGAGACGGCGACGGGCGTCGAGACGCTGGAGTGTACCGAGGCGGAGTCGCTGGTCGCGCTCGCCATCGTGCGCGCCGACGCGGTGGAGAAGGCGGGGGCGCCGTTCCTGGAACTGGGGTCGCTGCCGGACGCGGTGGACGTGGAGCCGCTGGCGTGGTGGTGGGGCGCGAGGAAGCTGCTGGGCGATTCGCCGCGCGGGGGGAGGATCGTGCTGCGGGCGGAGGCGTCGGGGCGCATCGCGATGGCGGTGGCGCACGGGGCACGGCCGATTGCGTTCGGGGCGCTGCCGCCGCTGCCGCCGGAGGGGGCGGACGGGGAGTGGCTGGAGGAGGCGGCCGAGGAGGTTTCGTATGCGCTGACGTCGCTGGAGAGCGCGTGGGGCGCGGAGGGGGCGCTGAAGATGTCGGTGGTGGCGCCGGAAGGCGTCGATGTGTCGTGGGCGGCGGGGCTGGCGAAGGCGCTGGGGGCGTCGGCGCCGGAGACGGTGAAGGCGGAGGAGGTGCCGAGCGTGTCGGAGGGGGCGGCGCGGCGGTTGGCGGAGCCGGCGGAGCCGCTGTGGATGGACCTGGCGCCGGCGGCGTGGCGGGAGGAGGACGAGCGCCGCCGCGGGAACCGGGTGCTGATGGGGGCGGCGACGGTGTTCGTGGCGCTGTGGCTGCTGGCGCTGGGGGTGTTTTTCACGATGCTGAACGTGCGCCGCGCGCGCCTGTCGGATTTGGAGGCGAAGGTGGAGGCGGTGGAGAAGCCGGCGGCGGAGGTGCGGCGGCTGAGGGCGAAGGTGATGGACTTCGCGGCCTACGCGGACCGCAGCCGCTCGGCGCTGGAGTGCCTGCGGGCGATGAGCGAGGCGTTGCCGCCGGGCGTGGAGCTGAACTCGTTCATCTACCGCAAGGGGACGTCGCTGACACTGCGCGGCGAGGCGGACGATTCGGAGCGCATCTACGCCTTCACGCGCGGCCTCGACGAGTCGGGGCTGTTCGACGACGTGAAGTCGGACGGCATCAGCATGAAGCCGGGCGCGGGCGGCGGCGCGGCGAAGTACACCTTCGGCATCACGGCCGCGCTCCCCGGCAACGGCGACGAAACGGAAGGCGGTGCGCCGTGAAGATGGCCCCCCGCGAACGCAATCTCCTTTTCGCGACGCTGGCGGTGGCGCTGCTGGCGGGCACGTGGGCGTTCCTGGCGCCGCAGCGCGCGGAGTGGAAGGACTACCGCGACCGCCGCGACGACCTGGACGACCGCCTGGCGAAGGCGGAGCGCATGCTCGGGCAGCAGGCGGACGTGGAGACGCGCCTGGCGGAGTTCCGCAAGGGCGTGCCGGTGTTCGCCGAAGGCAAGCGCGCGGAAGCGGAGCTGCTGCCGGAGGTGGACCGGATGGCGAGCCGCCACGGCCTGGCGCTGGTGCGGCGGTCGGCGTCGGACAAGGAGCGCGAGGCGGGCGACCTCTACGAGACGACGCTGACCTGCGAGTGGGAGGGGACGCTGGACGCGCTGGTGCATTTCCTCTACGACCAGCAGTCGCAGGGCGTGGTGTCGGACATCCGGCAGCTGCGCATCCAGCCGCAGACGGGCGCGAAGCTCGGCACCCTCAAGGGCGGCTTCGAGATGGACTGCGCCTACCGCCGCGAGGCCGCAGGCGGCGGCGAGGAGGAAGAATGAATACAACTTTTTCTATGAAACCGGTTTTTTCGATTGAATCGATTGAATCGATGCGGCCGGCCGCAACGACCACAACGACGGAGTCGAGAGCATGAACCACGCGAAGCACCATCCCTCCCTCTGGCAGCGGGGCCTGTCGGCCCTGCTCGCGGTGGCGTTCGCCGCCGCGGAACTCGCCCCCACGGCCGCCTACGCCCAGGGCGACGAAACGCGCGCACGCGTGCGGCGCCTGCGCGAACTCAGCGAGGCACGCCAGCGCGCCGCCGCC
>CACXEY010000209.1 GCA_902766695.1 uncultured bacterium
AAGCGGTCGGCGGCGCGGAGCTTGCAGATGATGTCCACGAATTCGGCGACCATGACCGTGACGCCCTTGATGTGCTGGACCATGTCGGCGAAGTTCTGCTGGGCGGGGGGGAACTTCTTCGGAACCTTGATTGCGGCGTTGTAGAGGCTCGTGGCCTTCTGCCAGAGCGTGGTGGCGAGGGCGTTGAGCTGTTCGGTCGTCTTGGAGGGGTCGAGCACGGCGTCGGCGAGGTGGTCCATCGCCACCATGAAGTCGTTGCGGCGGTCCAGCATCGTGCCGACCTTCTGGCTCCCCCGGCGGCAGGCGGCTTCCAGGAAGGGGTCCTGGTTGTAGAGGTGCATCGCGGTCGAGAGGTAGTTGCGGATGATCGTCCCCCGCACTTCCCTACGGGCGTTCAGGAAGAGCGCCTCGGCGTGCGTGACCTCGTTTTCGAGGGCCTTGAGGATGTCCTTGGGGACCACCATGCGGCCGCCTTGGACCGCCACGCCGTTCCGGCGCATGTCCTGGAGGGCCGCCTTCATCGTGGCGATGTCGGTCTGGAGGGCTTCGAGGTCGCGCTTGACGATGGTGGCCGTGGGGTTGCGGCGGAAGGCGTCGATCTTTTCGGCGACGGGGCGCAGGCGGGCGGCGACCTCCTGGTTGACTGTGGCGAGGGCGTCCGGCGTGCCGTGCATCGCGATGGCCTGGCGCGGGAGCAGCGAGGAGACCTTGGCCTTGAGGATGGCGGCGACATTGGGGTCGGCGTTCTGGCCGTTGGCGGCGAGATTCAGCGCGAACGCCCGCATCTGGCGGGTCAGCGCGGCGATTTCCGACGCGCGGCGGTCGCAGAGCAGGCGGAAGTCGTTGATCTCCGCGCGGGCCTTCGCGTCCACGCCCCGGTACTGCGGATTCGCCTCCCGCATCTGCGCGTCGTGGCGCACGAGGGCGTCGAGGCCCTTGGCGAGCTGCGCGAGCAGGTCCGAGAGGTCCTCCTGGGCCTGGATGGCGGCGGCGACGGCCTTGCCGGCGGGAGTGGAGGTCCCGTCGATGTGCCCTTCCCCGTCGATGGCCGCCGCGAGCTGCTGCCCGGTGAAGTTGGAGAGCGCCTTGAAAGTCTTGGCGGCGGTGGTGCCGGCCTTTTCGAGGGCCTTGAGGGAATCGGCGTCGAGGGCGCCGTCGTCGACGAGCTTCTGGAACGTGTGCTGGACCTTGTTCCCGGTGAGGCTGACGGTGCCGTTCCGGGCGGCCTTGAGGAGCAGCACGTCGAGCTGGGCGACCATCTTGCCGGCGGAATGCGCCTGCTGCTGTTGCTGCTGCACCTGGGGGGCCTGCTGCCCGGCGGCCTGCGGCTGCTGGGCGTCCTGGGGCTGGGCGGCGTCGACGCCGCGGAGGAAATAGTCCATCGGCACGTTCTTGATGTTCACGTTCGGCAGTGGCATGGTTTTTCTCCTGGTTCCGTTGGCTTGTTCCGCCCCGTTTACACGCGGGCGCCGGCAAGGTTACCGCACGCCCCGCTTTTTCCCACGCCCGCCCCCGCCGCGCAAGAACAAAGCCCCTCCCTCCGCCACGGGGGGAACAGGACAGAATTGTGACTTTGGAGTTGCTAGGCGAAAACCTTGCGATTTCTTGTCGGGCGCTCCCGCCGGTAGCCCGACCTCCGGGCGGGCCGTGCGGCAGGATGGCCCATGACGGGCCGCCCGGAGGTCGGCCCCGGCCAGCCGCACCAGGTGCAAGACAGGGGTTTCACCTGACATCCCCTTTGGATACACCATCCCAGGTTTGGGCGCATTCGTGCCTGCCGGAGAGAAAGAACAAACTCCGATGGGGCCGATGCCAGAGCCAACGCTCCGGCGATGCTTTCCAAAGGCTGCTTCTTCATGCTCCAATGTGCGCAAGAACGGATGCCCCGGGTGCGGGGCATCCGTCCTCGCGCACGCGGTGAAGATTTGCCCGAATCAGGAAGGCGAAGCGTTGCGTGGCTGAGTCCGCACAGGATGGCGTGGATTCCCTGCGGGCAGGAATGGGGAAAATGCCTGCCGTGCGGGCGGCGACGGAGGCCCCGGACATGGGGCGTCTGTCGGTGCCAGCATGGTTTCGGAGTCATATGGATGGTCATTGGGGCACTTTTGCCGGAGCGTTAGCACAGGCATCTGATAAATCGGAGTTTATCCCCTGCTTTGCCTGTCGTTATATCCAAAGTCGCTATTTTGTCCTACACCCCGCCCAGGGCAACGCGTCCCGCGCATCCGGCAACCGGGACGCGGGTCTGGCGACCTGGCGCCGTTGTGCCTTGCTCGCGAAGATACATTGGATGGGTTGAGGGCCTTTGCGATTGTCTCGGCGACGCCTTTGCAACGCCACGCTGTCGGCGAACACATTCGCCGCCCCTTGACGGACGCACGCCAGTGCTACCGACACGAACGTGTTGCCCGGCGTGATCATCTCGTTCCCCGGCCCGACGTCCATCAACGCCGCCGCTCTTTTTCAAATGGCTCCTGCCGGCACGACCATGATACCGTCGGTCAGTGGCAGCGCGTTTTCGGTTGGGCAAATGACCACGCCGTGGCCCCCGACAGAGAGATAAGTAAATATGGAAAATTCAAGATGTCTTCTTGAATTTGTCATGGGTGATGAGAGGGGACTGAAGTCGTATCATTGCCTGACCCTCGCTTCGACCATCGGCAAGGTTCGCGGTCCGCGGGCTTCAGAAGAAAAACACGGCGACGCCGGCCATGATGACGGCAGTGGCCGCGATTTTGCGCGGAGTGAAGGATTCGCGGAAAAAGAATCGGGCGAGAAGGGGAACGAAGAGATATCCAAGCGATTCCAAGGCGGCAATCTGGTTGACGAGAACGCCGCGGGACATGCAGAAGACGTTCCCCGCAAGCGTCGCCCCCAGGATGGCGTAACCGCCAACCACCCACGGATTGGCATACTGCCGCCAACACCCGCGGTATCCGCCCATCGCCCCCCGTTTGAGCATCATCTGCGCCACCGACGCGCAGAACACGAAGAAAACGACCAGGGCGTGCACCGTCAAGCCCCCGCATGGAGCGCGATGCCGCATACAATCAACACCGCCCCCGCGGCATTGCGCGCCGTGACCGGCTCGCCGAACAGCCAGGCCGAGAGCAGCAGGATGAAAACCAAGCTCGTGCCTCGGAATACATAGGCCGCCGCGAGCGGGACCCGCGCCAACGCCTGCTGCCACAGCAGCGCGTACAACCCCATCACGCCCACCGCTCCCACCATCCACAGCACGTATTCCTTCGACATCCACACCGTCCGCGAAGCCATTTTCGTGCACACGCTCGTTCCCGCATACACGAAATTGAGCGCCGTCAGGGCCGCGGCCATGGGCAGAATGCGCTTCATGGAGCCGCCACTCCGCTCTTCGTGACGCTCCGGACCACGTATTGCGGCGACCGGTTGATGCACATGTAGATGCGCCCCACGTATTCCCCGATGACCCCAAGGGAGAACAGGACCATGCCGCCCAGGAAAAGGATCAGCGCGATGGTGGAGCTGTAGCCGGCCTGGATGTCCGCCCCCAGCAGCTTGCGCACGACCGCGAAAATGCCGTAGGCAAATCCGCAGGCCGCGCTGGCCAGCCCGCAGAAGGACGCGAACCGCAAGGGCAGGATGGAGAACGCGGTCAGGCCGTTGACCCACAGGGCCACCATCTTGCGGAACGTGAACGTGGTCGTTCCCGCCTGCCGTTCGCGTTCCTCCATGGGAACGTTCCGGATGTGCCGCGTGGTGCGCAGCAGCAGGCCGGTGAAATAGGGATAGGGGTTCTCGTAGCGGGCGACTTCGTCGGCGATCGACCGCTTCATGGCCATGAAGTTGGTGAATTCGAGGTCCCGGGGCCGGCCGAGGGCGAGTTCGGTCATCTTGCGGTTCAGCCAGGTGGCGCAGTCCTTGAAGGCGCTTTGCTTGCGCTCGGGATACTTGGCAATCGCAACGTCGGCTCCGTCGTCCAAGGCATCGAGCAGGTCCCAGAGGCAGGGCATGGGACACTGCCCGTCGTCGTCCATGACGACGACGGCGTCTCCGGACACGTGGGCGAGACCGGCCATGACGGCACCGGGACGGTTGAAATTGCGGGCGAGTTCGACGACGACGCAGGAGGGGCGCGTGTCGAGGATGTGACGGAGGATGGAGGCGAGATCGTCGGGGGAGGAGTCGTTGACGAGGATGATTTCGGGAACGTTCCCGGGGCGCAGGGCGACCGTGGCGAGGATTTCATCGACGACGGGGCCGATGGTCAGCCCGCTCTTGTAGCAGGGAATGACGAAACTGATTTTCATGCGGCTTCTCTCCTTTCGGTCTTCAAGCGGCTCTCAATCCACGGGCAGGCCGGGCGGCAGACGATCTTCCGCCGCTGCTTCGCCCCATAACGGGGCAAAACGGTTGATGGCCATTTCGCGCCGGATCCGCCGGCAGGCTTCCGGCCATTCGACCACCGCCTGCCAGGCGAGTTCCTTCCGGGCTTTGTTTCCGTCGAGCAGGCATTCGGGGGAGAGGGGCAATTCCGGCCGGTACACGAATCCGAACGGATTGTCTTTTCCCTTGTCCGGAGCACTTCCGAACACTTCCCGGAGAGCCGAAAATTCTTCTTCCAGGGTGTAAGGCCGCGGACCGGGGAGATTGAAGAGGCCGGTGGCATCGGATTCGATGGCGGCGCGGACGGCGGCCGTGAAATCGTCGACGTAGAGCAGTTCGCTGCGCCGCTTGGGATTGCCCCAGATTTCGATGGGACGCCCCGCAATGCACCGGCGGAGGACCTGCCGCCACGGGGAGACGGTGGGACGGCCGTCGACGTTGAAGGACGCGTCGGGATGCCAGCCGAAGACGGTCATGTGACGGAAAACGACCGGGCGGAAGCCGCAGGCGATTTGATAGACGCCCAAGAGGTCGGTGGCCGCGATCTTGCAAACGGCGTAGGGAGCGTGGTCGCCGCCATCACGCGGCCACGACCGGGGAGCGTCGTCGGGAATGGGAACGGACCCCCCGCGATGGGCGGCGACATCGGCCGGGGTGGTGTTGAAAACGATGCGACGACACTGGGTCCGGGTGCGCATCCATTCGCAGACGTTGACGGTTCCTTCAACGATGCTCTTGACGTAGGGCAGGACGGAGGCATCGCCGTGGGCCGGCATGAACCCGGCCATATGGACGACGGCATCGATTCCGGTCGGGAGGCGGTCGAACGTCTCCTGATCGGCAAGGTCCCATCCGCCGGTGTATGGGATGTCATGCGCGGCGAAAAAACCGTTGTCGGACAAACGCCGCGAAACGGCGCTGACACGATACCCGGCGCTTTTCAGCGCCAGGGCGGAGTATGCGCCGAGCATGCCCGTGGCACCCAGGACCAATACGTGTTTCATGGGGAATTCCTTCCGTCAGGAGAGTGGATCAAAGCGGCGGTCGGGGCGCCTTTGCCGGAACACAGATGGCAGTAGTGATAGTTCATGGCGCCGAAAACGGAATTCGCGATGCCGTCACTCATCGGAACCGATTGTAAAGTCGCGGCAACCAAGACGTCGGTCGGCCTGGTAGATGAGGTAGCCGGAGCGGTCGGCGCTGCGGGTGAGGGGGCGAAGGACGGAATCGGTGATTTCCGCGCGGACGATGGTGGGATGGCGGGGAACGGCCCGGATGGCGTCGCCGACGGCCGGGGTGCTGGACGAGTAGAACCAGACGCCAGAGTGCTTGCGGAAAGGAAAAGCAGGAGGTGTGAATCTTCCGAGGGCGACTTCAATCGTGCCGCGGACGAAATCATAGCCGGTGGAGAGCCGGACCAGATCCGAACCGATGAAGTCGCCCCCCATGCGGGCCCCGATTTCCGTGACGAAAACATCCCCGTCCGGTGCAACCATCAGTTCGGCGTGGGTGGCGCCTTCGCGGATTTCCAGCGCCGCGACACCGAGCCGGGCCTGCTCCAGGGCCCGGCCCAAAACGGCCTCGGGAAGAAGGCTGGGCTGGTGGTGCGCGAGTTCGACGTAATGGGGCGACCCGGTCGTGAGTTTGTCGGTGACCGCGAGGACATGGTACTCTCCGCCGTGCGAAATGCCTTCCACGCTGATTTCCCGTGCATCCGCCACGAAGCGTTCGATGACGGCTTCGCCGCAGAAGGAGATGTCCAGCGCCCGCCGGACGGCTTCCAGGAGGGACGGAATATCCTCCACCCGGACCACCCCCATGCTACCGGAGCGGTCGGCGGGCTTGACGATGAGCGGCCAGCCGATTTCGTCGGCCGCCGCCAGGGCGTCCTCTTCCGAACGGGCCATCCGGGACGCCGGGACACGGACGCCGGCCGCCCGGAACGCGGTGCGCATGGCATTCTTGTTGGTGGCGAGGAAGGCGCTTCGCTCCGAATTGCCGTTCAAGCCCAGCCGCTGCGCCACATGGCAGACCGTGGGCACGGCCACGTCCGAGGCAATGGTCGCCACGCCGTCGATGCCCCGTTCGGCGCAGATGGAGGCGATGCGCGCCTTTTCGACAATCGACACCGGGACGAATTCATCGCACTGCTCCTTGCATACGGCACCCTCGGTCCATGCAAAGCAAATGGTTGCCAGCCCCATTTCGCGTGCCTTGAGCACGAGAGGCAGCTGGAGGTAGGAGGCTCCGATGATGGCGAGGCGGTGTGGCATGAGCTTGAAGGCATTCGTCTTTTCGAGTTTTGCACGAGCGGGCGCGTATGACAAGAGGCAATCGTGTGCCGTGTGCTTTCGTGCTTTCAATACCGGTGGATAGTGTGACGTTGGGGAGAGGTGGACAGGAGGGAGTGAATGAGAAGAAGGGCTTGTGGCTATCGGTAGCGGAAGAGAGGCAAAGACATCGAAGACCAACGCGAACAAGATGCCATCCGGTCGCGATTATGTCACAAGTTTATGGCTGTCTGCGGATGATTCACAGTTGTAAAGTCCCGTTTCCGGCGGGAACCATCCATATATTGAGGGCAACCGACAGATGTGGAAGGTGAAGACGGTGGAAAGAAGACAGACTTGAAGTGGGAACCGCGCGGGCGGCGCCCCACGGCGTGCCCCGGCGGCTCTCACTCCGCGAGGGGATCCAGGCTGAAGCGGGCGTTCCGCCACACGCCGGGGCGGGCGTTGAGGGCACCCGCGAAGGGTTCGAAGAGCCAGAAGGACTCCGCGCCGCGCTTTGAAAGGCTTCCCGCACAGAACACGGGGATTCCGCCAGGCCCCTGTTTGAGGTAAATCCGGTGGTTGTGGCCGTGCAGCAGCACCATGTTCTTGCGTCCCTCCACGAGCCGCCAGAAGGGCTCCGTGTTGCGCAGGCCGTGCAGGTAGTCCGTGTCCAGGAACGGGTAGTGGGTCATCACGAAGACCCATTTCCGTTGGGCCACCTCCGGCGAATCCAGCAAGCGGCCCAGCGCGCCCAGCTCCGCCCCATCCAGACGTCCGCTGGAATCCCAGAAGGGGAACCGCGGCACCGCGGAGTTGATACCGATCGCCACGGCTTCCTCCCCCATGAACCGGACGGAAGGGAAGCCACCCGGCGAGCCCTTCGCCCCCACGGCCGCCTCCGGCAGGTCGCTCTTCGGGAAGCGTCTCGAGAAATGCCGCCGGTAGTGGCGGAGGGATGCCCCCGCGTAGAGATCGTGGTTACCGGGCACCGCCAAGGCCCCCTTCCGCGCCATCCCGAGCACTTGCGCGATCGGCTCCGCGTCCTCCATGTATTCCTTTTCCAGGCCAAGGTTCATCGTGTCGCCCGTGTACAGGATCCAATCCACCGGTTCCCGCCGGAGAAAGTCGCAAAGCCCGTCCAGCTTCTGCCGGGCCTCCGCATACTTGTCACTCCGGCGCAGGCGGAAGTTCACCAGCGCCAGCAACCGCTTCGGATGCAGCACCGCCGGATCGCGCAACGCTCCGTCGGGGAACGGAAGATGGACATCGCTGAAATGCAGGATGCGCACGTTCGAACCTTTCTCCTCCCCCAGACATCTGTCCGTCTTTCCGCTTTTCCCTCTCCCCTCCATCCCGCGGACAAGACCGGGATGTTGCGGCCGGAAGGCGAACCGGCCTGCACGCCAGCCCGCCTACACCTTGAACACCATAGCCGCCCCGACTCGGGTTGCAAGGGAATTTTTGCCCTCTCCACGACCGCAAGGGGGTTGTGAGGCGAAAACCTTGCGATTTTCCATGTGCAGGGAAGGGTAGGGGAGGGCAGTCCCTGCCCACCGGAGCCAGTCATGCCAAAGGAAGATGCTGGAGATGTGCGGACGCGTGTTCTTCTTTGGTGGCGGCAGACAATTGCATCCGCGAACCGAACGATACCCAATTGCACGTTCCAGGTTACGGCGGCGAAGGGACTCGCCGCCCTACCACGGCTTCGTCGGCAGGGTGGAGGTCGAGGGAAGTCCGCCGCGGCCCTCGGGGTTCAGGAGCCCGATGGAGGCATGACGCATCCACGGGGCGAGGGCGCCACGGTCTTTCCGGCCGGGGGGACGATCGAGAGGGGAGACAACCCGGTTGCTTGCCGCCGGAAATGCAGTCAGTCGGTGTAGTTGGTGTCGAAGTTGATGGCGAACTTGCGGCCGGGGAAGAGCGGCGCGAGCTCGGCGAGGAGGGCGTCGCGCAGGGCGGGGCGGTCGCGGACGGTGAAATCGACGACGACGTCGAAGGAGCCGGCCGACGCCGCGTCGTCGAAGAAGATGCCGTGGACGCCCAGGACGCCGGGATGGCGGCGCGCGGTTTCCGCGATTTTCTCGCGCTCGGCGCGGCGGGCGGGGTCCACCGCGTAGATGCCCACGGTCAGGAAGACGCGGAACTTTTCGAGCACCGCCCCCTGCACGGCGCGCGTGAGGTGGTGGATGGACGCGGCGTCGAGGGATGTGTCGATTTCGACGTGGATGGAGCCGATCGCCGAGTTGGGACCGTAGTTGTGCAGCACGAGGTCGTAGGCGCCGAGGACGCCCGGCACGGCGTTGACCGTCTCGCGGATGCGGCGGGTGATTTCGGCGTCGGGCCGGCGGCCCATCACGCTGGCGATGGCGCCGAGCAGCATTTCGACGCCCGCCTTGAGGATGAACAGGGAAATCGCCGCGCCGATCCATCCGTCGAGGTTGAGCCCGAAGACGAGGAACACGACGGCGCCGACGAGGGTGGAAAGCGAAATCAGCGCGTCGAGCGTGGCGTCCGCGCCGGAGGCGACGAGCGCGTCGGAGTTGCACGCGCGGCCCTGCGCGGAGACGTAGCGGCCGAGCAGGAACTTCGCCACCACCGCGACCGCGACGATGGCCAGCGTGACCACGCCGTATTCGGGCGTACCGGGATCGGCGATTTTCTTGGCGGACTCCTCCAGCGAACCCGCGCCCGCCGCGATGACGAGCACGGAGATGGCGACCGCGCTGAAGTATTCGATGCGGCCGAACCCGAACGGGTGCTTCGCGGTGGGCGGACGGCGCGCGAGCTTGACGCCGAGGATCGTGAGAACCGAACTCAGCGCGTCGGAGAGGTTGTTCACCGCGTCGAGGACAATGGCGACGGAGTTGGCCAGCACCCCCACCGCGGCCTTGAACCCCGCCAGCAGCAGGTTCGCGGCGATGCCGAGGAAGCTCGTTCGGGTGATGCGCCGCTCGCGCGCGGCGGGGTCGGCGATGGCGGATGGGGCCGGTGTGGGGGATGGGTTCATGGGGATTGGGGGTTGGTTTTCGGGGCCTGCAATCTAGAAATCTAGAAACCTAGATACCTAGGATTCTAGTTTCCTAGGGCTTTGCCGCAAGCGCTTTTTCCGCCATGCGGCGGCCGGCGGCGCGGGCGGCGGCGAGGTCGGCGTCCCAGTGGGCGTCGCGCCAGGCTAGGTGGGCGGCGGGGTCGAGGCCGTCCATCGCGTAGCGGGAGTAGTCCTTGACCTGGACGGTGCTGTGCGCCTCGACGAAAGCGGGCTCCGGGTCGCCGAGAGCGCGCGCGACGGCGCCCTCTAGGATGGACAGGTGCTGGCGGATGCCGGGCATCATCGATTCGGGGGCGTTCATCGTGTAAATCCACGCGAGCGGCATCTTCTTGGGCGCGGTGCAGGAGAAGTCCGTGTAGTGCAGCCACGGGAAGACGAGGCGCTCCAGGAAGGCCCGCGCCACCGCCGTCCATTCGCTGAAGTAGATGGGCGAGGCCAGGACGAAGCCGTCCGCTTCGTTGACGGCCCGCAGGGTGTCGGCGAGGCTGTCGCGCACGGCGCACAGGCCGGTCTCGCGCCCCTTGAGCTTGCAGGCGAGGCAGGAGACGCAGCCGCGGAACGGCGGCAGGTCGTAGAGGCGGACGCGCGCGACGTCGATGTCGGGCGAGGCTGCGCGCGCGCCTTCTTCGAAGGCATCGCAGAGCGCGGCGGTGTTCATGTTGAGGCGGGGACCGCCGTCGACGATCAGGATTTTCTTCATGGGTTTTCCTTGCGTTTTTTGGGTTGGGGTCAGGTGTCCATCCAGCCCGTGAGGCGGTCCATGACGGCGCGGACGGGTTCGATGGAGCGGATTTGGGTGATGCCGAGGCCGAAGGACGCGTAGCCCTTGGAGAGGTCGCCGAAGAGCATGCCGTCGCGCATGCCGATGTAGGCGTTCTGGGCCTTGTAGATTTCCTCTTCGGTCGCGCCGGCGCGGCTCATGCGCACGAGTTCGTCCGGGAGCGGGCCGGGAAGGGAGCGGTAGAAGGCGGGCACGGTGCGGTACATGACGAGGTCGTCCGCCGACGCGGCAACCGCCATCCGCTTGATGTTCTCCGCGAGCGGCGACTCCTCGGCCATCATGAAGGCGGTGCCGGCGTAGAGGCCTTCGGCGCCGAGCGCGAACGCGGCGCGGGCGGTCCGTGCGTCCACGATGCCGCCGGCGGCCATCACCGGCGCGCGGCCTTCGGCGGCATCCACGACGAGCGGGACGATGGAAAACGTGCCGATGACCTTTGCCGGCAGCGTCCCGCCTTCGTCGAAACCCGTCGCCACGACGACCTGCGCCCCGGCGTCGATGGCCCCGCGCGTCGAAGCGGCGGAGGGGTTGCCAGCGCGGAAGACGACCTTGACGCCGCGGGCGCGGAACCTCCCGATCCATCCCGGATGCATCTCTCCGACCATCACGGCGACGGGCACGCCTTCCTCCGCCATGAGTTCGAGCACGGGGCCCGTGAAGCGGTCCTGGCCGGGGTCGTCGGACGCCGGGGCGACGTTGAGGCCGAACGGCCGGTCCGTGAGCGCCTTCACGGCGCGGATTTCGCGCCGCATGGCTTCGACCGTCCCCTCGACGGTGAAGACCGATTCCGTCAGCCCCGCGTTGAAGCCGAGGACGCCGAGGCCGCCCGCTTCGGAGACGGCCGCGACGTAGCGGGCGTTGGTGAGCCAGTTGAGCGGTCCCTGGACGACGGGTTTTTCGATGCCGAGGATGTCGCAGATGCGGTTTTTCATGGTCGTGTTCCTTGGGTTGGGGTGGTTGCGGAGGGCGGCGGCTCAGACCTCGCCGCGCAGGAAGGGCTTCACGCGCGCGGCGACTTCGCGGGGACGTTCCTGCAGGATGGTGTGGGTCGTGCCGGGGAAGCCGGTTTCGAGACGGAAGGGTCCGCGCAGGTTCGCGCGGTAGAAGGCGATGGTCTCGTCGCCGTAGAGCGGCGTCTCGGGCTGGATATACTGGAACGGGACGTCGATCTTCGCGATGGCTCCGCGCTGGTCGGTGCGGAAGAGCGAATACCAGAACGCCGCGAAGACCAGCGGATCGACGCCCGCGCCGAACGCGGCGCTCATCGTGGGAACAAGCTCCGGCGGCGTTTGCGCGAGGGCCGGGTTCATGAGCCGGCTGGAAATCTGCCAGGCGGCGTCGCCGACATCGTCGAAGATTCGCTCGAGGTCCTGGTGGAAGTCCTCGTCCGTCCAAGTCCCGCACCCGATGCCGCCGCGCCAGCCGTCATTGCGCATGTAGGGAGTCATGTCCACCGCGACGATCTTGTCGAACGGCGCGCAGCCGAACTGCTCCACGTAGGAGAACACCGTCGCGGCGCCCATCGAGTGGCCGACGACCGACGCGCGCTCCACGCCGAGGAACCCGAGCAGATCGCGCAGGTCGCGCCCGAGCGTGCGGACGTTGAGGTGGCGGGCCGGGCGCTCCGAGCAGGCGTGTCCGCGCTGGTCGTAGCAGATGCAGCGGTACTCGCCGCGGAAATGGTCGATGAAGTCCTTGATGGCGAGATGCGACGAGTTGAGGCCGTGGCAGAAGACGAGCGCCGGGCCCGTGCCCGTGTCTTCGTAGGAGAGTTTCGTTCCGTCGCTGGTGGCGAACATGGGCATGGTTCAGTCCTTTCGTTTCGTGGGTTGCGTGAGATGCGGCGCGAGGAGCGCCGGAAGGTGGTCGCGCAGGAACCGCTCCACCGCGGGCAGCAGCCGCGCGGCGGGGTCGGACGCCATGCACCAGACGGCGGCCAGCCCCTGCATCTGGGCGGAGAGCGCGTCGGCCAGCGACCCGACCGGCGCGCCGCGGCGCAGCTCGCCCGCCGCCACCGCGTCGCGCAGCAGCGTGCGGACCACCGCCCGGTCGCGGTCGAAGAAGACCAGCCCGAGTTCCGCCGCCTCCGCCGGGCGCACCGCGATGCGGAACCATTCCCGGGCGATCTCCACCCCCGACGCCTCCGCGATTTCCGCCCACCCGCGGAAGAGTCTACCCAGACGCCGCCGCAGCGGCCCCGCCGACGCCAGCACCTCCCGCGAAAGGGCCTCGTACGGTTCGCGGCACAGCTCCGCCGCCAGATGCTCCTTCGTGGGGAAATGCACGTAGAACGTCCCCTTGGCCACCCCCGCCGCGCGCGTGATCGCCTCGACGGATGCCCCCGCGAAGCCGCCCCGCCGCACGAGCGCGAGCCCCGCTTCCGTGATTTTCCGGCGCGTTTCGAGCGCCGCCTGTTGCCGATGGGTCATGTTCCTCGTTCCTTCCCCGCCAGTCTCCCATGCCGATGACCCGAAGTCAATGACTTTCGGTCACCGATTCAGGAAAAGAGCATGCGTTTTCGAGCCGTCGGCTGTACTAGTCGGCGAGTTCGAACTCGATGTCGAGGGTGACGGGGCCTTTGACGCCGGAGGGGAGGGCGCGCATGGCCTTTACGGTGCGGACGGCCTTGAGGACGGAGTCGTCCATGACGGAGTTGCCGGAGGATTGGAGGATCTTGCCGTTGCCGACGCGGCCGTCCTGCTGGATGGTGATTTGGACGGTGGTGACGAGTCCGGGGAGGTTCTTCAGGGATTCGGGCTGCTGCCAGGCGGCGTAGAGACGGTCGCGGACGTGGTTGGAGTAGGCGCCGAGGGCCTGCGATGCGGCATCGTCCGGGATGGAGGTGGTGGTGCCGATTTTGGCGCCTTTCTTGATGAGGTCTGCGATTTCCTTGTCGGAGAGGACGGGCCCCTTGGGCTGCGGGGTGGGGCCGCGGACGACGCGGTTGGTCTGGGGAATGACGGTATGGCGCTTGGGTTTGGGCTTCTCGGGGGCGGGCGGCTTGGTGGGGGGCTCGGGCTTGGGGTCGGGTTTCTTTTCGGGCTCGGGGATGTCGTCCTTGGGCGGAGGAGGCGGTTCCGGGACGGGGGCCGGTGGGGTGGGGGCTGGCGGTTCGGGCGCGGGCGGGGGCGGTTCGGGGGCCGCGGGGGGGACGGCGACGGTGAACTCGACGAACATCAGTTTCTTGGGGGGCTTGCGCGCAGCGCAACCCTTGGCGAGGAGGGGCAGCACGACCACAAGCAGGATCGCGCCGCCGTGCAGGACGAGGCTGGCGACGAGGCTGTTTTTCCAGCGGTGCGGGTGGCGGGGGGGACGGGTCATGGTTGGGGATCGGTGACGAGCGCCATGCGGGTGATCTGCGCGTCGTGCATGATGCGCAGGACGGCGACGACCTTGCCGTAGGGGAGGGATTCGTCGGCGCGGACGAGGATGGTGGTGTCGGGGTCGGTTTCGACCTGGGTCTTGAGCTCGGCGGCGAGCATGTCGGGGGTGGTGGGCAGGTCGTCGAAATAGAGGTCGGATTTGGCGTCGATGGCGACGGTGTGGGTGTCCTTCTTGTCGACGTCCTGCGTCTTGCCCTTGGGGAGTCGCAGGGGGATGCCCTGCTCGACGAGCGGGAAGGTGATCATGAAGGTGATCAGCAGCAGGAACGTCAGGTCGATCAACGGGGTCATGTTGATCTCCCGGATCTGGCGGGTGCGACCGCCCGGCTGGTATCGGCGGGTCATGGCGGGGATCAGTCCTCGTCGAGGAAGGTCTGCTGGAGGCGGGAGGCGAACTTGTCGGGGAAGTTCTCCAGCTGGATGCAGAGGAACTGGATGCGCGCGGCGAGGGCGTTGCTGCCGAGGGCGGAGGGGATGGCGACGACGAGGCCGATGACGGTGGTCAGCAACGCGCTGGCGATGCCGGGGGCGACGGCGGAGAGGTTGGCCATGCCTTCCTGGCCCATGCCTTCGAAGGACTTCATGACGCCCCAGACCGTGCCGAAGAGGCCCATCATGGGGGCGATGGTGTAGGTGGAGCCGAGGGTGGTCATCTGGGTCTCCAGCAGGACGCACTGGTCGGCGGCGGCGCATTCGGCGGCCTTGCGGACGGCGTCGATCTGGGCGGGGGTGAGGTGTTCGGCGGAGAAATTGATCTCGGAGAGCTGGCGGTGCTGCCGCTTGGCGCGGGCCATGATTTCGCGCTGGATGGCGCAGCAGGCTTCGGCGTAGACGCGGGCCATGGGACTGTCCTGGAAGGCGCCGAGTTCCTGGTGGACGAAAAGTTCCAGCGGATGGTTCTGACGCTCGAAGGCGTGGAAGAAGCGTTCGTCGCCGCGGGCGCACTGGCGCAGTTCGATGCCCTTCTGGAGCATGATGGTCCAGACGGCGATGGAGGCGACGACGAGAATCAGGACGATGGCCTTCCCGACGGGATCGGAAATGGAAAACGAGTAGAAGAGGCTCGCCAGGGGACAGGCGGCGAAAATGGAGGGAAGGGGCATGGTGGGTGGCTCTTTCTTCGGATGGTGGAAGGGGTTGTGGACTGGCGCGCCTGGCAGGGCTCGAACCTGCGACCGCCGGATTAGAAATCCGATGCTCTATCCAACTGAGCTACAGGCGCACGACGGGGGAACACTATACACGCCCGGCGGCGGGATTCAAGCATTGGTGCGGACGGGAGAGGCGGAAAAGCGCGCTCCGGCGTTTCCTTGTTGCGCCGGAGGAGAGGATGTGGTAGGTTCACGCGCGTTTTGCAAAAGGAAAAGACAGGAATCCATGGCGAAAGAGAATGATTTGGTAACCGTGTCCGGCGAAGTCATCAAGGTGCTGCCGGCAACCATGTACCGCGTGCGTCTCGACGGCGGACACGAAATCCTCGGGCACATCTCCGGGAAGATGCGCAAGCATTTCATCAAAATCACGACGGGCGACCGCGTGACCGTCGAAATCAGCCCGACGGATCTCACCAAGGGCCGCATCACCTTCCGCGAGAAGAACTGACGGCCGCCCGTTTCCCGGTCATTTCCCCTTTTCGAAAAACGCCGGATTCCGGCAAAGGAGCAACAACATGAGCATAGCAAGCGAATTCCGCGAGTTCGCCATCAAGGGCAACGTGGTCGACATGGCCGTCGGCATCATCATCGGCGGCGCGTTCGGCAAGATCGCCAACTCGCTGGTGGCCGACATCATCATGCCGCCCATCGGCGTGCTGCTGGGCAAGGTCAATTTCACCGATCTCAAGTGGATCATCCAGCCGGGCGTCCCCGCGGTCGAAGCGTCGGAAGGCGTGGAAGCCGTGGCGGCGGTGCCCGAGGTGGCCATCAATTACGGGACGTTCATCCAGACGGCGCTGGATTTCTTCATCGTCGCCGTCGCGGTGTTCCTTCTGGTCAAGGGCATCAACGCCCTCCGCCGCAAGAAGGACGCGGAAGAAGCCAAGGCCTGAGGTCCGGCACACTCCACGATTCCCGAAGGCGTCTCCTCGCGGAGGCGCCTTTTCCGTTGCCCGCAGGGTAGGGGACGGGATACACCTGTCGCGGGACGCTCGGTTCGGGCGGTGCTGCGCCGGGCGGCATCCGGGCGAAGCCGGACATGGCGGCGAGGTCAGGAAGCGGGTTTCGAGAGTTTGTCGGACTTGAGGATGAGGATGTCGCCGGGGGCGACGTCCAGGTTGCTTTCGGGAAGGACGGAGAGGTCCCCGCGGACGACAAGGTAGACGGTCATGCCGTAGGAGCGGCGGAGTTCGTCGATGGTCTTGCCGCAGAGTTCGCTGTCCGCCGCGATGCGGATTTCGCCGATGGCGGAGAAGTCGTGGAAGCGTTTCACGGCGTTCTCGGCGCGGGTGAATTTTTCGACGAAACCGGCGCTGATGATGCCCGTCGGGATGGCCACCGCGCCCACGCCCAGGAAGCCCAGGAAGATGGCCAGGACGGTTCCCGCGGGCGTCACGGGATAGATGTCGCCGTAGCCGATGGTCAGGGTCGTCGAGACGCTCCACCAGAAGCCGGAAAAGGCGTTCTTGAAGACTTCGGGCTGGGCGGCGTGCTCGGCGTTGTACATGCAGATGCTGCCGGCGACCATCAGGACGAAGATGATGAAGAGGGAGGAAAGGATCTGCCGGCTCTTTTCGTGCAGGACGGAGGTGATGACGTTGAAGGAGTCGTAGCGGGCGTTCAGACGGAACAGGTGGAGAATCCGCACCACCCGCAGCATCCGGAAGGCGACGGCGCCGCGGAAGAAGAAGACGGGGAGGATGGTGAACAGGGCGACCAGTCCGTCGAATGAAAACACGAACCGCAGGCGGGCGACGAAGGAACTCCGGTTGCGGTACAGGAGGTCGGCGGTCCAGAGGCGGAGAAGGTATTCGGCACAGAAAAACAGGGTGGTCGCGATTTCCAACGCCCGGAAGGCGCGCGTGTGGGCGGCCAGCCCGTCGAAAGTCCCGAGGATGAGGACGAGGATGTTCAGCGCGATGTTGAGCGTGAGGACGTAGTCGAAGGCGATGCTCGGGATGTCGCCGCGCTTGCCGATCTGGATGATGGAAAAGACTCTTTCTTTCATGCGGGCGGATTATATCGGGACCGGGCGCTTCCGCCAAGAGGCAGGAAACTCCCCGCGGTCCGACACTCGCGGATTGGCGTTGCCAAACGTCTGGTCTTTCGATGGAGACGGAACGAACGATTATTTACGGGCTGGAGGATGTCGGCTACACAAAATGTGTAACACGTTGCAGTGTAGATAGTTGCGTACTCCATTTTGCAACATAAGATATATTATGCGACGTTACTGTTGAGGAGGGACATCCCCCCTGGAGCTAGACATAGAAAGGATTTGGCAACAGCCAAACGGCCCAAACCCGGCCATTCACGGAAGGCTTTGGGGCTCTTGGACGGACAGCCACTCGGTACGAGTGTAGATGGTACAGGTCTTGGGGATGCGCCACGGCGAGGCCCGTCGTTCCTGGGAATCCGGTATGACCATCCGTTGCAAGCCCGAGCACTTGGCGAAGGCATCCGGGCCCGCCCGCTCCAGGCTGTCGGGCATGAAGACTTCGGTCAGGGCCGTGCACCCCCAGAAGCCGTCCATCCCGATCCGCAAGAGTCCCTCGGCGAACTCCACCCGGGATAGACGGAGGCAATCCCGGAATGCCGCTTCGCCGATTTCGGTCACGGACCCCGGCAAGGCGATTCCGGACAGTGCCGCTCCGAAGAAGGCCCGGTCGCCGATGGCCTTCACCCCGTCTGGCACCCGGTATGCTCCGGTCCGCCCGCGCGGGAACAGAACCAGCACCGAACGGTCCCGGTCGAACAGCACGCCATCCTCCGCCACGTACGTTCCGCTTCCGGGAGCCATCTCCAGACCGGTCATGGCCATGCAACCGTCGAAAGCCCGTGGATCGATGGATTTCACGCCGGCCGGCAAGGTCGCCGATACCAGCCGAGGACAGCAAAGGAAGGCGTTCCCACACACGATTTCAAGGCCTTCCGGCAAGGATATCTCATGCAAGTTGATGCAATTCGCGAATGTTTCCGGTTTCATTTCCGGGGTTCCGGATGGCCAGCGTGCCGATTCCAGGCCCGATTCGCGGAAGCAGGCTTCTTCGATGCGCGAAAGGCCGTCCGGCAGGTCCAGCGTCTTCAGGCCGGTGCATTCGGCGAAGGCTTCGCGCCCCAGGCGCTCGATGCCATCCGGCAAGTCAACCCATTCCAATCGGGTGCAATGCAGGAATGCGGCATCGGCGATTTCCTTCACGCGGTCCGGAACGGAGAAGGTCCCGGCGCGTCCGGCGGGATAGACGAGCAGGACGGAGCCCCCGCGGTCGTAGAGTACGCCATCTTCGGTTTTGTACCGTGGGTTCCCTTCCCCCGCCACCACGGCCTGCAAACCTTCGCAACGGGCGAACACGCGGTCTCCCAGTTCCGTGGCGTCGGGCAGTTCGACGCGCGCCAGCGCGTGGCATTCCTCGAACGCTCCATCGCCGATGCGGAGGAGTCCCGGCGGAAAACCGACGGTTTCCAGCGAGCGGCAATCGGCGAACGCGCGCGCACCGATGTTCGTCACGCCCTCGGGTATGACGACCGACCGCAGCGAACGGCATCCGGCGAAGGCTCCGTCGGCTATGGACGTCACTCCGGGCGGCAGGACCACGTCCACGAGGGCTCGGCACCCGGAGAAGGCCTCCGCGCCGATTGAAGCCACGCCGCCGGGTATCGCGAGGACGGACAGCGAGACGCAGTCCGCGAACGCGCCCTCGCCGATGCGCTCGAGTCCGGCCGGGAGCGATACCGAAGCGAGAGCACCGCAACCGGAGAACGTCCTCTCCCGGACGGAGCGGATGCCGGAAGGGATTTCGACCGACTCCAGCGCCGCGCAGCCATCGAAGGCACGGCTGCCGAGCACCGTCACGGTCGGCGGAATGGCGATTTCCGCCAGCCGTCCGCAACCTTTGAAGGCGTATGCGCCGATGGTGGTCAACCCGGCGGGAATCCGTACCCGCTCCAGCGATGCGCATCCCTCGAAAGCGGAATGCGGGATCACTCGCACGCCGTCGGGAAGGACGGCATCCTCCAGCGAGGCGCAATCATAGAAAGCATAGGGGCCGATGCGTTCCACGGTGGGCGGGATGTCCGCGGTCCGCAAGGCGTTGCAACGGTAGAAGGCGGACTCGCCAATGGCCTTCGCCTTGGGGGGCATCTGCACCGTCTCCAGTCGGGTGCAGCCGGACAGCACCCCTTCGGGCACCGTTGCCAAACCCGGCGGCAAACATACCGATTCGAGCATGGAGCAGCCGTTGAACGCATAAGGCCCCACCTCCCCTACCCCTTCGGGGATTTCGACCGCGGCAAGGCCCGTGCATCCCGAAAACGCGTGGGATCCGATCGACCGCAGACCGTCCGGCAACGCCAGGCGCACCATCCGGATGCAGCCGTAGAACGCGCGC
>CACXEY010000210.1 GCA_902766695.1 uncultured bacterium
AAACAAAGCCCAAATCCCCGCCGTCCCCGCCTGCTCTTTCTTTTACGAAAATCCTTGACCATTCATTCCTTTTCCCCCACACTCCCCTCCCATGAATCCCCTCCGCGAAATCCTGTCCAACACCTCCCGCGTCGCCCAGGACGCCTCCTGCATCTTCAGGGAATCCCACCCCCTGCTGGCGCCCCTCGCGTTCGCGGCCTTCGGCGGCATCACGCTGGCCGCGTTCGGGACCTTCGTCCTCACCGCGACCGGCGGTGCCATCCTGTCCGAGATCCGCCGCCGCCACCGGCTTGCCGCGCCGCGTTCCGCGTCCCCGTCCCTGCGCGGCACCCCCGGCCGCGATGAAATCGCCGCCGACTGCGCCGAAGTCCCCCGAACCCTTCGCGTGCGCCTCCGTCTCGGTTCCCGGCTGGCGGACCTCGCCCCCACCCTGGACGCCGCGCCCCGGTGTACCGTGTCGTCCGGCGGGGCCCGCCGGTTCGCTTCCCGCGGTCCCGGACTGAAAGGATGGCTGGAGGGCAACCGCATCGAGACCGGATACAGCACCTTGATCAAATACCGCACGCTTGCCGTCCGTCTGCGGCAGCTTCTCGGGCTTGACGCCCGCCTCCCCCTCGAATGGCTTCTGCCGGGCAACGGCCCCGACTCCGGGTTGCCCGTCGATCTCCGTTCCCAGTACTTCGCGGCGAAGCGCAGGCTTTCCAAACTTCTCCGCGAGCATCCCAATGCCAGCCGCCTGCGCCGGCACGTCGACGCGGCGCTCGGCATCCCACGGCTTCTCCGTATCCGGCGCGCAACCCGCCGCGCCCGGCAATCCGCCGGCGAACGCCGGTGGGTGGCGAAGTGCCGGGACATCCATTGCGAGTCCGTGGTCATCGGCGACCGCTGCGTCCTGCTCGACGAAAGCCTTGCGGAGTCCACCAAACGGGAATTCATCCTGTTCCTGAAATCGCCGGACCTGCCGCCGCGTCTCGACGCCCTCCGAAGCCGGGCGCTCAACTGGCTTCACACGGCCGGAGTCAATCCGTATCCCGCCGGATAGCCCGCCGGACAACAAAAAAGCCCCGGACGAATCCGGGGCGGGGGGAATCCGGGAGCGGCTCAGTAGTAGTTGGAACCGTACTGGTTGGCGAGGCCCTGCGTGGTCATCCCGTTCATGCCGTCCACGGCATCGAATACCATGCCGACGAGATCCGCGATGGGGATGATGCGGATCCATTCGCGCCAGTGGAGGTCTTTGCCGTCGTTGTGGGCGGCGGCGGAGCGGATGCCGAAGCAGCAACCGATGATGAAGCCTTCGATTCCGCCGGTGGCGGCCGTGGCGGCCGGGGCGAACGAGAAGCAGGCCATCAAGACGACGAGGAAAATCGCGACGAATTTCATTTCGTTATCCTTTCCGGGGGTGGAGGTGGATCAATAGTAGGTGGTGCCGTATTCGGACGCCAGATTGCCGGTGGTCCGGCCGTTCAAGCCGTCGACGCCGTCCCAGATGGCGAAGACGAAGCTGGCCAAGGGAATCAGCCGGCCCCATTCGCGCCAGTGCAGATCCTTGCCGTCGTTGTAGGCGGCGGCCGAGCGCACGCCGAAGCAGCATCCGATGATGCCACCGACCAGACCGCCGGTTTCGTGGGCCATCGCCGCCGGGGCGATGGCGAAGAGCGCCATCAGCGCCACCAACATTACCGCAATTGCTTTCATTCGATATCCTTTCCGTTTGGAACCATTCCGCGGAATCTTCTACACCCCCCTTCTTGTCCTGTCAACGCTCCAATGCGGGGGAAAATGTCGGGAGGAGGGGGAGGGAGGCGTTTTCATGGGCGGGGGAGCGAAGGAAAACGACTGGAATGTCAATGATTTCCGTAATGGAAAATGTGGTCGCGACGGAGGAAGTGCGGGCGGGGCGGAGGGGTCAGCGGGGGGGGGCGAGGGCGGCGATGGCGGCGAGCATGGCGCGGCCGCGGTGGTCGGCGGAGCCGGTCGCGAGGATGCGGCGGTAGGCGGCGCGGCCGAGGGCGCGGGCTTCGTCCGGGGTTTCCAGGAGGCGGTTGACGGCGGACGCCAGCGCTTCGGCGTCGCCCGCCGGTACGAGGAGGCCGTCGACGCCGCTGTCGACGAGGTCCACGGTGCCGGCGAGTTCCGTCGCGACGACGGGCTTGCCGAGGGCCATCGCTTCGAGCACGACGACCTGCCCCGTGGAGCGCTCGGCGGGGAGGAGGGGGATGACCACGACGGCGGCGCGCCGCATCCGGCGGTGGGTGTCTTCGAGGGGTATCTCGCGGAGGAGCTCGACGTTGGGCGGCAGCGGCTCCGGCAGCTTGTCGTCCCTGCCGACCACCAGCACGAGCGGGGCGCGGAAGCGGCGGGCGGCGGCGAGGAGCGTCGCGTTGTCGCGCAGGGTGCGGCCGACGGAGAGGACGCCGCCGTCGTTCCCTTCGACGCATTCGGGCGGCTCGATGGTGGAATACATCGGCACGTAGAGGATTTTCTTCCGGTCCAGCCCGAAGCGCGCCGCGGTGGACGCGATTTCGCCGGTGCTGTTGACGAGGATGCCGAGCGCCTGCCGCGCGACGATCCGGTACAGGGCGTGCTTGAACCGCCACCGCCACGAGCGCGGCCGCGGGATGTCGAGGAAATACTCCATCATCACCTGCCGCGACGCGACGCCCGTCGCCGCGCAAAGCAGCCCGTACGCCAGCGACGCCCGCGCCCCCATCGTCACTACCGCGTCCGCACCCTTCCGCCGCCGCCAGAGCCGCCACGCCTGCCGCAACGCGCCCATGTCGTCCGGCGATTCGCCGTCCGCGCAGATGCTCTCCGCCGCCGCGCTCCACACCCGGCTCTGCACGAAGGCGAGATTGGTCAGGATCTTCACGCCGCGGCCCCCAAAAAAAGTTTTCCAATGATTGGAAACTTTTTTTCCAATGGTTGGAAAAATGGGCCTGATTTTTCCAATGATTGGAAAAAATTTTCGCCGGTTTTCCAATGATTGGAAAAAATTTTCGCGTTTTTTCCAATGATTGGAAAAAAGTTTTCCAATGGTTGGAAAATTTCCATGGACATCACTTGATCTTCTTTTCCTTCAGGTAGCGATCGAGTTCGTCGTCGGTGAGGACTTTGTCGTAGCGGCTCTTGACTTTGTTGATGCCGATGTCGTCGAGCAGGTCGGTGACAAACCGCTTGAAATCGGGCGAGTCTTCGGCAAGGCGGTCCAGCGTGTCCCAGTCGATGCCGTCGTTCTGGCGGGCCGGACAGATGATTTCGGATGAGGAGAGGTCAGCGGCGTCCAAGCGGATGATGCCGATGCCAAAGGCATTGGACAGCCGTTGGATTTCGTTGCGGAATTCCGCGTCGCCGCTGATGGCCAGGCAGACGAGGTAGCCTTCGTGGGCCCAGCTGGAATTGGAGACCGCCTGGAAGAAACTTTGCCGGAGGTTGGCGAAGTCCAGGTGTTTCTTCATCTCGAAGGAGAACAGCTTGATGGAATTGACGTTCAAGGCCCTCTGCAATTCCATTGTCTTTTCGGAGAAATCCCCGAAAGGGAAGTAGACGCCGACGAGGTCGGGATGCAACCACTTGTTTTCGCCACGGGTCTTTTTTACGGAGTTTTCGTGGAAGATGGTTTTCGCGTGGCAGCGGAAGTGGGGATTTTCTTTCAGGTATTTTACCAACAGCGGATGCAAGTCCCGTTCGTTGAAGCAGCTTTCCTCTTGTTTCTCCGGTCCGGATTCCACTGGGGCCGGCTTTGCCGGTGGTGTGCCGAGTCCACGGAGGATGAAGCGGGCGGGACGTTTCGAAACCGGGACAAAAGTGCTTTTCTCTCCTTTCTCTTTCACATCCACATACAAGCGCGCACCCAAGGTGGCCCACGGCGTTTTCCCCTTGGACGCCATTTTTTTGTCCAGCCCCAGTTCCACGGCCTTTTCCCAGATTTCGTCGGCCGTCAGTGGCGTGGGGAACACCGTGAAAACGTCCTTTATCAGATCGACGAACGTATACTTTTTTTTCATGGGCTTCTCTTGGTCCGTGCTTGGGTTTGTCCGGGTTTGTCCGGGTTTGTCCTGTTTGCCTTCCAATAATTCCATGGGTCAGGTTTCGCGGGAGCCGACGGCGCGGAGGACTTCGGCGGGGGTGGTTTCGCCCGCGAGGATTTTTCGCGCGCCGTCGGCGAGCATGTCGGTGAAGCCGGCGGCCGCCGCCAGGCGCCGGAGTTCGGCCAGGGGCGCGCCGGTGCGGACGGCTTCCGCCAGGGCGGGCGTGACCAGCAGGAGTTCGTGGATGCCGGTACGGCCGCGGTAGCCGCCGAGGCAGCGGGGGCAGCCGTCGGGGTTCGCGGCGGGCACGGGGGTGCCGGCGGAGGACGGGGGCAGGCCGAGGCGGGCCGCGGTGGCGGCGTC
>CACXEY010000211.1 GCA_902766695.1 uncultured bacterium
GAGGGAGTGGACGACGCCGTCTTCGGTGAAGCAGAGGTCTTCGGCGCGGACGATGGGGGAGTTGATCATGTAGAGGCGCAGGGCGTCGGCGCCGTAGGTGTCGAGGATGTGGGAGGGGTCGGGGTAGTTCTTGAGGCGCTTGGACATCTTGCGGCCGTCGGCGGCGAGGACGAGGCCGTTGACGATGACGTTTTTGTAGGGGGATTTGTCGAAGAGGGCGGTGCCGAGGAGCATGAGGGTGTAGAACCAGCCGCGGGTCTGGTCGAGGCCTTCGGCGATGAAGTGGGCGGGGAAGAATTTGTCGAGGTCGTCCTTGCGCTCGAAGGGGTAGTGTTGCTGGGCGTAGGGCATGGAGCCGGACTCGAACCAGCAGTCGAGGACTTCGGGGGTGCGGCGGTAGGTGTGGCCGTCCTTGGTGATGGTGATGTCGTCGATGTAGTGTTTGTGGAGGTCGGTGACTTTGCGTCCGGAAAGGGCTTCCAATTCGGCGACGGAGCCGACGCAGATCATGTCGGAGGGGTCGTCCTGGTTGATCCAGACGGGGATGCAGGAGCCCCAGAAGCGGTTTCTCGAAATGTTCCAGTCGCGGGCTTCGCGGAGCCAGTTGCCGAAGCGTTTTTCGCCGACGGCGGCGGGGACCCAGTGGACGGGGCGGTTGTTGGCGGCAAGGCGGTCGTGGAGGTCTTCGACGCGGACGTACCAGGCGTCGATGGCGCGGTAGATGAGGGGGGTGTCGGTGCGGGGGCAGTAGGGGTAGGAGTGGACGATGGTGGACTGCTTGACGAGTTTGCCTTCGTCCTTGAGGCGGCGGATGATGGCTTTGTCGGCGTCTTTGCAGAATTGGCCCTGGTATTCGGGGACGGTGGCGGTGAAGGCGCAGGAGTCGTCGAGGTAGTCGCGCAGGGGGATGCCGGCGGCTTTGCAGGCCTGGAAGTCGTCTTCGCCGAAGGCCGGGGCGATGTGCACGAAGCCGGTGCCGTCTTCGGTGCTGACGAAGGGGGCGTTGATGATGCGGAATGAGGTTTTGACGCACTCGGGGTCGGCCGCGAAGGTGGGGAAGATGGGGTCGTAATGGAGGCCGGCGAGGTCGGCGCCGCGGTAGGTGGCGAGGACGGTGTACTGGTCGGGGGTCTTGTAGTAGGCGGAGAGGCGGGCGGTGGCGAGGAGGTAGATGGCGCCGTCGGAGGCGTCGCGGACGGCCGAGTATTCCATGTCGGGCCCGGCGGCGACGGCGAGGTTGCCGAAGAGGGTCCACGGGGTCGTGGTCCAGATGAGGGCGTCGACGGGGGTGCCCGCGGCGGCGGCGTCCAGGCCCGCCGGGAGTTCGCGGAGGCGGACGCGGACGGTGATGGCCGGGTCCTGGACGTTCTGGTAGTTGGAGCCGGCTTCGAAGTTGGAAAGGGGCGTGGTCAGGCGCCAGGAGTAGGGCATGATGCGGTGGGATTTGTAGACGCGGCCCTGCTCCCAGAGCTGCTTGAAGACCCACCAGATGGTCTCCATGTAGGGGAGGTCCATCGTCTTGTAGTCGTTGTCGAAGTCCACCCAGCGGCCCATGCGGGTGACGGTCTTGCGCCACTCGGAGACGTAGGTCAGGACCATGCTGCGGCAGGTCTCGTTGAATTTGCCGACGCCCGCCGCCAGGATGTCCGGCGTGCCCTTGAGGCCGAGTTTGTCCTGCGCCAGGGCTTCGATGGGCAGGCCGTGGCAGTCCCAGCCGAACCGGCGCTCGACGTAGCGGCCGCGCATGGTCTGGTAGCGGGGGGCGATGTCCTTGATGGTGCCCGCGAGGAGGTGGCCGTAGTGGGGCAGGCCGGTCGCGAAGGGAGGGCCGTCGTAGAAGACGTATTCGGGGGCGCCGGCGCGGTTCGCCAGGGACTTGCGGAAGGTGTCGTGCTCTTCCCAGAAGCGGAGGATGCCTTCTTCCATCTGCGGGAAGGAGAGTTTGCTGGATACGGGCTTGAACATGGCGGGGCTCCTTTTATGTCAGACAATTATGACAATTTTCGACAATTTCTTTGTAGAGGACGGGAATTCAACGGGATGGTTGTCGGAATTGTTTTTCAGAGTTGTCGGAATTGTCGTTTTTCCTGTGCGGGTGAAGAAACGGCGGCGCGGCGCGGAGGGCGCGGGTGCCGCCGGGGAGGGGGGAGGGGGGTTACTTGAGGCCCATCTCGATCATCTTTTCGGCGATTTGGATGGCGTTCTGGGCGGCGCCCTTCCAGATGTTGTCGCCGGAGACGAAGAGGGAGAGGCCGTTCTCGACCGTCGGGTCCTTGCGGATGCGGCCGACGAAGGCGTCGTAGTGGCCCGTCGCGGCGATCGGGGTCGGGAATTCCGACGCCGCCAGGTCGTCCAGCACCTTCACGCCCGGGGTGTGCGAGAGGATTTCGCGCGCGCGCTCGGGCGAGAGCGGACGGTGGAACTCGACGTGCAGCGCCTCGCTGTGGCTGTTGAACACCGGCACCCGCACGCAGGTGGAGACGACCTGGATGGAGTCGTCGCCGAGGATCTTGCGCGTTTCGCGGCCGAGCTTGACTTCCTCGGACGTGTAGCCGGGCATGTCCTTGGATTCGCTGCCGATCTGCGCGACCACGTTGAACGCGATCTGCGTCGGGAACACCTTGTGCTCCGGCATCGGTTCGCCGGCGGCCCAGGCGCGGGTCTCGTCGGCGAGCTCGCGGATGGCGGCGGCGCCGGCGCCGGAGACGGCCTGGTAGGTGCAGCAGACGATGCGCTTGATGCCGGCTTCCTTGTGCAGCGCGTAGAGGGGCATCAGGGCGATGGCCGTCGAGCAGTTCGGGTTCGAGACGAAGTTCCGGTTCGCGCGGAGGGCCTCCGGGTTGATTTCCGGGATGCACAGCGGCACGCGCGGGTCCATGCGGAAATCGTCGCCGTTGTCGATGACCGTGCAGCCGACCGACGCGGCTTCCCAGCCGAGCGTCTTGGAAGCGCCCTTGGCGCCCTCGGTGCCGGCGAAGAAGGCGAAATCGTATCCGCGGAAGGATTCGGGCCCGGTGGCGACCTTGACCTCGACGGGCAGCCCGTCGATCATCTCGGTGCGTTCGCTGCGGGCGAAGGCGGTGAGCTTGGCCATCGGGAAATTGCGTTTGCGGAGCAGGCGCACGATTTCCGTGCCGACCGCGCCGATGCCGACCATGCAGACGTTGTATTTTTTCATGTTGCGATCCTTTCGCTTCCTGTCGTCCGGCCCAATGCCGGTAAAAACGCGCGGGATTATACGCCGGGGGAGGGGAAAAGGCGAGAAGGATTTGCGGAAATGCGCTTTCGCCTTGCTTTTGCCCCGGCCGGATGGTCAAGTCGCGGCATGGAAGGATCGGACGACAGACAGACCGCCTGTCCGCCGGCGGAAGCCTGCGGTTACGCGTTGCTCGCCCCCATCGGCTCGGGAGCCTACGGCACGGTCTTCCTCGCCCGCAAGGACGGACGCTGGTGCGCCGTCAAGTGCGTCCGCCGCGGCGAGGGGGCCGACGCCGCCGACCGCTTCGCCCGCGAGTGGCGCGGCGTCCGGACGGCGGCGCAGATGCCTCGCATCGAAGGCCTGGCGGCGGTGCGCGACGTGCGCATGGCCGACGACGGCGCCTCCTTTTTCTACGCGATGGACCTCGCCGACGACGAAGCCGGCCTGCCGCCCGCCCCCGCCACCTACCGCCCCCGCTCGCTCGCATCGGTCATCGACGCCGAAATCGCGCTCCCCCTCGCCGAGTGCGTCGACATCGGCCTCCGCGTGGCCGGCGCCCTCGCGGCCCTCCAGCGCCGACACGTGGTCCACCGCGACATCAAGCCCGGCAACATCCTCTTCTTCGGCGGCAAGGCGGTCCTCGCCGACGTCGGGCTCCTCGCGGACGTGCGCGAAACCGCGTCGGTCGTCGGCACCCCCGGCTACGCCCCGCCCGAGGGCGCGGCCTCGGCGGGCGGCGACGTCTATTCCCTCGGCCGCACCCTCTGGCGCATCAGCACCGGGCGCCCGCCCGCCGACGCCTCGCTGCCGCCCTGCGCGGAGGCCGAAGTCGAATCCCCCTACTTCTGGCAATGGCTCGCCCTCCTCGCCCGCGCCACCGCCCGCGACCCGGCCCTCCGTCCCCGCAGCGCCAAGGCGCTCCTCAAGGACCTCCGCCGCCTCCGCCGCGCCATGCGCCTCCACCGCCACCGCTGGCTCCGCTGGGCCGCGTGGGCCGCCGCCATCGCAATCGCCGCGCCGTTGCTGTGGACCTTCCCGGACTTCGCCATCTGGCGCTCGCAGGACGACGAGTACCACTACCACCAGTCCCCGCCGCGCCCCTGGCGCTGGATCAAACCCTTCTACGCTCCCCGCGAGGACCCGATGGAACCGGGCATCTTCCATTTCAAGATTCCCAAGATTCCCTCCTACGCTTCCTCCAAGCCCAAAACCCCGAAACCCAAGACTCCGAAGCCTCCAAAGGCACCCAAGACGCCTGCCTCCCGCAAGTCACGCATCCCGACGAACGCTCCTCCCGAGGAATCCCCCCCGTGACCTACGCCCCCTACCGCAACGAATCCACCCGCAGCAGCATCCTCGCGGGCATCCAGGACCCGGCCGACTCTGCGGCCTGGGCGCGCTTCTTCGACACCTACGCCGGCTACGTCTTCGGCATCGCCCGCCACCGCGGCCTGCCCGAAGCCGACGCCGACGAAATCGTCCAGCAGGTCATGGCCGGACTCGTCCACGGCGGCGCCCTCGCCCGCTACGACCGCTCTCGCGGCGCCTTCCACCTCTGGCTCGCCCGCCGCGTGGCCTGGCGCGTGGCCAACTACCGCCGCGACGCCGACGCCCGCCGTGACGCCGAATCCCGCTACGCCGCCGAACCGCCCCCCGACGCCTTCCTCCCCGATGCCGCCGCCGCCTGCGAGGAAGAGTGGCGCTCCGCCGTCCTGGCCGAAGCCCTCCGCCGTCTCCGCGCCGAAACCAACCCCGCCCACTACGCCGTGTTCCATGCGAGCGCCATCGAGAACCTCCCCACCGACGCCATCCTCCGCCTCCACTCCGTCACCCCCTCCAACCTCTACCAGATCCGCCGCCGCCTCTCCGCCCGCCTCCGCACCCTCCTCCCCGCCGTCCGCCGCGACCTCGAATCCGGCGCCGGCCTCCCGCCGCCGTCCCCGTAGCTCCCTTCTTACGAGTTCTGCCCGTGGCCGCTCCGCCGGCCATCCCTCACCCGCCGCCCACGCCCCCCTCCGGCGCACCATCCGCCAACTCGTAATATGTCGCCCGCGCCCGTCCTTGTCGGACCAGGACTCCACGCTGGACGAGATCGCCGATTTCGCGTGACGCGGTATCCTGCGAAACCTTGCAGAGCTGGGCCCATTTCGTTGAGGTGAGATGCCCCTCGAAACCGTCGAGAAGGCGGTTGAGCATCTTCCGCTGGTTCGCGCCGAAGCCGTCATCCGCGTGGCCGCGCCAGAAATCGGCCTTGCGGAACACGGCCCCGAGCCGCTCCTCCGCGTCTTCCACCGCGCGCGCATGGCATCCGGCGAACCATCGGACCCAGCGCGTCGCATCCATGGAGCCGCGCTGTGCCCGCTGGAGTTCCTCGTAGTAGGCCGACTTCTCCTTCTGGATGCGCGCCGAAAGCGAATAGAAGCGCAACGCCGAGCGCTCGCTCCGCGCCAGCAACCACTCGGTGAGCGCGCGGGCAAGCCGGCCGTTGCCGTCCTCGAAGGGATGCAACGTCAGGAACCTCAGGTGCGCGAGCGCCGCATGCACGATGGGCGGCATCCCTCCCGCGCCCGCACCGAGCCAGGCGAACAGCGACTCCATTTCGCCGGGCAGGCGGCGGGCGGGGGGCGCCTCGAAGTGGACCTTTTCGGTGATGCCGTGCAGGGAGACGACCTGCATCGGACCATCCTCGTCCGTGCGGTAGGCCCCGACGCGTATCCGCGACATCCCCGACCACCCCGTCGGGAAGAGCGCCGCGTGCCAGGCAAAGAGCCGTTCGCGGGTCATGGGTTCCGACCAGTTGCGGGTGGCATCCATCATCATCTCGGCCCGGGCCTCGGCCTCGCGGGACGGCGGACGCTCCTGTTCCCGCAGGACGATTTCCATCCGCCGGGCGACACTGCTGCGGACATCCGCGCGGTCCAGGGTTTCGCCCTCGATCCGGGCCGATTCCACGATTTCGCCCGACAGCGCATCCAGACCGGCCTCGTTCCGCAACTCGAACCCGATTCCGGCCAACCGGCCCAGAAACCGCCCAAGCCGGAACGCCGACTCCGCCAATACCCCGGCCAGCTCGTCCGCCTTCCAGCGGAACTCCGGCCAATCCGGCAACTCGTGGATGTATCGCATCTTGAATCTCCGCACTTTCCGCGGAGATACTGCTCCCCTATCTCCGCAAAGGCAAGCGGAAAAGCCCCCGCTTGCGGGTTCCGCCCGTGGCCGCTCCGCCGGCCACCCCCTCACCCGCCCCCCATCCACCCCCGCAACAACCCCACCAACTCCGCATACACCCCCGCCTCCTCCTCCGCCCCCCACCCGTGCGCCCCCTCCCCGGCGCGGAAACAAACCCTCCCCCCGGCCTCCCGCAGCGCCTTTGCCATCCCCTCCGATTGCCCGAACGCGATGACCCGGTCCCCCTTGTTGTGGAACAACACCACCGGCTCCCGTATGGCCCCGGCCATCCCGACCGGGCTGATGGCCCCCAGCGCCTCCATGTCGGCCTCCGCGCCGGGGTCCCCGAACTGCCGCCGCAGCGAGCGCCGTGCCCGCTCCGCCGCCGCCGCCGTCTCCCCCTCCCCGGCGCGCGCCCACTCCGCGCGCAACAGCTCCGGCAAATCGAACGCCCCGAAGAACGACACCGCGCCCGCCCACTCCCCCGGATGCAGCGCCAATTCCGCAACCGCCACATACCCTCCCCACGAGCCCCCCAGCAGCACCGGCGGCGAACCGTCGAGCCGCGCCCCGGCGTCGGCGCGAAGCGCGGCAACCCCCTCCCGCACGTCCAGCAGCGCCCGCCGGATGCCCTCCGCCCCCCATCCCGCGAACCGGAACGCCTTCCCGAACCCCGCCGACCCGCGGTAATTCGGCTGGAACACCGCGAACCCCGCATCCGCCAGCGCCCACACCCGCTCGTCGAAGTCCACCGTCGAGAGCGCCCCTGGCCCGCCGTGCGGGAACACCACCAGCGGATACGGCCCCCCTCCCTCCGGCCGCGTGTACACCCCCGTCAGCCGCATCCCGTCCGACGCCGTCCAGCGGAAGAGCCCCCGCACCGTCGGCGACACCTCCACCGGACACTCCGCCAGCACCCGCCACGACGCCCCCATTGCATCCACGCAAAGCCATTCCGCCGGACGCCCGCGATGCCGCACGCGCACGATCCACCGCCCCCCGTCGGGCGAAGGCGCAACCCAGTCGAACCCCGCCCCCGGGTACGCCTCCCCAAGCCGCTCCTGCACGGCGCCCATCGCCGGATCGAGCCACTCCGTGCACGTCCCTTCCGGCGAATTCCATACCAGCCCCGCCAGCCGCGCCCCGCGCCCCGCCCCCGGCACGAACACCGGACCGACCAGCTCCCGCGCCTCCCCGGGGTCCGTCACCCACACCGCGCGCCCCTCCGCCATGTCGTACCGCTTGAGCCCCCGCGCCGCCGCCCCGTGTTCCGAGAGAACGTACACCCCGCCCCCGTCCGTCCCCGCCACCACACCGTCTCCCCCGCCTCCGCGCACTCCCCCTCCAGCCACGCCATGAACGCCTCCTTCCGCCCCGCATCGCCCCCCGACGCCTGTTCCGCCGCCTCCCCGTCCGGATCGAACGGCGGCGCCGACGGATCCGGCGGCGCCGGTGGCTCCGCCTCCCTCCGCACCACCACCGCCTCCCCGTCCTCCCCGAACCCCGCCACCACCTCCTGGCAATACACAAACACCTCCCGCCACCCCTCCGGAACCGTCCCTTCCGC
>CACXEY010000212.1 GCA_902766695.1 uncultured bacterium
ACTGATTGCGGGGTGGAGCAGCCCGGCAGCTCGTCAGGCTCATAACCTGAAGGTCCTTGGTTCGAATCCAAGCCCCGCTACCAATTTCAATCCGGGGAAAAACCCCATCAAAAACGCCGATTTTCAAAAGTCGGCGTTGTTTTTGCCCATATCGGGCACTCCCTTCTTTCCCCTCTTTCCCCCTCTTTTCCAACCCCGGGTGCTAACGAAATTGCTACCGGACCCTCCGTCCGCCCGGACATGGAAAAACGGGAGGTCATCGGATGGACTGCCGGGGCGCGGGCGTCCCGCCCGCGGGGCTCCAGAAAAACGGAAAATAAACGAAAAGACCAATGTTTTCTGTAATCTCACATCCAGCTACGCGCCTGGAAGCCGCCCCGCCGAAATTCCCGCGATGCTCGTTCAGAAGCCTCCGCGCCACTTCCGGGGGTGCGTCATCCTGCCGCGCCTGGGGGAGAATGCGCGGCCGAAAGGCCGCACCGCATCTTGTCACTTGTCACTATTCACTTGTCACTGCAAATCTGCCCCTCGAACAGGACGCCCTCCACCGGCGGCCGCGCCGTTTTCAGCACGATGCCGATCTGCTCCTCGGTTTTCGCCACCCGCCGTTCCAGCCGGTCGATCCGCTCGTTCACCGCGTCCCTCTCCCGCTCACTCCTCTCCCCGGCAAATCCGCAGCGCCCGGTCCAGATTTTCGTCCACGACCTGGCGGCATTTCGCCTCCGAGATCGTGCGCCCGGAACCGCCGCACGACCTGCACTTCGCCTCCCGCGTCCCTCCCGAACACGCCGGGCACCGCCCCGAGCTATTGCACTTCGGGCACGATCCCTGCCGTCCGTTCAACCCCGACGTGTGCCCGCTCCCCCGGCAGAACGGACACCGCCCCGAGCCAGCGCATTCCCGGCAATTTTCCTGGCTGTGCCCCCGGCCCCTGCATGCGGGGCACGGTTCCGTCACTGCATCCAGCAGATCCTGCGTGTCCACGTACGCCTTCCGGGCCGCCACGGCCTTGGTGTTCCCTTTCGAAAGCAGCATCGCGCAGCTCGCCCGGAGCACGCACTCTTGGAGGGACCGCTTGGGGCCGTCCGGCAACGCCCGCCACTCCGCCTCCATCTTCCCGAAAGAATCCGCCGTCTTCGCCCGCCTGGCCGCTTCCACCGCCGCAGCCATCGGGGCGAGTTCCGCGGGGGGTTGCGGCCGGACCGGGGTTGCCGGTGCCGCCTCCCGTCGATCCGGGGATGCCGGTGCGGGGACGGCGGCCCCGCCCTCCGCCGCGTGCGGGTTGCAGCAGACGCGGAACCCCAGCGTGAAGGTGGCCTCGTCGATGCGGGCGTGGAAGGAAACGGCGGACCGGCACTGCCAGGCTTCGCTGTAGGCCCCGCCGCCGCGCACGATGCGCTGGTCATCCCCGTGGTCCCCGTTGTCCAGGCACCATTCGACCACGTTGCCGTGCATGTCGTAGAGCCCCCAGGCGTTCGGCTGGTAGCATCCGACGGCCGTGTGCTCCCCGTACCCGCCCCGACCGTCGCCCCGGTTGTGCTCGAACCGCCCCGCCCGCGCCATGTACGGGCAGGCCGCCTTGTCCGTCAGGTTCGCCCCGGTATTCAAGGCCGTTTCCGTGCCCGCCCGGCAGGCGTATTCCCATTGGACCTCGGTGGGCAGGTCGAACCGCAGCCCCGTCTTCGCGCGCAGGACGGCCAGGAACCCGTCCGCGCCCACGGCGGCGGGCGGCAGGTTCGTCCCCGCGCCCGACCCGCGGATCATCGCGTAGCTGACGCACTCCACGGGGCGCTCGTCCCCCCGGTAGTCGGACGGATTGCCGCCCATGGCCGCCGCCCACTGCGCCTGGGTCAACTCGAAGACGCCCAGGTAATACGGCTCGGCCACCTCCACCTCCCGGCGCTCCTCCCCCCACCGGACGCGACCCAGTTCGCCGCCCGGACTCCCCATCCGGAAGCGGCCGGCGGGAATCCGCCGCAGCACCAGCTTGGTGGTCTTGAATTCCCCCGACCACCCGCCGGCCGGCACCTCGGACAGATACCCGACCGGCCACGCCGGCGCCTGCCTTCCTCCCCCCATGTCCACGACCATGTATGTCCCCTCCGCCCGCACGGCAGCCTCCCCCGCGCGGGCCGCCCGCCCGCCGACCGCGCCCAACGCGGCGCTTGCCGCCACCAACACCCACGCCATGCACGTTCTCATCGCTCCAACTCTCCTCTGGTTCGTTTTCCATTCCGTGTGCGGACACCATCTGTCCCTACCATCCCATACACGCCCCGCCGACGCCATCTGACAAAACGGGAGAAAAAGCCCCGTGCCCCCATCCGTCACGTCCCCCGGTCGGAGCGCGGGCGGCCCGCCCGCCTCCCTTCCTCTTCCCGCCCGCAGGGCGCACCATCTTTTGGGAGACAACGTGGACAACCCGGGACAACTTCCGCAAGGGCATCGGGCGGACAACTCCGCCCGCTTCACGCTCCCGGGAAACAATTGGGAAACAAAAGGGACAAAGGGGAAAACGGCAAACAAAACCGTCAGATTATTCCGGAATTGTTGCGGAACCCGAGGTGCCGTTGCGGCCGTAGACCGCCCCCACCACCTCCCATATCAACGCAACAACGCCATGAGAACCCGGATGGAATCCAGCACCGTCGGCAACGGGATGTCCCGGGCGTAAGCGAATTGCCGCCGGTATTTTTCCCAGCTGGCCCGTATCGCAGGAGACTGCGCGATGCCTTCCAGAACGGCCTCTTTCCGGGGCAGCAGATCCAGGCTGTCCCGGCGGGCGAAGGTGGCCGCCGCCGCCGCCGTGAACACTTCGGGACGGAAGCGGCCCGTCGAAACGATCTTGTGGATGTCGTAAAAATCGCGCGGCCGTGTCGTCCATTCCCCCCGTTTCAGAAGGGTCTGCATCTTCTCGGCGAGCAACGTCTCGGTAGGATAAACCAGCAAGCGGATGCTCCCCGGGGCCCCGAACATCCGTTCGCGCTCCAGCGGCTCGGGACCGGGCACGATGGCATCCCCCACCGTCACGTCGATTCCCAAAGTCAGGCGGATGGTTCCCAGCGTCGCAACCATCGAAAACCCGATGCCGCCGTATTCGTCGTCTTTCCGTATGGATTCGCCTCCTCCCAGCGCGAAGGAGATGCCGTCGCCCGCGTCGATCGCGCATATTTCCTCCACGATGCCCCGCAGGGTCGCCTCGTCGCCGCGCGTGTCCAGCAAGGTGGCATCGATGTCCATGGTCGTCCGCTCGGCAAGGCCGAAGAGCGCCTCCATCAAAGTCCCGCCCTTGACCACCACCCGGTCGGCATGGCCGCTCATGGCAATCCGCGCCAGGAACCGCTCCGCGAAGTATGACTGCAACGCGGCCTGCGGGGCGATGCCCAGCCGCTTGGCGAGGTTGTTGGCCTTTGCCCGGAGGCTCATGGAGCGCGCATTCGCGTTCACAGCCACGCCCCCAGGCGTTCGCGCACCACCCGGCCGATTCCCAGCAGCCGCGCATGCTCCGCCAGCCGGTGCAAATCCTTGTCCGCCGCCGCCGCATAACGCCGCAACGCGTCGTTGAGCGTCTCCTCGTCGATCCGGCCGCGCGAGCGCAGGATGTCGCAAAGCGTCCGCTCCGCATCGTAGCATGGCACCAGGGCCCCCGACGGCGTCCGCACCCGGTCCGCACCGGCTCCCAGCCATTCCTCCTTGACGTAATACGCCTTCACCCTCCCCGCGAAGGCCCGCGGCGGATTCGTCCCCGTCGGCAACGTGATGGAATGCCGAACCGGACACCGCCCCGACATCCCCCGGAAATACAACGCGCTTTCGTGGGAAAGCACCGCCCTCGGCGCCAGCCGGAACAGGATTTCCAAGTCGTCCGCCACCACCCCCGGCGCCTGGTACACCCCCCGCGCAACCCGGCACACCTTTCCGGCACGAACCCATTTCGAGAGCAAGCCGCGCGAAATCCCCATCCGGGCCGCCTCCCCCGTCCCGATGCTGCCTGTCGCCCCCATCGCATCCAGCAAGCGCCGGTATCGGCCGGATGGGGACATTTGATTGATGTCGTTGTCCGTTTTCATCTTTCGTCTCCTTCTACCCCGACATCGCCACCGGCGTCAAGCTCGCGGCGGCAAACGGGAGGGATGCCCCGCATGCCCATCCGCCAAGCGGCGGATCAGGAGTTTCGCCCCCTGTCGGAGCGCGGGCGGCCCGCCCGCCTCCCTTTCCACTTCCCGCCCGCAGGGCGCACCTTCTTTTTGGAGACAACGTGGACAATCCGGGACAACTTCCGCAAGGGCATCGGGCGGACAACCCCGCCCGATTCACGTTCCCGGGAAACAATTGGGAAACAAAAGGGTCAAAGGGCAAAACGGCAAACAAAACCGTCAGATCATTCCGGCAATTTCTGGCAGAAAAAGGGCCTAGAAAAAGGGCCAGGCCCCGCCAGCACGGTGAAACAGCTCTAATGATTTGGAAAATTTATCGTAAATATCCTTTGGTTTTTCGAAGGAATCTGTGATCTCTCGGGGCGATTATAAGGCAGATGAAAGCATCGGGCCCAAAGAGTCCTGAAATTCTTGAATCGATAATCCAACCAGTCCAGTTTCACCAGATTCCAATTGCCCAGTGAAAATCCCGATAGCAATCAAATCGTTGGCGTTGCTAAGAATGGGGGCGCCGTTGAAAACAATATTGTCAATGCCAGAATTTGGAAGGCGAACAACAATGCCCTTGGAATATTCTGTCTCTACAGTTGCCTGAACGGGCACAGTCTTTGGGCCTTCACCATTGTGGCAAATTCCAAATACATAGCATTCACCGCTGGGCATACGGGTTCTGGGAGGGCTCGAAAGGATGTCTCTCCGAAGCATAAGTCGATGGGGTGTGGCTGGAGTGACACCTCCCCCGTTGACAAAGCGGCCTGGGTGCTCGCCTGGAGCGGGATGAACGCGGAAAAAAGCATAATACTTCACTGCTTCTTTGGATGGGTCCTGCATGGAAACAGAGGAAAGGTTTACCGAGCATTTACAGTACTGCGTGTACTCAAGGCGGTTGGCGCAATTATCCATGCCCGCGATGGAGGCAATGGCGATTCCATCTGTCGGGAATCGTTTGGCGGCAGCGCTGACAATAACGTTCCGGTAGCCGTCGTTCAACAGGACTCCAGTTCCAGGCAAACACATGGGACCGGATGTCTGCGATGCCAACTGGGAAGTCGATAAATGGACAATGTAATCCGGGATTTCCAAGGTCATGGATTTATACCTCTCATATTTTTGATTCTTTGAAAAACTGTCATATTCTCCTCCTCATGCTTGCATGGAATAATAGTACGGATACAAAGAGGGTGCCAGACACAATTGCAACAAATTGAAATTTCTGAATATGCAAATATCCATTTAAAAGATGAATATAATTGCATCATATTCAAAGTAGGCATTTTGGAAAAATATTAATACCCTGGTTGGAGCAAAGGCCAGTCCATAGGCATAGTGCGGCTCCTGCGAGGGGTTTCTTATGCAACCCGTTTCCGGGCGCGCCGGCCCCCCAGCCAGACAAGCACCAGCGCGACTGCAAGCAAAACGGCTCCGGCCGCAGCTCGGATGACCTTCGCCCGCTTGGCGGCCCTCTCCTGCGCGGCAAACCAGTTCCGGTAAAGCTGCTCCGTTTCCGGGTACTCGTCGATGGCCAGTTCGCATCCTCGGGAGGCCGCCTCGCGCATCATGGCGTGGCCTTCCTCGATGTCCTGATCGGTTCCCTCACCGGCCAGCATTGCCCGCGCAAGCAGGTACATGGCCTCCTCGTCCTTCAAGGTGGCCGCCTCGTACCAGAGTTCCTGGGCCTTTGCCTTGTCCGCGGGCTGTCCGATGCCCTTCCATGCCATCATGCCGAGAAAGACGTTTGCCTTGGCGTATCCGCCGTCTTGTGTGATTCGCGACCTTCCCAGATACTCCAGCGCTTCCTGCACATGCTTGTCCTTGCCGGGCTTGATTCGCTTGTAGTGGTAGCCGCCCAGGAAAAAGACTGCCGCCAAATCCCCGGTCTCCGCCCCCTTTTCCGCTTTCGAGACATACATCCACTCCCCCGCCTTCTCACCGCCGATTTCCCCGACGATGCCTCCGACAATGCCCCCGACCACACCTCCGGCAAAAGCACCAACGCCCGTACCGATTCCTGGATTCACCCCCGTTCCGATGGCCGCTCCGCCTTTTGCTCCTCCTACCGCTCCGGCCGTTCCAAGGGCGAGTGCGGCACCATGCCGCCCCACATTCTCGTAGGTTATGCACTGTGTCTCTTCCGCTGTCTGCTCACCCCGTTCGAAGGCGGCTCGGTTGTTCGCTTCATGGTAGAAGAAGAATCCTGTTTCGATGACAACCGGCAATGCCACGCCGAATGCCTTGGCCGCCCGGCTTGCCCCCTTCACGCCCTTGGAGGCGACTTTGGCCTTTACGCCGCCTTTGCCGCCCTTGCCCGTCCCTGTTTTCGCGCGGGCTTCGGTCGCGCGCGTCTTCGGGAGGGAGACCTTCCACTTTTCAAGGAAGGTGGCCACCTGTACCGATTTGGCTGTAGGAGGCAGAATGCGGATGGATTTCTTCGCCAAAGTCCGTCCCCAGCACCGCGACAAAAACTCCGAGAAGGGAATGTCCTTTTGCACCGTATTCATCAACCGTGCCGCCTGTGCCGCCTCCGTGCCGCCCGCCTTCAACGCCTTGTGAAGCGATTTTCCGACGGCCTTTGCGTATTCCGGCCGCCCCTTGAACAGGACTTCGCAGTTCTTTTCGATGTTCTTTGCGATGGCTTTGGGCGGAAGCACCACGTCCACCACCTTGTTCCCCGGCATCCGGTCCCCCAACAGGTGGAAATCCCACTGAAGGCTGGCCAGCGCCTTGGCTTGTTTCGGCGGCAAACCCGTCGCCTTTTCCATTCCTTCGGCAAGTCGCTTTGATTCCTTGCTCCACCAAGCCAGAATGTCTGTCTTGCGACCCGGATTGGCTTGTTCGAGTTCTTTCAGCACGTCCTTGGGAATGGCACCGTCGAGCGTCCATCCGTGGCCGATGATGCGGTGGTTTCCCGGCACTTTCCCGATGGCCTGCCGGAAACTCTTCAGCAAATCATTGTCGATGGCCCGGCTGATATTCCCCGCCGCCTCGTGGAAGGCATCGCCTTCGATGCGGACAAATACCTCTCCCAATTGTTCCTCATGTGTGGGCCCGGGAAACGCCAAGGCCCCGCACGCCAATGACATCGCCACAACAAACAGCAAACGCTTCTTCATGGTCTCTCCGTGTCATCTCCACGGCCGGTTCGACTTGCGGCAAAACCTTTTTTGTTTTGAAAACGATTGGCCCGCAGCCGAAACAGTCGAATTACCCTTTCTTCCGCTTCCACTTCTTTGCAATCCAGTGTTTGCACTCCATGAGAACCCCTGCTCCCAGTATACAGAACAGGAGTTTCAGCTTGTATCGTGGTTTGGGTTTCGGTTTTGGAAGCGTAGGACGATGGTTTTGCATCCTCACATCGTGGATTGCGTCGCAAATGCCATCCCAAAGCCGCCCGATAGCAACGAATGGATCATCGTTCGGGGAAGTAGCGGTGATGATGCCGCCATTCCCGTCCCACGGATGAACGCGGCTGGGTGCCACCAGGACCCAACTCTTCGCCAGGCCCGCTATCGGCATCCGCGATGCCGGCTGGGCACTTGCAGGACACGCGGCCATCAGCCCAGCCGCGGCAAACACCGTGCACATGCGTCTGACCATGGCAGCCGCAGGGAGGCGTTTCCTTCCATCTTTCATGGTTCCTTCCATTTCAACCTCACCACGCGAACACGAGGACTCCGCCGAGCGCCCCGAACGACACCGCCGAAATCTCGGACCAACCGCTCCGGCTGTACCCCACCGAGCAAACTCCGAGCGTGAATCTCTTCAACCCCAGGGCACACCCCGCCCCCTCGCTTCTGGGCACGAAAAGCAGACGATCGATTATCCCCGCCCTCTTCCCGGCCACCTTCGCCGCCACCTCCGCTACCCTCTCCCGGTGCTTTTCGATTGGCGGATTCGTCCACACCAAGAGGCAGAGGATGGCGAAGAACACCAGGAATTCGAGAGTGCTGCGTTTCTCTTCTTTGATCTGCGCTACCATGGTCCGTCACTCCTTCGGGGTCCGCACGTCCGAGCGGGTGTCATGCTTGCAAACCCATAGGCCGTTCCGCCTCTTCCAGCCCCTGGTTGTATTGCTTCACGAAATCTTCCAGTGCGAGCCACCCGGTGGCTTCCTGAATCTCCCCAACTGGCGTCTCGACGAACAGCAGGGGCTTGCCCACCGGCGCGAGCAGGTAGCGGAGGAAGCCTTGGACCATCTCGCAGATGTAGGCATTGACGTTCTGGAACTCCGAGCCCGCCCCCTGGTTGATCCTCCGCCGGAGTTCCTCCTCCTGCACATCGGCCTGCGTACTGCTCCGGTTCAAGTCCCGGCTCCCCTCGAACGGCTTGGCCGGGTCGATTTCGTAGTAGTTGTCGCCCGCCTTAAATCACTTCGCCGCGTCCGCCACGGGGATGGGTTCGCCGGAGGTAAGGGACGTGGCCTTGAGCCTGTACTTCTGGATTTGCCGCACCAGCCACTCCGTCCGGTCGTCCTTGAAGCCAAGGCTTTCCGTGGCGATGCCGGCGACGCGGATGCAGTCGGCCCCTTCCCGGAAGCGGACCTTGCCCAAATCCACCCCGTATGACGCCTTGAACGAGCGCTGCAACACGCCGACGTACTGGCTGCGCGTGGGCCCAGAAACCATCGACCCGGGAGCGAAGTCGGCCATCCACGCCACCTTGACGTCCTTGATGGACATGTCCGCCTCCGCAAGCCCGAGCTTGAGAATCGGGCGGATGGCATTGATGTCGATCCGCTGGTGTTCCAGACGCTCCTTTTCGCGGCGGAGGTCGTCAAGCTGGACTTGCAACCCCTGGTTCTGGACTTGCAGCCGCTCCGCCCGCTTTTGGGCTTCGGCTACCGTTTGCTGGTCGGCACCGGCCAGTTGGAGGTTCTTGGCCAGCGCCGCGGCGAACATCCAGCCCGCCGCGAAGCATCCGCCCGAAGCCAGCAGCACGCCCAACGGCTTCGTCGGTACAAGAAAACTCCCCGACACCGCCCCGGCCGCCAAAACGACGGTCGTCAGCAGGCAGAGCCGCGCACCCCAACGCTGGACGGTCCCGAAACCCGACGCAAACCATTCACAGACGGACACAATCTTCATGGAGTCTGCTCCTTCTTGCTTACAATGGATTTATTTCCGTCAAATCGAGTTCTTTGCCACAGTGAGGGCATGAGAACATGTATTCTTCTGTATCGTCCGGAATGAAGAATCGTTTGGCACAATGAGGACAGCGGTATTCAAGTTCCCCTGCCGCTTCGAGGACTTCTTCGGCAACACCGCGTGGATGGGGCCCCGCACTCTCTCCGCCCCCGGGGTTGCCCTTGGTGGACAACCACGCAATCGTTTCCTTGTATACCTTGTCGAGGAACGCCTTTTGCATGAAAAACCCGATAATGGCGGTGATGCAAAGCGGCCAGAACCCGAACGCGGCCAAGCCCCCCCCGCACAAAAAGACGAGACCCCTGACAAACCCTGCCCACCCTGTTCCTACGACTTTAACCTGCAGGTCGTTGCCGATGGCCGACAAGCTCACCATGCCGGCGACATTCAGTCCGAGGATGCCGCGCAAAATGGCACCCCCCATGTTTTGGGCGTTGCTGAATTGGACGCGGTTCGTGCGCACTCCGCGGCGATCCACGATGGAACGCACCGTGTCGTACTTTTGGGCTTCGTAGGTGTTCTGGATGTGGGCGGCACATTCGCCGCCGTGGACTGCCGCGTGGCCGATGGTGGTTTTTCTGCTCATCTCTGGCTCTTGGAATGGGGTCGGTGGTGGATTGGAATGACCTGTATTTCCATGCGGAAGGAATCTGGCAATGTGTTCAATTCCTCATGGCGAGAATCGGCTCCTTCTTGGCTTGTTCCAGCACTTCGCCAATGTCAGGCAAGTCCACATCCTCTTCGCGGACGACCTTGGCCTCCGGCTTGTTTTCTTCCAAACCGAACAGCTTGACCTTCACGGTCTTCAAGCCCGAGTTTTGAGCCCTTTTCGCCGCGGCCGCGATGCTGACGGCGCTCGAATATATCTTTTGGATCCGTTCGTGCTCGGCGAGGTACTGCCGCGCCCAGTTTTTCAGCCGCGCCCAAAGCGCTTTCACGTAGTCCACGGCGTGTTCGTGGATGTGCTTGCCGGTCTTTTCCTTCACGTATTTGTCCGCGTACCATGCGGCGACACCTGCCGCAATGGCCCCGACTCCTTTGAGAATCGCATCAATCATTGGCTCCCTCCAAGGAGATGGTTTCATCCGACGTGACGACGACATTCCGCCCCACGTTGCGCTTGGCAGATGCGGTGGCCTCCGCCTGGCGGGCGAAAACCGCCGTGAGGGCGGCGGCGTCCATCGTCTGCCACGGCTGGACGGCCAAGTCCGAGATGGCGTTCACCACGGCGTTTTTGAGGTCGCCGCCCGAAAGCCCCGGCGTCTGCGCGGCAAGGGCGGCGAAGTCGAGCTTGGCCTTGAAAGGAACCTTGTCCGGCACGATGGTTTCCAGAATCCGCTTCCGCCCCGCTTCGTCGGGAAGCGGGATTTCGATGTGGATGGGGATGCGGCGGACGAAAGCGTTGTCGAAGTTCCGGGCGAGGTTCGTGGCGAAGGCGACGATTCCGTCGAAGGCGTCGAGCTGCTTGAGCATGACGGCGCGGGCGACGTTGACGGCCTGGTCGGCGGCCTGCGTCACGGAGGTCATGCGTTGGCCCAGGATGCTGTCCGCCTCGTCGAAGAACAACACGGCATCCTGTTCCTTCGCGGCCTTGAAGGCGGCCACGATGTTCTTGCCGGTTTCGCCGACGTACTTGGACTCGATTTCGGCGTAGCTCACGTCGATGAGCTTCCGTCCCCACTCGCGGGCGAGCGCTTCGACGCACATGGTCTTTCCCGTTCCCGGCGGCCCGTAGAGGTTGAAGGCTATGTGCTTTCCGCTCGGGTCGATTTCCCCGAGCCCCCACTCCCCGTACACGATGTCGTGCGTACGGAAGCGGTTTTTGAGGGATTCCACCCGCAGGGCTGTCGCAGCGTCGAGGACAAGGTTCTTGAGCGAATACAGCGGTTCGCGGGCCGTGAACACCACGGGTTTCTCTTTCTCCCGCGCCTCCGGGGACTCGCCTTTCGGTGCCGGGAGTGGCGGAGGGGCCAGCGGGCGCTTGGCGTCCAGCGCCTCTTTCGGCTGCACCCAGGTGTATCCCTTCCCGCTCATGTCCCCTCCCCATTCACATTGTACACGAGCCGGACCACCTTCTCCTGCCGCATCTTGATGAACTGTTCCCTGACGGCCTCCGGGATGTATTCCCAACCGAGTTCGCTCTCGATCTTGACCAGGCAACTGGTTGTCCCCTCCTTGCGGCGCAACACCGAGATGCGCCGGAGATAGCGTCCCGTCGATTTCTTTTCATACCCATCCTCGATGCGCAGGATGGCCGTCAGAGGCCCCGTGCGCAACGTCCCCCCGTTGGCTACGACATCCGCCAGTTCCTGCCGGAGGGCGGCGCGGTCGGATGCATCCTTGGCCACGGCATCCAGTACGGATTCCACCAACTCGTCTTCCACGGATTTCTCGAATGCCGCCGTGTTCGCCTTGAGTTTCTTCCCCAGCCATGCCAGCGCCGTGACGGCGGCCAACGCGACGATGGGCCAAGTCCAGCCCGTGCCGCCCGAAGGGGAGGCGGCTGGAGGAATATCCGGCGGGGCGTTGGTCTCCGCGACGGGCTGGATGGACATCACGGCCGCCTCTGCGACGGCCATGTCCGACGACTCATCGCCGGCCACAGCGGAACCCACCTCGGAAGCATGGAGTTCCGCGGACGCAACGTGTTCGGCATCCGTTGCAGGGATTTCCGCGGTCACGGGGAGTTCCGGGGAGCCCTCCCCGGAAACGGATGTTTGGATGGTTTCGTTCGTCATGTCTCTGCCTCCTCTCTATGCGGTCAATGCGATGCCATCTTCCTCGGCGCGTTGGCGCACCTTTTCGGCGAGGAGAGCTCGGTCATCGATTTCCCCGACGTTCGTGCGGCGTTTGATCATTTCCTCGCGGACGGCGTCGGGCAGGTATTCCCAGCCGACGGTTTCCTCGGTGACGTGGCGCGTGGCGGTTTTTTCATCCTTGCGGACAATGGATTCCGTTCTCTTGGAGTAGGTGCCGTCTTCGTTCCGGGTATAGGTCGAATTGATTGTCAGCACCGTGTCCCGGAACTTTGCCCAATGCATCTTGACGATGCGCCGGGCGGCGGAAACCTTCTTGTCGCACCAGGACAGGAAATTGAAGTACCATCCGCATTTTTCCTCGCCGAAGCACCTCACGAGCAACTTGCCGACGATGTGCACCAGAAATTCACGGATGAGATTCCAGCAGGCGATGGCCATCGCGGCTAGCGCTGCCGCTCCCAGTCCTGTCAAAAGAAGGGTGACAATCATGGTTTCTCTTTCTGTTCCTGTGGTTTGTAAACCAGAACCTTGAGCTGATTCTGGCGGGTTTTGATGAATTGTTCGCGGATGCTCTCCGGGGCGAAATCGCGGTCGGACGTGTAGTCGACTTCAAGAGACACCTTGAGAGGGGCGTCCTGCCCCCGCAGGAAGAAGAGCGACAGGGTGTAGTCGTAGGCGCTGCCGTCCTTCTCCCCGATGGCGAGTTCCGCATAGACGAGGGCGTCGAGGACCGACCCCCGCAACGATGCGCCACGCAGGAAGGCCGCGCGCAACAGGGGAAGCGATTCCTTGCGCGGGATGCCGGGGCCGGATTCGAGATAGTCGGCGGTCGTTTCCACGACAGCCATGTCCAAGGCGTTCTTGAGATAATCCGTCCCGACGCTTTCGGCGATGCGAATGCGTTCCGGCGGCGAGGCTTCGGCCAGTTCGGCGTAAAAACCGAGGTTCACCCATTCGTCCAACTCCGCGAATCGCTCGATGGCGCGTGGACGGCTGGCGAAAAGCGTATGTTTCATTTGGTGGAACGCCCGTGATGCGAGGCTTCTGCGGCCTTGTTCCCTGGTATATTGGATAGCCTGGTCCATCAACAGGCGGCGGGGATTCGCCGGACCGCCTTCCTTGGAAGGGAACCCTGCCAGCTTGAGATACACCCGGCAAGCGGCGTCGAAATTCTTGCAGGCCAGCAGACCTGCCCGGTCTGCGCTGATTTCCGAATAGCGCGACCACGACATGATCAGGGGTTCGATGGCGTGTCCCGCCAGCCACGCGGGCCACCCGGGCGATCCCTTGAGCCCCGCGGAAAGGTAATGGGCCAAGGTGTGGTAACAGTCGTGTCCGCAGATGTAGTGTCCCAATTCGCGACCGACGATGAACACCAGCTCCTCGTCGGTGCAATTGTTGACCAATGCACTGGTCACGCAGATGGTCGGGACGGCGCTGCCTGTCATGAAAGAGTCGTTGTACGGCGACGCCATGGCGAAAAACCAGAATTGTCTGGCATCAAGATCCAGCGCCGTGCAGGCAGATTCGAAAACATCCCACAAGGCAGGCCTCGATTTCTTCGTTACGAGGAACCCGTCTCCCGCGAGCGTGGCCTCCATTTCTTCGCGTTGCCGATCAACTACCCATCCCATGATTTTCGGGAGCAAGGGCACGGCCCCGATTTTCTTGAGATACAGGCTGTCCAGCAGATGCTGGATGGCCGGGGCCCAGGCGAGTCCTTTTCCCACCGGGTTGTCGGTTCCTTCGGCTTTCATCTTCCGCGTGTTCTCTCCGGCCCTTTTTGTGGCGGAGGGACTCGTCCGGGCCCAGAAAAGCCTCTCCGTTGGTTCTCTTGGGAGGCTCTGGTCTTGCCTGTTTCGGAAATCAGCGGAGAGGCGCGCGTGCGCGCGCCTCGCAACCAACGCCCGAAACGGAAATTGACCAGATTTCCCAAGACGCTTGGATTTGCGGGTGCAAACCGTGATGTCTGCCGCGGGCGGGCGTGGCGGGGGCTCGGGGCCCCGTGGCGACCATCCGGCGGCAGGGTGCAGGATTGCAGAATCGCTTCGCGCGCGCAAGCGCTAAAGGGATGGGCGGACCGTTTTCGTTTGTGCATCCTTTTCCAGACCTTTCTGGCCCGCAAAAAACCTCTCCGGTGTTCTCCGAGGAGGCTCTGGACGGGCCTGTTCCGAAAATCAGCAGAGAGGTGCGCACGGTGCGTGCACACCCCGCAACCAACGTTCGGAACAGAAATGGTCCAGATTCCCTCGGAACGGTTGTCTTTGCGGGTGCAAATGGATTGTCCGCCGCGCCGTGGCGGGGCTCGGGCCCCGCTTCGCCGCGGCAGGGTCAACCATCGCAGAAACGGCCTCGCGGGGCAAGCGCGAAACCGCGCCTTGCCGCCGCGCGGGGCCGTGCCGCCGCGCACCTCTCCGGCTCTCCGCGCCACCGCGGAAAGCCCATGTCCTGTCTCGGTCTTTCGTCCTCCTTGTTCGCCGCGCCGGGCGTCCGGACGCGGACGCCGGACACGGGTTGTCCATACAGGGATACCCGCCCGCCCCGTGCCATCTGACAAGGCGATTGGAAAAACAACCCGTGTCGCATGGCGGAAATGGCGGCGGGGGGAGTACTGCGGGAGGTCGTCGTTGCATGCGTCCACTTGGCCCATCCGCAAAATTCTGGATTCGTTCATTGCCGGTGCGGAGTCGCGTTGCCGCAACGGCCGAGCGCAGTACTCCCCCCGTCGCGGCCCCTGCCGCTTTCCTTCTTTCAGGCATGGACATCCCATCCATGGCCGCGCCACCCCCCTCTCGGAGGGGGGCGGATCCTGGCACCCGCCTTGATCCTTGCATTCGCGGAATCCGGGAGACGGTCCCACTAAAGTCCCCGAAGAACCGTTTTCCATTGGTTTTCCGGTCGATTTCGCCCGCCTCGGGCGGGACGGGAAAAAAAGAGGAAAAAACCATTGACGCGGAGGAGGATGCGTGCCATATATATCTGAACCTCAGTTCACGCACCAACAACAAGGAGACATCCATGGCCCCCAAAACCACCCCCGCCGCCCCCGCCGCCGCCAAGAAAGACGCCGCGAAAGGGCTCCCTCCCACCCTCGCCAGCGTCCTCGCGCAGATCCAGAAGGAGTTCGGCGAAGGCTCCATCATGCGCCTCGGCTCCGACGGCGAAGTCAAGAAGATCGACCACATTCCGACCGGGTCCCTCACCCTCGACATCGCGCTCGGCATCGGCGGCGTGCCCCGCGGCCGCATCATCGAGATCTTCGGCCCCGAATCCTCCGGCAAGACCACCCTCGTCCTGCACGTCATCGCCGAGGCGCAGAAGCGCGGCGGCCTGTGCGCCTTCATCGACACCGAGCACGCCCTCGACCCCGTGTACGCCAAGAAGATCGGCGTCGACGTCGACAACCTCCTCGTCTCCCAGCCCAACAGCGGCGAGGAAGCGCTGACCATCGCCGACAAGCTCATCCAGTCCAACTCGCTGGACGTCATCGTGGTGGACTCCGTGGCCGCGCTCGCGCCGAAGGCCGAGCTCGAAGGCGAAATCGGCGACTCCCACGTCGGCCTGCAGGCCCGCCTGATGAGCCAGGCGATGCGCAAGATCACCGGCGTCCTCGACAAGTCCAAGACCTGCTGCATCTTCACCAACCAGATCCGCGAGAAGATCGGCGTGATGTTCGGCAATCCCGAGACGACCCCCGGCGGCCGCGCCCTCAAGTTCTACGCCTCCGTGCGCCTCGACATCCGGCGCGTCTCGACCCTCAAGAGCGGCGACGGCAAGGTCATCGGCAGCCGCACGCGCGTGAAGGTCGTCAAGAACAAGGTCGCCCCGCCCTTCACCGAGGCGGAGTTCGACATCCTCTACGCCGAAGGCATCTCCAAGAGCGGCGCGCTGCTCGACGCGGCGCTGGAGGACGGCCTGATCGACAAGCGCGGTTCCTGGCTCTCCTACCAGGGCGAGCAGCTCGGCGCCGGCCGCGAAGCCGCCCGCGAGAACCTCAACAAGGATCCCGCGCTCTTCGCCAAGATCGCTTCCGCCGTCTACGCCAAGCACGGCATGGAGATGCCGGCGGACGCGGTGCCCGCGGCCCCCGCCGCGCCGGCGGACGCCGAATAGCGCGCGATGCGCGCGTGGTCCATCGGGCGGATGGCGGGCATCCCGGTCCGCCTGCATGGCTCGCTCCTGCTCTTCCTTCCCCTGCTCGCCTGGACGTTCGTGCCGGCGGGCACGGGGGTGGTCGGCATGTCGTGGGGATGCATCTACGCCGTCGCGCTGTTCGGCAGCATCGTCCTGCACGAACTCGGCCACTCGCTGGTCGCCCGCCGCCAGGGGGCGGTGATTCTCGACATCCTGCTGCTCCCCATCGGCGGGATGGCGCGGATTGCGGGAATGTCCACCCGTCCGCGCGACGAATTCCTGGTGGCCGCCGCCGGTCCCGCCGTATCCCTGGCCCTCGGCGCCGTCGGGTGGGTTTCGGCCCCGTGCCTGTTCGCCGTCAACCCGTGGGTGGGCATCGTCGCCGACGGTCTCGGGCGGACCAACCTCATGCTGGGGCTGTTCAATCTGGTCCCGGCCTACCCGATGGACGGCGGACGCATCTTCCGCGCCCTCCTCTCCCCGCGGCTGGGGGCGGTCCGCGCCACGCGCATCGCCGCGACCGTCGCGCGGGGCGTCGCGATCCTCTTCGCCGTCCGCGCCGTATGGCCCTGGTTCCACGGCGGCCAGATTCGCATCTTCCTGCTCCTGGTCGCCCTCTACGTCTACCAGGCCGCCTCGGCCGAATTCCAGCACGGCTCGTTCCGGAACGGGGTGTAGCATCCCCGTGCGCGCCGGTACGGGGGATGCCGCAGGGATGCGGCGGAGGTGCGTGGATGCCTCCGCACGGTCCATTCGCCCGGAGGCACGTTCCTGCCGCCGGCGGCGAAGGGACTCGCCGCCCTACCCGATGCTCCGCAGGGCAACTCCAATGGGTTTGTCAGGTGCAAACCCTGTCTTTTGCCTGGTACGGCCGGCCGGTAGGGGCCTCACCATGCAAAAGACAAGGTTTTCACCTGTCTAGCGGGTCCCGGTCCAGGAGAGATTGGCGGGCAGCATGCCGGCCTGCATGAGGCCGGCCAGGAAGTCGAAGACCTCCGCGAGCGTTTCCGGATCGCCGCCGGGGAAGTAGGTGGAAAGCACCCGGCCGACGCGGATGGGCCCTGCGGCCAGCGCATTCCCCCCGCCCTCCACCCGCTCGACGCGGCCGTTGAACAGCACCGCCAGGCGTCCGTCCGGGCCGACGGACGCCGCGAGCGCGGCCAGCGCCTCGCGGTCCGCAGGTTCGGGCTCGACGCACAGGACGGGGCGTCCATCCCCATCCCTCTCCGTGCGCACGGATGCCACGCGGTCGAACCGGACCCCGCCCCCGCGCACGAGGCACCACGGCCGCCACGCCCGCCGTCCCTCCCCGTCCTCCACGGGTTCCAGGGCCGCGGCGTACCCGTCGGGGACCGCCAGACCGTCCAGACTCGGGATGTCATCGCCGGTATCGGCCGGTCCGCCGGGGATGGCGGCCCAGGCGCGGCCGGATGGGGTGTCGACGGTCTGGTATCCCTCGTCCGGCGCCGGGCCGTCGAGCCAATCCGCCACCCGCCGCGCGCTGTCCGCGGCGACCGCCCGGAAGGTCAGTTCCTGCGGAACTTGGAGCCGGACGAGGAGGTACTGCTGCCCGATCGGACGCATGGGGCACAGGGTGACCGCGATGGCGTCTTCCCCCTCGGGACGGATCTCGATCGGCAGCGCCTTGGGCCCGATGACATGCCGGTACCGCCGCTCCATGTCCGCCATCGCCCGTTCCCGGGCCTCTCCCGCGGTGAGGTCGGACGCGGGCAGCGGCTTGACGGTGTACAGATGGGTGGGGGCGGTCGGGTGCAGGGCCTCCGCGACGGCCTTGGCCTGCTCTTCGTCGGCGCTGCAGGGGATGCGGAGGGTGCCCGGCGGGAACAGCAGGCTCGTCCGCCCCAGCGTCGCCACGCCCAGCAGCCGGCCGTCGGCGACCGCGGCGAGGCGTCCCCAGGACTTGCCCCCGCGCGCGGCCAGGGGCTTGCCGGGGGCAAACCGGCGGAACCACTTCGCCGCGCGGCGCACCCCGTCGGTGCCCAGCGAGAACGACAGGCGCGGACGGTCCCCGAACCAGGGCTTTTCGAGGCGGACGTCGAGCACGTCGCCGTCATCGAACCCCGCCTTGCGGAAAACGTACAGCGGCGCGAAGAGCTCGGCGTCCCCGACCATGCGCCGTTCGAGCAGCAGGTCGCACCGCGGGCGGTCGCCGAAGGTGCGCAACCGCGCGAGCTCCTCCTCGCCGGGCGCCTCCCCGATCCGCCGCCAGAGGGGCGCCGCGCCATCCCCGCCCGCGACCGCCTCGTACCCTTCGGGGATTGGCCGGCCCGCCCCGAAGATCGTCCCGAGGTCCGCCGACTCGTCCACGGCGCGGAACTCGACATGCTCGCGCTCCGCCCCGGCATACGCGACCTCGCCGCCGCCTGCCGTCCGTCCGCCCGCGAAGAGCAGCAGCGCGGCCAGCGCCGCCCGTCCGCCGGAAACCGTGAACCGATGATTCTCCATGCCGCGCACCCTACCGCAGTCCCCGCCCCCGCCGCAAGACGCAAAATCAACCGCCGGATCAATCCGCGATACCAAGGAAAACCCCATGCGGAAGCCACCGTTTCCGCTTCGGTTTTCCAACCATTGGAAACTTTTTTTCCAATCATTGGAAAACTCCCGCGCGGCGCGACCGTGGCCACTATCCCCCGGGCGTGCTCCCCGTACTCTCCCCCGTCGATTACCTCGCCGCCTCCGGCGCCATCGGATGGGGGGGTAGAGCGGTTCCAGAAATACTGTGGCTGACCCCGGAAGTCGCGCGATGCTTGTTCAGAAGGTCTTGCGCCACTTCCGGGGGTGCGGCATCCTGCCGCGCCGCTTGTCCAAGTCCATGGCGCGGCTGAAAGCCGCACCTCCCAGGGGGGGGCAACCACAAGGTCGCGCGGAAGCGCGACCCTCCCGCTGCGCTCTCCACGGGGAGGGAAGCGCTTCTGCGCGTCCGCGAAAGAAAAGGGGGCAACACAATGGACGGCGGCCACACTATTTCTGGAATCGCTCCAGGTGCGGACGCCATGGGGGGGCGGGGAGGCCACGGGGGCCGGCCCCGCCCCGGGCGGGGCTCACTTGATGGAGAACTGGAGGCCGAGGCGGATGTTGATGCCGTTGTCGGCGAAGCGGTACTCGCGGGCGAAGGTGTTCTGGGCGGCGGGGAGTTTGTTGGTGGCCGTCTTGTCGGCCATGACCTCGTTCGCGGCGGTGTCGTCGAAGCGGGTGTAGTCGAGGGTGGCCAGGCGGTCGAGTTCGTTGGCCTTGATCTCCAGGGTCAGGTGCGATTCGGCGGTGCTGCCGGGGCCGACCATCGTGGTGACGGTCTTGCCGTTGCCCGGGTCGCTCTGCAGGACGGTGAGGTTCTGGACACCGTCGAACTGCATCGTCAGGCGGCCGATTTCGTCGAAGGACAGGGCGATGGTGCGGGTGTCGGCTTCCTGGTCGGACAGGGTGACGACGGGCGGACGGGCGTTGTGCGGGTCGAGGGCCTGGAACTGGCCGTCGAACCCGGCCTTGCCGGTTTCCTGCGAGAGGAGCGCAATGACGACGTGCGCCTTGCCGCGTTCGAGGTCGGTGAGGGAGGCGTAGTCGGCCTTGGCGCCCTGGGTGACGAAGGCGGCGACCTGTTCGCGGGCGGTCTGGAAGTCGGTGGAAAGGACGACGTCGCCGAGCTTCAGGGAGCCGGCCATCCGCTTGACGTCCTTGAAGAAGGTGACATTCTGCCAGTCGCCGCGGGCCATCTTGCGGCACTCGTCGGCGATCGTCCAGTTGAGCATCGCGGAGGCGTTGCGGCGGGCGGCGTTGTCAATGAGGTTCTTGGGCTCGTAGGATTCGGGGCCGATGCGGTGGGCGTAGACCTTGCGGAGGGCGTCCGCCCCCTCGGAGTCGCCCCGCACGGCGAGCTTGAGGAATTCGTCGTGGCAGCGGACGGCCTCGGCCTGGCCGGCGTTGATGAGGTCGGTGGAGATCCGGTCGGCGTGGAAGGCGTCGAAGTCGATGTCCCCTTCGTAGTCCTCGAGCGGCTCGATCTGGGCGTCGGGGACGCCCATCATGGAGTCGGCGGCGATCTTCATCTGCCCGAGCAGGGCCTTGCTGCGGGCGCCCATGATGCAGGTTTGCTTGGCGGTGGCGTCGGAGAGGCCGTCCTTGTCGAAGTTGCCGTTGTGCATCATCGTGTAGATCCTGGAGAGCTTCTGGGCGTTCTCGGAATGGAGCGCGGCCTGGATCTTGCGGAGGGGGGAGCGTCCGCACTTGGCCAGGAGCAGCAGGCCAACGAAGTCGCGGGCGGCGCTCTTTTCGTCGGGGCCGGAGAGCAGCCGCTCGGCGCCGGAGGAGACCGCGATGCGGACCTGGTGGGCGATGTACTGGTTGAGCGCCTTGTGGATGGAGCGGCCCGAGGAGGAGGCCGTCAGGCGCTTGATGGCGGAGACGTCGGCGTTGCGGGTGTCGCGGATCATGGCGGTGATCAGGCCGTCCGGGACGCTCTTGCCTTCGAGCTGCTTGAGGAAGATCTTGCCGGCGGCGAGGATGGCGGGGTCGCCATTGGCGGCCTGCTTGAGCTCGGCGAGGTTCGCGAGGATGGCCTCGGCCTTCGCGGCGACCTCGGCGGGGGCGCGCAGGGTGGAGTCGCCGCGGATGAGCAGGCCGTCCATCACGTTGCGGGCGGTGAGGATGTCCAGGGCGTCGGGGTCGGTGCCGACGGCCTTCATCGCGGTTTCGACGAGGTGGTCGACGTAGATGCGCGTCACCACCGGGGCGTCGGGGTCGGCGTCCGGGTCGTTTTCGTTGACCTTGTCGTAGGAGTTGACCGCGGCGGCCTTGGCGGCGGCGACCTTGGCGGAAAAGTCCCCGGCGAGGCGGTCGATGGCTTCCTTGACCATGACGATGCGCCGCGCCGTGAGCGGCTTGCCCTGGTTGTAGTCCTCCATGAGCATCGCCTTCCGGACGGACTCGGGGATCCGGTCCTCGCCGCCGAACACGCGGGCGACGGCCTGCTTGAAGAGGGAGCGGGTGCGGTCGTTGACCTCCCAGTCGGTTTCGTCGCGGGACCACTTGTGGATGAAATCCCTCTTCGTGGTGTCGACCTTCAGGATCTTGCGGCCGTCGAGGGGCTTGTCGACGCTGGCGGATATGACCGCCTTGCCCTCCCCGGCGTCGACGCGCTGCTGGGCGAAAGAGGCGAAGGCGTTGAAATGGACGTTGTCGAAATTGACTGGCATGGCGGGGTCTCCTTGGGTTCGTTCTTTGCCCATTCTACACGAACGGGAGAAAAATGTTACACAAACATGGCGGCGGGGTGGGGGAGGGTGCCAGGCGAAAACCCTGTGATAGCCCCTCCGGAGGGATGGCAGGGCGGGCCATCCCCGCCCGCCGGAGCCAGTCATGCCGAAAGAACGCGCCGCATCCATGGGCGGCGACTCTTTCCCCGAATTTGCGGGCGGGCGGCTCCGCGGTCAGGGGCGGAAGATGCGGTCGAGCCAGTCGATGACGTCGTCTTCGGTGTGGCGGGCGCCGACGCCGAGGCCGAGGCGGCGCTCGATCTGGTTGGAGCCGCGCAGGGAGAGGGCGTCCAGGACCGTCGCGCCGGGGCAGGCTTTGCGGATGTCGGCGGGGAAGCGTCCGGCCCCGCCGCCGCCGTGGGTGCAGAAGGGGGCGACCGTCTTGCCGGCGAGCGCGTCCGCCGCGAGGAAGGTCCCGACGGGCGGCGCGTAGGTGCCGTACCAGATGGGGGAGCCGAGGAACACCACGTCGTAGCCGTCGAGCGGCGGGATGGCCTTGAGCGCGGGCAGGGTGCCGGAGGAGACGTCCTTTTCGGCGGCCTTGAGGGTCGCGCCGTAGGGTTCGGGATAGGGCTCGGCCATCTCCAGTTCCAGAAGGTCGCCGCCCGTGTGCTTGGCAATCCACGCGGCGACGGTTGCCGTGTTGCGCACCTTGGACTGGGAATGGAAGACGACCGCCACCCGGCCCGGAATCTTCGCGGCCGGGGTCTTGGTCGCCGCCGTGGAACGCCGCGACAGGGCGACGCACCCCGCCACCGCCGCGAGAACCGCGACGGCCAGCACCGCCAGGACGACCAGGGTCGCTTTCACGGCACGGTGCCTTTCGCGGCCGCCTGCGCGGCGCGGGCGAGGGCCCCGCCGGCGTTCCAGGCCTGGCCGGCTTTTTCGCCGGTGGCGTAGTAGCCGTGGCGGAACTGGTCGAAGGCGATGGCGTCGAGCTTGGCAGGGTCCACCTTGCCCGCGTCGTCGAGGACGCGCGGGTCCGCGAGGGTGTTGACGATGGTGCCGACGACGGCGTAGAGGGTCTTGGACTCGACGACTTCCGCGAGTTCGCACTCCATCGTGACGGGAAATTCGTCGATAACGGGCGCGTTCACGCGGGCCGACTTCGCGGCGTGGAGGCCGGAGCGCGCGAATTTGTCCGCAACCTGGTTGCCGGAGACGATGCCGGCGTAGTCGGCTTCGGCCATGTGCGCGCGGTCGGCGAGGGCGACGGTGAAGGCCTTCGCGGAGAGGATGGCTTTCGAGGTGGCGTGGTCGGGGTCGAGGAAGAGCGCAATCTTGTCGGTGTCGCAAATCTGCCCCCAGGCGGCGTTCAGCAGCTGGACGGTCCCCTGCGCGTCGTACGCGGCGACGACGAGGACGGGCATGGGAAAGACGGCGGGGACGGGGCCGAGGTCGGTTTTGGGGGTCATGGCAAATCCTTTTGTTTGGGGTTGTACCGCCGATGATGGCAGAAAAGCGGGGCGGTGTCCAGAAATCCGGCCCCGCGCCTGGAAGCCGCACGTCCCGGAAGTCACGCGATGCCGGTTCCACAGCTTCCGCGCCACTTCCGGGGGTGCGGCATCCTGCCGCGCCATGGCGGATGCTGGGTGGAAGAATGTTTCGCGCAAAGTCCGCCAAGTTCGCCAAGGGAGCGGGAGGAGAGCGGGAGGGGGGACTCTACAAAGAATGTCTCGAATGCCGCTACGCGGACTCGGATGGCTTGGAGGGGGGAAGAATTCAACATTGAAAACCATGAAAACCGCTTCGCGGACATGGAAAGGCGGGAGGGATGCGGATGGGGAGAGACAACTTGGGCAATGCAAAAACACCCGGGGTTTGGCCAATCTGCTAGCTCAACGGAAAACGGGAGTTTTCCAATGATTGGAAAACTTTTTTCCAATGGGTGGAAAATTTTGCCCGATTTTTCCAATGATTGGAAAAATTTTTCGGCGGTTTTCCAATGATTGGAAAAAATTTTCGGAGGGGGTGGCAGGGACGACAAAGGGACACACAACTCCTTCATCGCACGCGCGAGGCGTGCGACGAGGCGCGGAACTACATCGTCGAGTGGCGCATCGTGTTTCAATTCACGCACGCGCGGGGCGTGCGACGGGCAGAGCGCGGATGCGCAGATCGCGGAGCTGTTTCAATTCACGCACGCGCGGGGCGTGCGACGTACGAGGTTTTTTTGAGGTGGATTCGGCAGGGGTTTCAATTCACGCACGCGCGGGGCGTGCGACATATCATCCCGGCGCAGGGGAGCGATTCGCGGATGTTTCAATTCACGCACGCGCGGGGCGTGCGACAGCTGAAAAAGCAAGGGAATTACGGATTAGGGAAAGGATTGCGGACAGGGGGCGTTTAACAAGCACACGCGCTTTATCCGAAAAATGGGCTGTTCTGTTGTCAAAGAGCGAAGATTTTCCGCGAACCTTCCAAGGCTGGAATGGGAGCTTGGGGTTCGCGGAGGGGATGACTGGTCGGGATACCGCGTGAGGGGGATGGTTACAGTTCGGTGACGTCGATTCCGGAAGGAAGGGAGGAGCGGTCGATGGTGACGGTGTAGTCAGCGTATTTTCGGGGGACGGAAACGGAAGGATTTCGGGTGATCTTGACGAGGTCGAAAAGGCGATTGGAGGGGGCGTTGCCGAGGGCGGAGGAGTGCTTGAAGACGATGAGTTTTTGGGTGGCCATCATGCCGCGGGCGGCGGAATGGTCCTGGTCGAACATGCCGACGAGTGCCTGCCAGAGCAGTTCGAGGTCGTCGTCGGAGAATCCGGTCTGGGCGGCGAGAGCGGGGGAGACGAAGCCGTGGGCGACGTAGAGGCCGTAGGGGATGGTGTTCTTGCGCCCCATGGTGCGCTCCTTGTCGACGTCTTCCGCCTTGGTCACGGCCATGCGGGTGATGGAATGTTCGGAAGTCACGACGGGATCGACGGAACGGGCAAAGGTTATCTGGACGGGACCGCGGACCTGCCCGGCATTGGCTCCGGTGGACATGACCGCGCCGAAGGTGCGGATGTCGAAGTATTTTTTGCACATCAAGGTCCGGCCTTTGTCGACGGCTTCGCCTTTGGCGGGCTTTTTGGCGGTGGCGTCGATGCCAAGTTCCGTGTAGGCGTCTTCGACGAGGTTGTTGAGGATGGCCTTTTCCTTGACGAAGATGTCGCATCCGGGGACGCCGGGCTTGGCGAGCTGGACGTAGTTGCGGACTTTGCGCTTGAGGCAGACATCGGTGACAATGCCTTCGCCGGTTTCGGTGTCGACGCGGGGAAGGTTGCCGGCGTCGGGGTCGCCGTTGGGATTGCCGTCCTGGACGTCGAAGAGGAGGAGGAAGTCGTAGCGGTTTTTGATGGGGGTGGTCATGGGGTGGGCCTTTCTGTTGTTGGTTTCAAATGGTTTCTGGTTCGCTCGGGGCGGCGTCGGAGGGGACGGGATCCTTCTTGGCGAAGAAGGCCTGTCGCTGGTGGTAGTAGCCGATGGCGAACATGCCTTGTTCGGGGAGGGTGAGGTGGGGTGGGAAGGTGGTGACGCCATCGAGGATTTCGCCGAGGAGGTTCTCGAAGTAGGCGGTCTTGGCGAGTTTGGCGAGGTGGTGGTTCTTGAGGCGCATGAGGTTGCCGAAGACGGCAGCAGGGGTGGAGGAGGCGGAGGAGTAAAAGCGGTCGCGGATGGTGGCGTTGAGGGTGGGGTTGGCGGCCTGCTGGATGCGCTCCAGGACCGCGAAGAGGCGGCCGAGGCGGTAGCCGATGTCGGGGTTGGTTTTGTCGAGGCTCACGGGGAGGTTCCTTTCGTGGTTTCGGTTGAGGATTGCTTTGAGGAGTTTGGCGCGGGGATAGGGGATGTCGCGCTCGGCCTTGTTGCGGAGGATGGCGGAGGCGAGGAGGGAGGCGGGGTACGGGGTGCCTTCGAGAATGGCGCGGACGAGGGCCCCGGCGAGGTTGGGAGGGATGTTTTCGCTTTTGCCCAGGGGGGCGACGGAACAGAGGAGGCGCCAGAGGGAGAGGTGTTCGCGGTCGCGGGGGCCGTGGACGATGCGCAGATTCTCGAACCAGTCGGCGAAGCGGGTGGACATTTCGGCAACGGTGCCGGAGTGCCAGAAGCGGACGGATATGCGGGCGGCGTTGGGGGCGAGGCCGAGGACGTAGAAGCGGGCCGGGTCGGGGTCGGTGGTCCAGGCGCCGGTATGGACGGAGGAGAGAAGGCGCTCGACGGCGGCGGTGCCGCGGTCGGGGTCGTCTTTGGGGGGCTCGGCGAAGAAGGCGGCGAATTCGTCTTCGAGGGTGGTGGAACGGGAGGACCAGAAGACGGCGGTGGCGTCGCCGACGGTCATTTTTTGGCGGGAATCCTTGGAAAGAAGGGTGTTGAGGGCGGTGGTGTACTCGAAGGCGGCACGCCGCCCGACAGGGGCGTTGGCACCCTGGGTCTTGCCGAAGGAACAGGCGGCAGGGAAGTTGAAGGAGACGATGTTGCCGCCGGTGGTGTTGGTGCCGTAAACGCCCTTGATGGCGGGATGGAGGTCGGCGATGGCGTCGGGTTCGCCGCTGACGAGGCAGCGGGCGGCATCGTCGGGAAGGTCGGCGGGGGCGTCGAGGCGGGCGATGATGTCGGGTTCGCGGGCGACGGGGACGGTGTGGCCGGTGATGCGGAAGGTCAGGAAGGCGCAGGTGGCGGCGGCTTCGGACCAGGCGGGTTCGGCGGCGAGGCGTTCGCGGAAACCGGGTGAGGAGAGGAAGGTGCGCACGGGGGCGATGGAGGGGCAGCCTTCGAGTTCGCCGAGGCGGGCGAGGAAGGCGGCGTGCTGGGCGGCGACACGGTCGGGTTTGCCTTTGCAGGGGATGCCGGTGATGTATTCGACGTTGTCCCAGAGGAGGTTCGCGGCGACGCCGGAGGAGCGTTTGACGCCCTGGGGGAGGAGGAGGGGTTTGGCGCGCTTTTTCTTGTTGACGGTTTCCTGGGTGTCTTCGAGCTGGACCAGGGTGCCGTCTTCGCGGAGGACGATGACGTAGGGAATTTCCTTGCGCTCCCAGCCGAGGGGGGCGATGCCGGAATCGGGGTCAGCCGCCTTGCGGTCGTAGTATTCCTTGAGGGCCTGGAGGATCATGCGAGGACCTCCGGGGAGCCGGGGGGAGGGACGGGGATGACGCCGTCGGTCATGCGGGGACGGTAGAAGAGGGGACGGATGTTGGCGGGGTCGGTGTAGTCGAGGTCGTAGAGCATGAATCCGAGGTCGCGGGTCTCGGGGATGGGCCGGGGTTCGCCGGGTGCGTCGGGGTTCTTCACGAGTCGGCACTCGTGGACGGAGAATTCGCGGCAGCCGAGGTAAGGGTGCATGAAGTACTGGCCCCGGGTGGCGCGGCGGTCGAACATGGCGGCGTACTTGGCCGGTTTTTCGTCGGGACGGGCGGCTTCGGCCTGGCGGTGGAGGGCGGTTTCGGCGTCGTCGGCCAGCCAGGACGGGGCGGGGTTTGCGGAAGGGGTGCGGAGGGAGGGAGGGAGGTAGTCGAATTCGGCGAAGAGGCGGTAGCGGACATCGCGGAGGATAAGCCCGGCGCGTTGCTGGCGGGTGTCTTCGATGTAGATGCCTTCGGTGCGCGGGGAGGCGACGGCGGAGACTTCGTTGCGGCGGACGGAGGTCCAGCGGATGGGGTTGAGGACTTCGATGCGGGTGATGCGCCAGCGGATGGCGGGCTTCCAGAAGATGGCGGTGAAGATGCCGCGGGCGGCGGATGGGGTGATGACGTCGTAGCTGACGCGCTCGACTTTCATTTCGGGGCGCGTGAAGCAGGCGAAATCGCCGGAGACGTCCAGGCAGAATCCTTTCACGGGTGGGTCCTTTCGGTGGTGGGTGGGTGGGCGGGGGCGGGAGCGGCGGTGAAGAGATCGAGGCCGAATGTGCCGGTGTAGGCTTCGGGGGCGGTCTGCACGAAGATGCCGGAGGGGAGGTCGGGGCGCGGGGGCAAGGGGAGTTCTTCGGCGAAGTGTTTGGCGAGGAGTGTGTCCAGGGCCGGGCGGGGGACGTTGACGGTGTAGCGCTGGAGACGGCGCATGAGGTCGCGCGAGGGGCCCCCGGCGCGGAGGGCGGCGATGAGGCGGTCGGCGTCGCCGTAGCGGACGATGAGGGGGACGGAGGCGTAGCCGTCGATCATGCGGAAGGCGTCGGCGGCCTCGCGAAATTGGTAGCGGCCGGGGTCGGGAGGAGCGGGCAGGGTGCCGTTGCGGAAGGCTTCGGGGACGGGTACGCCGAGCCAGGCGCGGAAGGCGGTGCCGAGGTCGTTCATGCGGCCATGGAGGGCGCGGAAGTAGTCGGGAAAGGCGTGCGGGTCGTCGGGGTCGATGCCGCCGGGGCGGGCGAGGAGTTCGTGGAGGGCGTCTTCCTGCTTGCGGAGTTCGCCGCGCGGCGCCGGGACGGGCGGCACGAAGACGACCACGCGGCCCGGTTCTCCAAGGCGGCCCTCGCGGTTGCAGCGTCCGGCGGACTGCGCGACGGAGGAAAGGCCCGTGAAGGCGCGGTAGACGACCGGGAAGTCGATGTCCACGCCCGCTTCGACGAGTTGGGTGGAGATGACGCGCAGGGGGGCGCCGTCGGCCAGGCGGGCCTTGATGTCCGCTATGACGCGGGAGCGGTGTTCGCCGCACATGAGGGCGGAGAGGTGTACGCTGCCGGGCGGCATGAGGTCGAACAGTTCGCGGCAGTCGCGGCGGGTATTGACGATGCAAAGGACTTGGTCGTGGGTTTGCAGCTCGGCGGCGAGGTCCGGCCAGGTGCGGCGGGCGGTTGCATCGGCGGGAAATTCGATGCGGGTGCGCTTGAGGCGGCGGTAGAGGTCGAGGCCGGGGGGGATGATTTCGCGGACGGCGGCGGGGTCGAGTCCGGGGAGGTCGAGCTGCGTGGCGGTGGAGAGCACGAGTGTGGCGCGGTAGTGGGCGGCGAGCTGGCGGATGGCTTCGGCGCACGGCAGGAGGAGGGAGGTGGGCAGGAGCTGCACTTCGTCGAGGATGACCACACTTTCGGCGATGTTGTGGAGCTTGCGGCACCGGGAGGGCTTGGCGGCGTGCAACGACTCGAAAAACTGGACGGCAGTCGTGACGACGACCGGAGCGTCCCAGTTCTCCGCGGCCAGGCGGGATTGCAGGGTTTCCTTGTCGGGGTCGAAGTTGGAGTGGTGTTCCAACACGTTTTCCGTGCCAAGGATGCCGCGCAGGATTTCGGCGGTCTGCTCGATGATGGATGTGTACGGGATGACGTAGATGATCCGCTTGAGGCCGTGGCGCAGGGCATGGCGGAAGGCAAAGGCCGTGGCGGAAAGCGTCTTGCCGCCGCCGGTCGGCACGGTCAGGGAAAAGAGGCCGGGCGGGAGGTCGGCGGCGCGTTCGCACGCGGCGCGGATTTCGGCGCGCACACGATTGACCGGGGTGTCGGCGGCGGCGCGCTGTTTGCCGTCCAGCGCCGCGAAAAAGACCGGGGAGAGGGTTTCCAGTGGCCGCCCCAAGGCGCGCAGGTGGCTGCGGTCGGGGTCGATGAAGGCCTCGGTGTCCAGATAATCCGCATCGACGAGGCACGAAAACATCATGCGGAGCCAGAAGGAAAGGGAGGAATCATTGCGGCTGAACGGGAAGGGTGGGGCGGCTTTTGAGGCGAGCCAGGAGGCCTCGTTTGCGCCCACCCAATCCCGTACGGCGGGTTCGGCGAGAACGGGAGCTTCTTCCGCGAGCCGTTGGGCAAGGGCCCCGCCGGGAGTGCCCCCGCCCGTCCAGTCGGGGAGCCCGGCATGGTGCCCGGCGGCGCAAGCGGAGAGGAGGCGGCCGATGGGACCGGCTCGGTTTGCCAGCCAGACGGCCGCGGCCCCGGAATGGGAGTGGTCGGAACCGTCGTAGTCGGAATCTGTCACGCCGTTGGCATGGCGGAGATAGGCCTGGAATGCGGCACGGGACTTGCCGAGGTCGTGTACTGCGCCGAGAAGTTTTCCGCACGCGGCACTGCCGAAGGGCGTGGAAAAGCACGCGCAAATGTCCGCAACGTCAGCGGAGTGGTCCGCAAGGGATTGCCACTCATCAGGCGGGCGGTTCGGAAGGCTGTGGGCAAGGGGAGGCATCGGATTGCGGCATATTGTGCCGCGCCAAATGGTGAAAGTCGAGGACAATGAAAAGGTGCCGTAAAAGCGCCTGAAAGGAATAGAAGGCAAAGAAAGAGGCGGCTCCGAAATCCCATCCGCATCCCTCCCGTCTTTCCATGTCCGCGAAGCGGTTTTCATGGTTTTCAATGTTGACCTTCCTCCCGCACTCCAGCCGCCCCTTTTGTTTCCTTTTTGTCCTTTTGTGCAAAAGCGTCCTCCAAGCCCTCCGCGCCTCCGCGGCTCCGCGTGAGTTCTTCCCTCCCGTTCTCCTCCCGATCCCTTGGCGGCCTTGGCGGACTTGGCGTGAGTCGTTCTTCCGCTCTCCATCCGCCATGGCGCGGCAAGATGCCGCACCCCCGGAAGTGACGCGGAAGCTTCTGAAGAAGCAGGGCGGGGCTTCTGGATAATGCGGCGTCCAGGCGTGTGGTTGGATGTGAGATTGCGGAAAACAGGCGTTTTTGATTGGTTTTCGCTTTCCTGTTTGTGGTCTTTGTTGGTGGTATTGCTTCCGGGAAAATTTTTTCCAATCATTGGAAAATGCGTGAAAAATTTTTCCAATCATTGGAAAAAATGGGCCGGTTTTTCCAACCATTGGAAAACTTTTTTCCAATCATTGGAAAAATCGGTTTGGGCCGACGGGCTAGCGGATTGTGCGCCCCCCGGTGCCGGCCGGGGGGGGGGGGCGGGGGCGATGGGGCGGAAGCAGGGGCGGGTCAGGGGTGGATGGAGTAGGTGCCGGCGCGGATGGAGGCGATGACGCCGCCGGCGATGAGCAGGTCGGTACCGGTGATGAATGCGGCGTGTTCGCCGAGAAGGAAGGCGGCCGCAGCGGCGATTTCGTCGGAGGTGCCGCAGCGTTCGGCGGCGGAGGCGTCGATCATCGCCTGGTAGCCTTCGCCCGCGGCCGCGAATTCGTCGTAGGCCAGCGGCGTGACGATGACGCCGGGGCTGATGGTGTTGATGCGGGCGCGGCGGGCTTTCCATGCGGTGGCCGCCGCGCGTGATGATACCGGCGGACGGGATGCGGGGCGGGTCAGTCGGCGCGCGCGGTGGACGGGGGCTCGCCGCCGTCGAGGGAGACGAGGGCGTAGCGGGTGGTGCCGTAGCCGAGGCGTTCGGCGTGCTCGAGGATGTGCGGGCCGAGCTGCTTCTCCATGCGGGCACGGAGGGAGGCGGAGGTTTTCGGGTCGGAGGCGTAGACGAGGTCGACGCAGGCCTTGTCGAGCGCGACGGGGTCGAGCGAGGCGAGGATGCCGACGTCGGCCATCTCC
>CACXEY010000213.1 GCA_902766695.1 uncultured bacterium
CGGCGGTCGTGCTGCTGGGTGCCGCGGCGCTGGGGGCCGGCGCGTGGCTCGGCGGCCGGTGGGTGTGGGAGCGGTGCTTCCTGCACAACGACTACTTCGAAATCAAGCACGTCGAGATTTCGACGGACGGGACGCTGGATCCGGCGCTGGTCCGCGAGTACGCGGGGGTGCGGGAGGGGATGAATCTCTTCGAGGTGCATCCGGACGCGGTGCGCTCGAACCTGCTGGCGGTGCCGGTCGTCGCGTCCGTCTCCGCCGGGCGCCGCTTCCCCGACACCGTGGTCATCGACATCGCCGAGCGCACCCCCGTCGCCCGCCTCGGCACCCGCGCCTCGGGCACGCCGCTGGCCGCGGACGCGACGGGACACGTCCTGGGCCCGAGCAGCGTGCGCGCGGACCTGCCCATCGTGTCGGGCCTGCGCGACAAGGCGCTGCGGCCGGGGGACGTCATCGGGGACCCGCTGATGGCGACCGCCCTGCGCATCCTCGAAATCTGCGCGCGGCCCGACCTGCGGCGCGAGATGCGGGTGGCGCAGGTGGACATCTCCTCGGACACGTGGATCACGCTCGCGCTCGCGGACGGAGGGCAGATCCTGCTCTCCCACGACGGCCTCGAAACCAAGCTCGAACGCTTCCCGCTGATGCGCGACGCCGCCCGCCGCCGCGGTCTCGACCTGGCCATCTACAACATGACGTCGGACGCGAACTACGCCGCCACCCCGCGAGGAGGACCGCATCCATGAGAAGACGCACCGAACCGGTCGTATCCCTCGAACTCGGCACCAGCCACGTCCGCGCCTTCGTCGCCGAACCCGGCGAACACGGCACCCTCGCCCTGCTCGGCATGGGCGAATGCGAATCCGCCGGCATCCGCAAGGGCGAGCTCGTCCACTTCGAGAGCGTCGCCAAGTGCGTCCAGCAGGCCGTCGAACAGGCCGAGGAGCGCGCCGACGTCACCATCGCCGAGGTCCACCTCGCCCTCTCCGGCTCGCACATCGAGGGGCAGCACAACACCGGCACCGTCGCCGTCGAGGGCGCCATCGACGAGGACGACCTCGAACGCGCCCGCTCCGCCGCCCGCGACATCGCCCTCCCGCCCGACCACGAAGTCCTCCACCACGTCATGGGCCGCTGCCTCGTCGACGGCGCGCTCTGCACCTCCCCCATCGACATGGTCGGCCGCTCCCTCTCCCAGAACGTCCTCGTCGTGCACGGCCTCCGCTCGCGCATGATCAACCTCGCCAAGGCCGTCAAGTCCCTCAACCTCGGCATCCGCGGCATGGCCTTCTCCGGCATGTGCGCCGCGATGGCGACCCTCACCCCCGAGCAGCGCCACGAAGACGGCGCCCTCCTCGTCGATCTCGGCGCCGGCACCACCGACTGGATCGTCTGGACCGCCGAAGGCGCCGCCGCGGCCGGCGCCATCGGCGTCGGCGGCGACCACGTCACCAACGACATCTCCCATGCCTTCCACATCCCCACCGCCCTCGCCGAACGCATCAAGATCGAGCACGGCGACGCCCTCCTCCATCCCATCTTCCGCACCCGGCGCCTCACCGTCCAGGAGAGCGGCCTGGGCAAGTCCGCGCGCTCCATCCGCCTCTACGACCTGCACAACGTCATGTCCCTGCGCATGGAAGAGACCCTCGGGCTCATCCGCGCCCGCCTCGACCGCCTCCAGCTGCTCGCGCGCCTGAAGGGCGGCGTCGTACTCACCGGCGGCGGCGCGCACATGGAAAACATCCTCCAGCTGGCCGAGAACGTCTTCGGCCTGCCGTGCGCCATCGGCGAACCGCACGGCATCGACGGCCTCTCCAAGCGGCTCGCGCGGCCCGAGTACGCCACCGGGCTGGGCGCCCTCCTCTACGCCGACAAGACCGAGCGCGAACAGGCGGCCCGCGCCGGCGGCTTCTGGCGCAAACTCGGCCGCTGGATCGGTTGGTGAGCCATGACCCCGGACCCCTCCCCCGTCTCCCCCGAAGCCGAAGCGGCCGACACCGGCGCCGACATCGGCGCGTCCGCCGCCGCGGCGGCCCCCGACGTCCCCGGACCGCGCGCCCACATCCTCGTCGCCGCCGTCGGCGGCGGCGCCTGCGCCACCCTCGGGCGCGCCCTCGCCGACTGGCCCGACGCCCCCGACACCGCCGCCATCAACACCGACGCCCGCGCCCTCGCCCAGTGCGGCGTCCCCCGCACCCTCGTCATCGGCCAGAAAGTCGCCAAGGGCCTCGGCGCCGGCGGCGACACCGACATCGGCCGCATGGCCGCCAACGAAGACGCCGACTCCCTGCGCGCCCTCGTCTCCGGCCACCAGCTCCTGCTGCTGCTCGTCGGGCTCGGCGGCGGCGCCGGTACCGGCATCGCGCCCGTCCTCGCGCGCATCGCCAGCGAGGAAGGCCTGCTCGTGTTCGCCTTCGCGACCCTCCCCTTCGCCTTCGAAGGCGACAACCGCGCCGCCCAGGCCAAGGAAGGCCTCGAAGCCCTCAAGGCCGCCTGCGACGCCGTCATCGTCCTGCCCAACCAGCACCTCGTCGGCCTCCTGCCCCCCGACGCCTCCCTGCCCCAGTCCTTCACCTTCGCCGACCGCATGATGCTCGCCGGCGTGCGCGGACTCTGGACCCTGCTCGCCGAGAACAACATGATGAACCTCGACTTCTCGGATGTCCAGACCCTCGTCGAATACAACGACAACCTCTGCGTCTTCGGCTACAGCGAAACCTCCGGTCCCGGCAAGGCCGACAAGGCCCTCGACGCCCTCCTGCACGGCCCCATGCTCGACTCCGGCAAGATCCTCGCCAACGCCGGCGCCGTCCTCCTCAACGTCATCGGCGGGCCCGACCTGGCCGTATCCGAACTCGACACCGTGCGCCGCGGCATCGCTGACGTCATGCGTCCCGGCGGCAACCTCACCGTGGGCGCCGCGATCCTCCCCGACTGGCACGGCCGCCTCGCCCTCACCGTCCTCACCGCCGAGCGCTGGATGCCCATCCCCGCTGACGGCGAAAGCCTGACCCTGTCCCTCGAATCCCCGACGCCGGCCACCCCCTCCTCCCGCCGCAAGCGCACCCGCAAGGCGGCGGCCGCGCAGCCCACGCTGCCGTCTCCCTCCCCGTCCCCCTTCCAGGACACCTCGCCCACCCTCCACGACGGCGCCGACCTCGACATCCCCACCTACATCCGCCAAGGCAAACGCATCTCCGGCTGACGCCGGGTCCCCGCCCACTCCACCCCCGCCCCCACCCGCCCGCAATCGAGTGCGGCCGATTGCAATCGAATGCCTTCGCCTGCTCCCCGTTCCCTCCTCCCCGCCCACTTTTGGAAACAGGAAAAACATTCGACTTTCCCCCTGTTTTCCCCCACTCTCCCCCCATGAAAAACCGACCGCTTTTCTCCCCCGTTCCCGTCATCCATCGCTTCGCCGCGGACCGCGGTTTTCGGGTGGACGGAAGGGGGTTCGTTGGGATAGGGTTGGAGAAAACGAAAGACAACGAAAGGTCAACACAATGATGAAGAAAACGGTTTGGGCGATGGCGGCCCTGATGGCCATCGCGGCACTCGCCCCGGCGGCCCGCGCGGGCATCGGCGGATTCGGCACCTGGTGGGACAGCAAGGACTACGGCGACATGTACGGCGGCGGCGGCAAACTCGGCCTCGGCCTGGGCATGGGCTTCTGGATCGAAGCCCGCGGTTCCTATCTCAAAAGCAAGGATCACAAGATAGCGGACGTATCCCTCATCCCGCTGGAAGCCCTCGTCGGCTGGCAGCTCGAAGTCAGCGAAATCCTCCGCCCGTACGTCGGCGCCGGCATCGGCTACTACGTCAAGGATTTCGAATGGAAGAGCGAATGGAAGGAGTGGAAGGAAGAGTTCAAGTCCAAGGACTGCGCCGGCTACTTCGGTCTCGTCGGCCTGAACCTGAACCTCGGCAGCTCCATCACGCTCTTCGGCGAAGCCAAGTACAACCTCGTCGGCAAGGACGACAAGCTCGAGTGGCGCGGCAGCGACGTGAAGGAGAAGTACTCCTTCGACGGCCTCTCCGTGAACGTCGGTCTCAAGTTCGGCTTCTGACCTCCCCGACGCTTCCCTCGCCGGCTCCGCCGGCACCCTCCCGCCCGGTCCCAGGACCGGGCGTTTTCCATGGCGCCGGCCTTGCAGGGAAAAGGGGAAAAAACATCGGTTTTTTCCTGTTTCCAAATGGGGTGGCCGACGGCTCTCCGGGGGAGGGGGAACCGGGGGCGGGAATTGCGGGGAGCGTCTACGCCGGGAGGATGTCGCGGAGGCGGCCGGAGACCACGAGCCACGGCATGGCCGCGGCCGGGGCGCGTTCGTCCGCCAGCAGGCGCGCGGCTTCCGCACGCAGCGCGTTCTCCGGCGTGCCGGAGGTGTTCAGGTAGAGCCCCTGGACGCCGCAGCGCACGGCGAGCGCCATGTCGGAGCGCATTTCGTTGCCGACGAAGGCGGTATCGCGCGGGGCGAGCCCTTCCTCGCGCAGCAGGGCGTCGAGGAACTCCCGCTGGGGCTTCATCATGCCCGCATCCGACGAGATGCGGGGCGCCGGGAAAAACGCGTCCAACCCGGTCGCGCCGATTTCGGACCGGGTGAACACGCCCTGGGCGTTGCTCAGCAGGAAGATGCGCTTGCCGCGCCGCACGAGTTCGCTCAGCACGGGAAACGTGTCCGGGTACGGCGCCAGCCGGTCGCGCGAAAGGATGCGGAAGGCGTTCGCGGCGGCCGCCACCCAGTCGCCGTCCCGGAGCGCGGCCAGCGCGGCTTCCGGGTCGCGCGCGTACTGCCGCCGCCATTCGCGTACCGGACGCCCCCCGACCGGCACCCCGCAGGCCCGCGCGGGCGTCTCCAGCAGCAACCGCAGGAACACGCGTTCGATGCGGATTTCGGGATGCGCCCACCCCGACCGCCGCCGCGCCGCCTCCCGCTCCTCCGCGTCGAACCGCCAGAAGGCGTCCCGCAGGTCGGCGGAATCGAAGAGGCATCCGTGGGCGGAATAGAAATCCGCCATGAAGCGCCACAGAGCGGGCTTGTTCTCGTCGGTGCGGACGTCGACGAGGGTGCCGTAGAAATCGAAGACGTAGTTGGTGAACTCGCGCATGGTGCCATCCATCGTATTCCCCCTCCCGCCGCGACGCAAGTTCCATCGGCGGGCCGGAACGGGCCGCGCCGCGCGCCGCGGAGTCCGTTGTTCTTGACAATCAAGGCGGAAGGGAAGAAGATTCGCATGCTTTTGTTCCGCGTGCGCGCGGGAACGGGCCCTACACCCATTTAAAAAACACAACGCCCGGAAGGGCATCAACGGAGAACAAAACCAACATGGCTACCAAGAAACAATACGTGTACTTCTACGGCTGCGGCAAGGCCAACACCGAAGGCGACGCCTCCATGAAGGCCATCCTCGGCGGCAAGGGCGCCAACCTCGCCGAAATGGCCAAGGCCGACCTGCCCGTGCCCCCCGGCTTCACCATCTCCACCGAGGCCTGCGCCTACTACTCCAAGAACGGCCAGTACCCCGCCGGCATGCTCGACCAGGTCTGGAAACAGCTCAAGCTCCTCGAATCCCGCATGGGCAAGAAGCTCGGCGACGCCAAGAATCCCCTCCTCGTCTCCGTACGCTCCGGCGCCGCCATCTCCATGCCCGGCATGATGGATACCGTCCTGAACCTCGGCCTCAACGACAAGTCCGTCCTCGGCTTCATCGAATCCACCGGCAACGAGCGCACGGGCTGGGACTGCTACCGCCGCTTCATCGACATGTTCGGCGACGTGGTCATGGGCCCCACCACCGGCATCACGCACGAGGATTTCGAAGTCGCGATGACCGCCCTCAAGAAGAAGTACGGCGCGAAGCAGGACACCGACCTCACCGCCGAACAGCTCAAGGAACTCTGCGAAATCTACAAGAAGGTCTACCTCCAGAAGGTCAAGAAACCCTTCCCGCAGGACCCGAAGGACCAGCTGCTCGCCGCCATCAATGCGGTGTTCGGTTCCTGGGACAGCGACCGCGCGCAGAAGTACCGCCAGATCAACAAGATCACCGGGCTCCTCGGCACCGCCGTGAACGTCTGCACGATGGTCTTCGGCAACATGGGCGAAACCTCCGGCACCGGCGTCGCCTTCACCCGCAACGGCTCCACCGGCGATGAAACCCCCATGGGCGAGTACCTCATCAACGCCCAGGGCGAGGACGTCGTGGCCGGCATCCGCACGCCGAAGCACATCGACGAGATGCCCAACGAGAAGAACAAGATCTGGGCCGCCGCCCACAAGCAGCTCATCAAGATCATGAAGCAGCTCGAGGCCCACTACAAGTATCCGCAGGACGTCGAGTTCACCGTCCAGGAAGGCAAGCTCTACATGCTCCAGACCCGCAACGCCAAGCGCACCGGCATCGCGGGCATCCGCTGGGCCGTCGAGATGGCCACCGGCAAGGACGTCTACACCGGCAAGGCCCAGAAGAAACTCCTCAAGCCCGAGGAAGCCCTCTGCACCGTCACCGGCGACGACCTCAACCAGCTGCTGTTCCCGATCTTCGACATCGCGGCCGAGAAGAAGGCCAAGGTCCTCACCAAGGGCCTCCCCGCCGGCCCCGGCGCGGGCGTCGGCCAGATCGTCTTCGACGCCGGCGAGGCCGAGAAGATCATCAAGGAAAACAAGGACGCCAAGCTCATCGTCGTCCGCCACGAAACCTCCCCCGAGGACGTCGGCGGCATGTGGGCCGCCCAGGGCATCCTGACCACCACCGGCGGCATGACCTCCCACGCGGCCGTCGTCGCGCGCGGCTGGGGCAAGTGCTGCATCACCGGCGCCAGCGAGATGGTCATCGACTACGCCAAGAAGACCCTCACCGTCGGCTCCACCGTCCTGAAGGCCGGCGACTGGATCAGCCTCAACGGCTCCACCGGCACCGTGTACCTCGGGCAGATCCCCACCGAGGCCTCCCCGGTCGTCAACGGCGTCGTCAACGGCAAGAAGGCCGCGCTGAGCCACCCCATCTACAAGATGTACAAGCAGATCAGCGACTGGTCCGACAAGTACATGAAGATCTACGTGCGCACCAACGCCGACTCCCCCAAGGACGCCCTCGCCGCCCGCGCGTTCGGCGCCAAGGGCGTGGGCCTGTGCCGGACCGAGCACATGTTCTTCGAAGGCGACCGCATCTGGTCCATCCGCGAATTCATCCTCGCCAAGGACCTCGCCGCGCGCCAGGCCGCCCTCAAGAAGCTCCTCCCGCTCCAGCGGGCCGACTTCGAAGGCATCTTCAAGGCCATGGACGGCTACGGCGTCACGATCCGCCTCATCGACCCGCCGCTGCACGAGTTCGCCCCGCAGGACGCCGCCACGCAGGCCGAGATGGCCAAGCGCCTCGGCATCCCCGTCGAAGCCGTCGCCGCGCGCGTCAAGCAGATCCACGAAGCCAACCCCATGCTCGGGCACCGCGGCTGCCGCCTGGCGATCACCTATCCGGAGCTCTGCGAGATGCAGGCCCGCGCGATCCTCGAGGCCGCGTGCAACGTCGCCAAGAAGAAGATCAAGGTCGAGCCCGAGATCATGATCCCGCTCGTGGGCGCCAAGACCGAACTCGACTACTGCGCCGAGATCGTCCGCCGCGTCGCCGACGAAGTCTTCAAGGCCAAGAAGACCACCGTCGCCTACAAGATCGGCACCATGATCGAGATTCCGCGCGCCGCGCTGACGGCGGACGCGATCGCCGAGACGGCCGAATTCTTCTCGTTCGGCACCAACGACCTGACCCAGATGACGTTCGGCTACAGCCGTGACGACGCGGGCAGCTTCCTGCCGGACTACCTGGCGAAGAAGATCCTGCCGTTCGACCCGACGCAGTCGCTGGACACGGTGGGCGTCGGCCAGCTCGTCGAGATGGCGGTCAAGAAGGGCCGTGCCACGCGCCCGAACCTCAAGTGCGGCATCTGCGGCGAACACGGCGGCGACCCCGCTTCTGTCAAGTTCTGCTGCAAGGTGGGCCTGAACTACGTCAGCTGCTCGCCGTACCGCGTGCCGATCGCGCGCCTCGCCGCCGCCCAGGCCGCCCTCGGCAAGTAAGCCGCGCAACACCCACGCAATAAAACGCCCGCCGGACAACCGGCGGGCGTTTTTCGTTGCCCTGTGGGGCGATCCGTCCCGGCGGGCTGTGGCGGGATGGAGGTGGAATCCCCTCAGCCGAAGAAGTCGTGGAGAATGCGCTCGGTTTCGAGCTGGCGGACGCAGAAGGTGGTTTCGGCGAGGGATCCGGTCTGGCTGAGGGCCATGGCGCTGCAACCGGCCTTGCAACGGGCGGCGGCCGGGCATTTCGCGCACGGGCCCGTCAGCTCGGCGGACTTGCGGCGGAAGCGGGGGAACGATTCGGAATCACGCCAGATTTCGGGCAGGGGGCGGTGGCGGATGTTGGCTTCGACGAACCGCGAACCCAGCGAGAGGCAGGGCAAGACGTCCCCGTTTGCCCGGATGCCGACGATTCGGCGGCCAGCGGGGCATCCGTCCCAGGTCTGCCAGAGATAGCGCAGTTTCGGCGTCATCGGGAAGTATCCGAAGTCGTCCATGGTCATGAGCTTGAGGCGGTCGCGGAAATCGTACACCCAGTGCGTGACGCGGTCGGCGAACCACTCGTACTGCTCTCGAGTCATGAGCAGGTCGTCAGGGAAACGTTCGCCGCCCTTGTGGGCCATCTGGACCTGCCAGACGATGCCCGTGTCCAGGAACATCTCCGCAAAGCGGTCGAAGTCGGAGAGGTTCTTCGCGTTGAACGTCGCGATGGCGTTCACCTGCCGGAACTCGTCGTCCCGGAGGTCGAACAGGAGCTTCCGGCAACGGTCGAAGCCATCGACGCCTCGCACCGCCTTGTAGCTTTCGGGGGTGGCCCCGTCGAAACTGACGCACACGGTCTGCGGATCGAGGGTCTTGAAAAGCCGGCGGATTTCCGGCGTCACGAGCAGGCCGTTCGTGATGAGCTGCAATTCCATGCCGGCCGCCTTCACGGCCTTGGCAACCTCGTACCAGTCCGGGCGCAGCAGGAATTCGCCGCCGAGCAGGGACAGCGCCTTGCACCCGAGCGCAGCCAGGTCCCGGAACAGCCCCTGCAACTCCGCCAGGGACATCTCGTGCTCCCTCGCGCACCCGGAGTCCGAGGCGCAGTGCGGACACCGCAGGTTGCAGCGGTTCGTCACCTCCACAACCGCCGCCACCAGCGGTTCGCCGTAGGCGGGTGGGGTGGATGACCGGTGGGTGGAGAATGTTTTTCCGGGAGCTTCAATCGCCGCTGTTGCCATGGATCTCCCCCTCAATGTCCGGGTGGAAGTATTCGGGACCGGCATACAAGGTTGTGTCCGGCCTCCTGTTCCGCTCATAATACTCTGGACCGGCGTATAATGTTGTTGTGCCCTCCATGGCATTCACCATGGCCCGGAATTGATCTCTTATCGTTTCCCCGAAAATGCAAGCGGTTGCGACGCCGGCCCCCAGCACCAACGCACCGAGAACGACATACTCCATCATGATGCCGTTGTACTTCTTCCACATCGCAAGGACCTCCTTGCGCACTTGTCCCGTCCGGGCCAGCTTGGCCATGCGCGGGGCGAGTTCGGCGTGGATTTTGCGGAAGGCTTCCTTGTCTCCCTGGAGGTGGCGGGAAATGCCAAGGCACATCTTGAGTTCCGGGTCGCCCGGTTCCGCCACCAGCCCTTGGCGACACAGCGCCTCGGCCGCGGTGAAGTCGCGGGATTTCAACAGGGTGACGATGTTGCCGATGTCCGCCTTCGTGCAATATTCCCCATGAGTGCTATTCTCTTGCATGCGTGTCATCGGAAATGACCTCTCCGGCTTCTTCGGCTGTTCGGTTTGAGTACTCTGGACCAGCATACAAGTCGTAAGATGCCGGACCGGCATACAACTGCCTCGTATTGATCATCATGTCGAGTTTGTTTCTGATGGCATCCACGAACACGGGCAATCCCGCGGCACCTGCCCCCAGGACCAGCGCGCCGACAATCAACGACAGCCACAGCCAGTGGTATTTCCTCCACAGGGTCTGGGCGGGGGCGTCCGGCTGGTGGTTGCCTGCCGCCATGCGCGGGGCGAGTTCGTCGTGGATTTTGCGGAAGGTCTCCTCGTCGCCCTGCAACTGGCGGCAGAGGCCGTAGTACATCTTGAGTTCCGAATTGCCGGGGAACTGCTCCAAGCCCTGCCAGCAAAGCGCTTCAGCTTTAGCTGGCTCACCAGCTTCCATGAGTCCCTTGACAGTGGCAAGCAAGGCCAGGACCGATGTCTTTTCTTCCCGATGAATCGTTTCCATGTGGACAAGATAATCCATTGCAATATACCAAAGCAATGTGTATTTCAGGCAGCCCAGAAACGGGCGTTTCGTTCCGGTTCGCGCCCCTTCGTTCTTGACAGAACCGCCGCATGGCGGTGAAGTATCCAAACAGGATTGGAGACTTTTCCCACATGAACGAAACCACACCCGCCGCAACACCGGCACCCGCCCCCAGGAACATGCATTTCATCCGCGAGATGATCGCGGAGGACATCCGCGCCGGCCGCAACGGCGGCAAGGTCGTCACGCGCTTCCCGCCCGAACCCAACGGCTACCTGCACATCGGCCACGCGAAGGCCTTCTGCCTCGACTTCGGCATGGCGCTGGAGAACGGCGGCGTCTGCCACCTGCGCATGGACGACACGAATCCCGTCCGCGAGGACATCGAATACACGGAAGCCATCCAGAAGGACATCCGCTGGCTCGGCTTCGACTGGGGCCCCCACTTCTACCACGCCTCCGACTACTTCGGCAAAATGTACGACCTCGCCTGCCAGCTCATCCGCGATGGCAAGGCCTACGTCTGCTCCCTGACCGCCGAGCAGTGGAAGGAGCACCGCGGCATTCCCACCGAGCCCGGCAAGCCCTCCCCCTGGCGCGACACCTCCCCCGAGGAGAACCTGGCCCTCTTCGAGCGCATGCGCGCCGGCGAGTTCGCCGACGGCGAGAAGGTCCTGCGCGCGAAGATCGACATGGCCTCGCCGAACCTCCACATGCGCGACCCGGTCATCTACCGCATCCTCCACGCCACGCACCCCCACACCGGCGACGCGTGGTGCATCTACCCCATGTACGACTTCGCGCATCCCATCGAGGACGCGCTCGAAGGCGTGACCCACTCCCTCTGCACGCTCGAGTTCGAAGTCCACCGCCCCCTCTACGACTGGGTCATCCGCAACTGCCACCTCTTCCCCTCCCGCCAGACCGAGTTCGCCCGCCTCTCCCTCACCTACACCGTCATGAGCAAGCGCAAGCTGCTCGAACTCGTCCAGACCAAGCTCGTCAACGGCTGGGACGACCCCCGCATGCCGACCCTCTGCGGCCTGCGCCGCCGCGGCGTGCCGCCGGAGGCGATCCGCGCCTTCTGCGAAACCATCGGCATCACCAAGTACGACTCGCTGACCGACGTCGCCGTCCTGGAGCACTGCATCCGCGACGCCCTCAACAAGACCGCACGCCGCGCGATGGCCGTCCTCGACCCGCTGAAAGTCGTCATCGAGAACCCCGCCGACGTCCCCGCCACCGTGCGCGGCCCGGTGAACCCCGAAGACCCGTCCGCGGGCGAGCGCGAAATCCCCTTCGGCCCCGAACTCCGGATCGAGCGCGAAGACTTCGCCGAGGTCCCCCCGCCCAAGTACTTCCGCCTCTCCCCCGGCAAGGCCGTCCGCCTGCGCTACGCCGGCTTCCTCGAATGCACCGGCGTCGACAAGGCCCCCGACGGCACCGTCGCGGCCGTCCGCGGCCGCTTCATCCCGATGACCGAGAAAGTCAAGGTCAAGGCCACCATCCACTGGGTCCCCGCCTCCGCGCGCCCCGTCGAAGTCCGCCTCTACGACCGGCTCTTCAATGTTCCCGAACCCGACGCCGACAAGGACGTCGACTTCAAGACCCACCTCAACCCCGACTCCCTCAAGACCGCCACCGCCCTCGTCGAGCCCTCGCTCCTCGAAGCCGCGCCCGGCGACGCCTACCAGTTCGAGCGCATCGGCTACTTCGCCGCCGACCCCGACTCCAAGCCCGGCGCCCCCGTCTTCAACCGCACCGTCACCCTCAAAGATTCATGGAAAGGAAACGCCTGATATGACCTCCCCCCGCACCTTCTCCTCCATCCTCGTCACCGGCGGCGCCGGCTTCATCGGCAGCAACTTCATCCGATGGCTCTTTGCGCAGCCCGGTTTCATCGGCAAGATCGTCAACTACGACGCCCTTACCTACGCCGGCAACCCCTATTCGCTCGACGACGTCGCCCAATCCGTCGGCGACCGATATGTCTTCGTCAAGGGCGACATCTGCGACGTCGCGAAAGTCGCCGAAACCATCGAGCGCCACGCCATCGACTGCATCATCCACTTCGCGGCCGAATCCCACGTCGACCGCTCCATCGTGCGCCCCGACGACTTCGTCCGCACCAACATCCACGGCACCTACGTCCTCCTGCAGGCCGCGCGCGAGCACGCCGGGCAGGTCCGGCACTTCCACCACATCTCCACCGACGAAGTCTTCGGCACCCTCGGCGCCACCGGCTTCTTCACCGAAGACACCCCCTACGCCCCCAACTCCCCCTACTCCGCCTCCAAGGCCTCCTCCGACCACCTCGTGCGCGCCTACCACGAAACCTACGGCCTGCCGACGACCCTCTCCAACTGCTCCAACAACTACGGCCCCTACCAATTCCCCGAAAAACTCGTCCCCCTGATGATCCTCAACGCCCTCGAAGGCAAACCCCTGCCCATCTACGGCGACGGGCAGAACATCCGCGACTGGCTGTACGTCACCGACCACTGCTCCGCCATCTGGACCCTGGTTACGCGTGCCCCCCACGGCAGCACCTACAACGTCGGCGGCCGCAACGAACTGACGAACCTCACCGTCGTCGGCGAAATCTGCGACCTTGTCGACCGCATGGCCCCGCCGCTCCCCTCCGGCGCCCCCCGGCGCAGCCTGATGACCTTCGTCAAGGACCGTCCCGGCCACGACCGCCGCTACGCCATCGACTGCACCCGCATCGAGCACGACCTCGGCTGGCGCCCTGCGGAGACCTGGCAAACGGGCGCCGCCGCGACCGTCCGCTGGTACCTCGACCATCCCGACTGGGTCGCCCAAGTCCGCTCCGGCGAATACCAGAACTGGATCGCCACCCACTACAGCGCCTGACTCTCTCCCCTCCTCCCGTTGCCCGTCGCACTTCCGCCACCGCTCCGATTGGGTGTTGGTAGGGCGGGCAGTCCCTGCCCGCCGGAGTCAGTCATGCCGAAGGACGGAGCCGGAGATGTGCGGACGCATGTTTTACCCCCTGCTTCTGGCCGAAGTGCATCCGCATCTCCAACGACATCCGATTGCACCTTCCAGCTTCCGGCGGCGAGGGGACTCGCAACCCTTTCCGCCTTTGCATGAACGAAAACACAAGCTCTTCGCATGGCAACTTCAATGGAGGTGTCAGGCGGAAACCTTGCGATTGCTTGTCGGGCCCTGCAAAAGGATGGCCCATGACGGGCCGCCCGGAGGTCGGCCCCTTGTTCCTTGAACCTGTGTTAGATTAGGCGTCGTTCTTCCGATAAGTGTC
>CACXEY010000214.1 GCA_902766695.1 uncultured bacterium
ACTCATTCCGCCACAACGGAAATCCTTCCAAAAACCTTCCACTTTTGCTCGCCCGAACCCTTCCACTTTTGCTCGCCCGGCAACATCCCCAAGACGCATCCATGCGCTATCGGGGCGCAGGACGGAATCGCGACTTTGGAGTTGGCCGGCAAAAACCTTGCGATTTCCGGTCGGGCGCACCCGACGGCCGGGTGGCCGTACCATGCAAAAAGAGGGGGGACAAATCGGAGTACATCCAGTCCTTTGCCTGGTACGCAGGCCGGGGACAAGGTTCGCATTTGTTGTTGCGGTGCAACGGAGTGGGGGGGCGGGCGCTCCCGCACATCCTGCGCAAAAAGATGGAACTGAATCCGCCATCCAGGGGCTTCACATCCGCAGGGTTGGCGGGAATGGGGGAATACGGGAAAGGGTGCCCGGGGGCACCCTTTCCCGCGGTCTTTGGAGGGCGGGGAGGCGTCAGAGGGACTTGACGGCGGCGATGGCGGAGTCGGTGTCGATGCCGAAGTAGCGCCAGAGCTCGAGGTGGCCTTCGGAGGGGGCCACGCGCGGGTCGGTGATGCCGAGGTGCCGCAGGGGGATGTCCTTGCCGAAGGCCGCCGTGCGGACCAGTCCGGCAAAGCCGCGGATGCCGTCGGCCAGGGTGCCGACCAGGCCGTCCTCGACGGTGACGATGCCGTCGGGATAGCGGTTGAACCACGACTCGAGGCGGTGCTCGGAGAGCGGCAGGCCGTTGACGGCCCAGGCGTCCACGTCGATGCCTTCCGCCGCCAACTTGTCGGCGGCTTCGGCCGCGACGCAGGCGGAGGCCCCGAAGCCGAGGATGGCCTTGCGGGCGCCCAGGCGTTCGCGCAGGAGCGAGGCGTCGGTCCAGGCGGTGGTGTTCTCCCAGACGGGGGCGCCGTCGGGGCCGGTCAGGATGGGCAGGTTGTCGCGCGGCACGCCGATGATGTGGGCACCGTTGCGCGCGGCGAGGTCGCGGATGGCGACGAACGCGGAACGGGCGTCGGCCGGGGCGTAGAAGCGGTCGAGGTACGGGAGGTAGCCGATGGCGAGGTTGATCCAGTCGAGCGACCAGCCGCTGAAGTGGTCGCGGCCCGTGCAGCTGCCGACGTGCGAGAGGTGGAACGTGACGTTCAGGCCTTCGTTGGCGCCGTTGAGGTTGCGCTGGTAGCGCCACATCTCGAAGCCTTCGCGCGCGATGCCCTCGAAGAAGGCGGCGAACGTCGCGAAGACGACGAGCTTGGGATCGGGCGTGGAGACGGAGAGGCCGTTGGCCATCATCGTCGCGAGCTGCTCTTCGATGGAGAGCTGGAAGACGTGGTCGGCGTCGAGGGCCTTCATCGCGGCGTCGACCTTGGTGGAGGGCGCGAGGTCGCAGTCGAGGATGAACATGGAATCGGGGTGCGTCTTGGCGACGAGTTCGTAGCCGGCGGAGACGCCCGCGCGCGGGGAGACCCACTTGCCGCCGGGCGACGGGAGGGCGACCTTGGCGGCGGCTTCGTCCGGAATGGGCAGGTTCTCGGCGCCGGGAGCCGGGCGGGCGGCGGTGGTGACGGATACCTGCGGGAGGGCGCGCCAGCGTTCGAGGGCGGCGGTCTGGGCGGCGGTGAACTGGAGCATGGGGTTGGCGAGGACGGCCGCGGCGTCGCGGCCCTTCATGTGGCCGTCGTGGTGCGCCTTGCCGCCGGGGAGGCCGTTGACGAAGAAGAGGCACTCCATCATGGACGGGAGGTCGCGGTAGCTCATGAGGCAGCCGGGCAGCCAGACGACGGTATCCATGGGGACGCCGTTCTTGGCGGCGAAGGCTTCGAGTTCGGCGGCGATGCCGAAGCGTTCGGCGACTTCGGCGAGGGTGGTGCCGGTCTTGCCGACGGGGTAGATGAGGGAGGGTACGCCGTTGCGGGCCAGCGAACGGGCTTCGCGCAGGCTCTGCCAGAGGGTGCCGGCTTCGTAGAGGGACGGGGTCTCGAGGATCTGGACGCCGAGGGATTCGAGGATCGGCCGCGGGTCGGCGCCGGTCATCTGCGCGGTGGTCCCGGAGAGCTGGATTCCGTTGCGGTGCATGATGAAGGAGACGGGCGCGCCCAGCTTCTTGGCGGCGTGGAAGCCGTTGAGGGCCTGGCCGGATATCCAGCCGGCGTCGCCGCAGTGGCAGAGAACCCAGGCTTCGGAGCCGTAGGCGGCGCGCTTGCCGAGGGCCTGGCCGACGGCGGCGGGAATCATGACGCCGAGGCGCCCGCCGTTGAGCTGGGTGCCGCCGGGAACCCACGAGACGTGGCCGGGGATGTCCAGGCCGCGGCGGAAGGAGTCGACGACGTACTGGCGGTCGAGGAAGCCGAGCGCGGCGAGGGCGGAGTAGTAGCCGATGGAGGTGTGGGCGTTCTCGATGGTGAAGTCGCGCTCGGCGCGGTTGACGATGGAGAGCGTCAGGAGCAGCGGGGGGATCATGTCGAGGCCGCCGCCCATGTGGTCGACCTCGTTGATCTTGGAGAGCGAGGCGACCGACTCGATGGCGATGCGCGCGGCGTCGATCTGGAGGGCCTCGAAGAGGGTGATGTCGTCCTCCGAGAGGCGGGAGAGCCCCGCGATGTCCAGCTGGAGGGGCGGGACGGAGGATACGGTTTCGCTGTGCATGTACCGGCAGGAGTCGAGCAACGCCTGGTTGCGTTCCGCCTGGAGTTTTTCTTGGATGGTTTCGTTTTTCATGATGGAGGCGACTATGCCCGAAAAAGGCGGGGGAGTCAATGCGCGGGCGGCGGGGAGGAGGGGGTGGGGGAAAGGGGGGGGCGCGGCGTTTCCGCCGCGGCGCGGGACCTCGGGGGGAGGGGGGAAAAACGGGGAGGGGCGGGTCAGGGGGCGAAGACGCGGGTGCGGAAGAAACGGACGACGGCGCGGTGGCGGATGCGGATGCGGTTCTGGTAGGGGAGAAGGCTGGCGGGGGGCCAGTGGAGCATCTCCATTTCCATGTCCAGCGACGGGGTGTAGCGGTTGTCGAGGTACCAGGCGTAGGCGAGGCCGAAGAAGATGCCGCAGGGAAGGAATCCGGTATCGCGGGGAACCGCGCGCCACCAGCGGAGGGAATCGCCGGGGCGGGGCTGCATCTGGGACAGGTGGAGGCCTTCGGCGAGGTCGCGGTCGCCGAAGAAGCAGTGGCGCTCGGCGGCGGGGCGGAGGCGGATTTCGTAGACGCGGCAGGCGGCGGCGGGGTCGTCGAGCCAGCGTTTTTCGGCGATGTAGTCGCCGAGGAGGGATTCGCCGAGGGCGATGGCGAAGTTGGCCATCAGGGTCTGCGGGGTGGCCAGGGCCTGGGCGTGGAGGTTGATGGTGGCGGTGGCGGGGTCGTAGTAGCCCTGGATGTTGTCCCATTCCTGGCTGCGGGTCCAGCGGTCGGCGGGGACGACCCGGATGCGGCGGACGCGGGCGAGGTGCGTGGGGAGGATGTCGGCGTGCTTCCAGAGGAAGTCTTCGAGGAGGGGACGGAGGGTGGGGGGGGAGACGGGGATGCGGGAGAGGGCGGTGCGGCAGGACTCCATGCGGGAAAAGGCGGTGGGGGCGCCGGTGGCGAGGGGGGAGGGGTGGGGGACCGCGGCGTTTCCGCCGCGGCGCGGGACCGCTTGGCGCGGGACTGCCGGGAGAGCGGGGGAGGGGGGGCGAGGGCGGGAGGGGCGGGGGGAGGCGGAGAGTTCTTCGTAGAGGGTGCGGAGGGCGGCGGCGAAGCGGGCGGCGTCGTGGTGGAGCATGACGTCGCGGCGCCAGTGGAGGTGGTGGAAGAGGCTGGCTTCGACGGGGAGGACGCCGAGGGCGGCGACGCGGGAACGGTCGAGGTGGATGGGGTGTTTGTCTTCGAGGGCGTAGTTGCGGATGATGCTGGCGGGGACGGCGTCGAGGCTGGCGGAAAGGACGGCGTCGAAGAGGCCGTCGATACCGCCGGGAATGTTGCGGCCGTAGGCTTCGATGAGTTCGCTGACCCAGAATCCGCGGGTTTCCTGCCGGAAGGAGCGGTCGGTTTCGCCTTCCTGGATCCAGAGGTTCGCGCCGAGAACCTTGACGGCGGCGCGGTTGGCGCGGATGGCGTCGGCGACGCCGGGGACGAGGAGGACGGGCAGGATGCTGCTGTAGAGGCTGCCGGGGGCGTAGACGATGAGGTCGGCTTCGCGCAGGGCGGCGAGGAGCCGCGGGTCGGCGGCGGGGCGGGCGGCGAAGCGGATGCCGACGCGGCGGACGGCGCATCCGCGCCGCTCCCGGGCGGCGAGGGCCTGGCCGGTGAGACTGACGCCGTTGGCGTATTCGTAGACGAGCATCCCGGGGACGGCGGTGGCGGGGTGCACGGTGCCGGGGGCGACGCAGAGGACGGTGGCGACGTCGGCGAGTCCGCGGCGGAGGGCGGCGGCGGACGGGGCGCGGTCGGTGCGGAAGGCGGCGGCGCGGAAGATGGCGGCGGCCATGAGGAGGTTGCCGAAGCAGTGGCCGGGGACGAAGAGGCGGCGCCGGACGTCGGCGGGGAGGGGCCCGGCGAGCGCGGCGAGGGCGCGGCGGAGGGCGGGGGAGGCGCTGCGGGAGGCGTCGGCGGGGAGGACGCGGAGGGGGTCTTTCCATTCGGCGGCGGTCGGGGGGCGGTCGCCGAAGCGGTGGGAGAAGACGCGCTGAAGGAGGACGGCGGCGGGGATGCCGGGTCCGTAGCGGCGGGCCAGCCGGGCGGGGTCCATCATGGAGAGCATGACCTTGCGGAAGTCGCCGATGCCGATCATGGGCAGTCGCCGGACGAGCTCCCCGGTGCTGCCGCCGTCGTCGGTGGTGCAGACGCCGACCTGCACGCGGGCGAATTCGCGCATGATGCCGCGGGTGCCGAAGCCGTCGGGGTCGGGTCCGCCGAGGATGGTGGAGAGTCCGGTGCCGCCGCCGATGACGACGGTGCGCGCCGGCGCGGGATGGGGTCCGGCGGCGCGCGGGTCTTCGGCGAGGCGGGAGAGGACGCCCTCGATGCGCTGTTCGAGCGCCGTGCGGGCGGGGGACCAGCTGGCGTCGGACGGGGGCATCGGGGGGGAGGGTCAGGAGACGGAGAAGACGTCGTCCATGAAGGATTCGAGGAAGTGGGTGTTGTATTCGCCGTTGCGGTAGCGGACGTCGGCGAGCAGGGCCTGGGCGACGGGGACGGTCGTGGAGGGGCCCTCGATCTTGAATTCGGAGAGGGCGCGGGCCATGCGGATGATGGCTTCCTCGCGGGTGCGGCCGCGGGCGATGATCTTGCCGAGCATGCTGTCGTAGTAGGGGGGGACTTCGTAGCCGGAGTAGATGTGGGAGTCGATGCGGATGCCGGGGCCGCCGGGGAAGTGGACGGCCTGGATGAGGCCGGGGGCGGGCGTGAAGTTCTTGTAGGGGTTCTCGGCGTTGATGCGCACTTCGATGGCGTGGCCGTGCGGCTCGAAGTCGGCGTCGCGGAACCGGAATTCCTCCCCGGCCGCGGCGCGGATCTGCAGCTGCAGCAGGTCGGCGCCGGTCACTTCCTCGGTGATGGGGTGCTCGACCTGGATGCGGGTGTTCATTTCCATGAAGTAGAATTCGTGCGCGTCCTCGTCCCACAGGAACTCGATCGTCGCCACGTTGCGCAGCCCGCACGCCTTGGCGGCGCGCACGGCGGCCTTGAGGAGGCGTTTGCGGCGGTCGGGCGAGAGGGCGGGGGACGGGGTCTCTTCGAGGAGCTTCTGGTGTCGGCGCTGGATGGAGCAGTCGCGCTCGCCGAGGGCGTAGACGTGGCCGTGGTTGTCGGCGAGGAGCTGGACCTCGATGTGCCGGGCGTTGACGACGAGCTTCTCGAGGTAGACTTCGGCGTTGCCGAACGCGCGCTCCGCCTCGGTGGCGGCGGCGGTGAAGCCCTGCAGGAGTTCGGCGTCGTCGCGGGCGGTGCGCATGCCCTTGCCGCCGCCGCCGGCGACGGCCTTGATGAGCACGGGATAGCCGAGGCGGCGGGCGATCTTGAGCGCCTCGTCGGCGGTCGGCACCGTGCCGTCGCTGCCGGGGGTGACGGGGACGCCGGCGGCGCGCATCATGTCGCGGGCGCGGGACTTGTCGCCCATCTCGCGGATGTTGCGCGGGGAGGGGCCGATGAACGCGATGCCGCACTCCTCGCAGACCTCCGCGAAGTGCGCGTTCTCGGACAGGAAGCCGAACCCGGGGTGGATGGCGTCGGCGCCGGTGACCTCGGCGGCGCTGATGATGTTGGGGATCTTGAGGTAGCTTTCGGAGGCGGGGGCGGCGCCGATGCATACCGACTCGTCGGCGAGCTGCACGTGGAGGCAGGACTCGTCGGCCTGGGAGTGGACGGCGATGGTATGGATGCCCATCTCGCGGCAGGCGCGGATGACGCGGACGGCGATTTCGCCGCGGTTGGCGATCAGGATGCGCTTGAACATGGCGGGGCGGGCCTCAGGCCTTGCCGACCAGGAACAGAGGCTGCCCGTACTGAACGGCCATCGCATTGTCCACCAGCACCTTCTTGATGACGCCGCTCGTCTCGGCCTTGATTTCGTTCATGACCTTCATGGCCTCGATGATGCCGACGACCGTGTCCTTGGTGACGGTGCTGCCGACCTTGAC
>CACXEY010000215.1 GCA_902766695.1 uncultured bacterium
CGGCGATGCTGAGCTTCGGCGTGCTGGGAGTGTGGGTGTCGGGCGGGCTGCTGGCGCTGCGCGGCGGCGGGGAGGTGGCGGGGGCGGCGGCGCTGCTGAGGGCCCTGTCGGCGCCGCAGCACATGCGGGATTTCGCGGCGGGGATACTGGACACGCGGACGCTGGTGTTCCATCTGTCGGCGGCGGCGCTGCTGCTGTTCGCGTCGGTACGGTTGCTGGAGGCGCGCCGTCTGCGCTGAGCGGGAGAGAACGACCATGCCACGCCGCTTCAATGCATCCCGTTTTTCCGCCGCCGGCCGCGCGCAGCGCTGGCGTCGCTGGCTGGGGCGGACGGACCTGGCGGTGTCGGTGGCGCTGGCGGCGGTGCTGTTCGCGATGGTGAACCTCCTGGCCTCGCGCCACTGGGTCCGCCTGCACGCGCGCAGCGACGCGGTGGGGCGGCTTTCCGAGAAGACCCTCCGCCTGCTGGAGGACGGCCCCGACGCGATCCGCTTCACGGTCCTGATGCGGCCGGAGAACGACGCCTGGCAGCCGACGGCCGACCTCCTCCGCGAGTACGCGGCCCTCTCGCCGGGCATTACGGTCCGCCACGTCCACCCCGACCGCGACCTGGCGGAAGCCGAGTCGCTCCTCCGCGACGCCGGGGCGTCCGGCGCGGCGGAAGAAGGCATCATCGTGGAAATCGACGGCCGCCGCGCGTCGATACCGGCCGCCCGCCTGTCCGCCGGCGGCGCCTACCGCGGCGAGGCGCTGGTGTCGGGGGCGATCCGGTCCCTGGTGCGCCCGAGCCGCCCGGTGGTCTACTTCCTGCGCGGGCACGGCGAGCGCTCGCCGGGCGACTTCGGTCCGACCGGCTGCTCGCGCATCGCCGACCGCATGCGCGACGAGAACTGGGACGTCCGCGAACTCGACTTCGGCACCGCCCGCGCGGTCCCCGCCGACTGCGCCCTGCTGGTCCTCGCCGGACCGCAGAACCCGCTGGCGGGCCACGAACTCAACCTCCTGCGCGGCCATCTCGACCGCCGCGGCCGCCTGCTGCTGCTGCTCGATCCGCGCACCGACACCGGCCTCGGCCCGCTCCTGCGCGACTGGGGGGTGCAGACCGGCGGCGACACCGTCGCCGACCCCGTGCATTCCCTCGGCGGGCGCGACCTCCACGCGGACGCCTTCCCGGGGCATCCCGTCACCGACTCCCTGCGCGGCAGCTCGGCGGTATTCGCGCTCACCCGGAGCCTGCGGCCGATCCCGCAGCCGCCGGGCGGCGACAAGCCGGTCGTGACGCCGGTGGTCCTCTCCTCGCCCGACAGCTGGGCCGAGTACGATCCCGGCGACGCCTCCCCCCACTACGATCCGCCCACGGACCTGCCCGGACCGCTACCCGTCGCCGTCGCCGTCGAGCGCGGTCCCGTGCCCGGCGTGCACGTCCAGATCCGGCCCACCCGGATGATGGTCTTCGGCGACTCCGGATTCGCCTCCAACGGCGGCCTCGTCGGGGCCAACTCCGACCTCTTCCTGAACGCCGTCCACTGGCTGCTCGACGACGCCCCCGCCCGCATGGTCCCCGGCCCGCGCGACGCCGGAGACCGGCGCGTCCTCGCGACCCGCCCGCAGCTCCACCGCCTCTTCGCGTGCATCGCGGTTGGATTCCCGGCGCTGCTGGCCGCGGCCGGATTCGCCGTCGCCTGGCGGAGGAGGAGGTAGCATGAGGGGCCGCACCACCGCCTGGCTGGCCGCCGCCGTCCTGCTGCTCGGCGCCTACCTCTTCGTGTGGGAGCGCGGCGACGCCGCCGGGGGAGACCGCGCCGCCCGCCTCCGCCGCGCCCTGCGCATCGACGCCGAGCGCGTGACCGCCCTCGAAATCGACTGCCCCGCCGGCCGGTTCGCCTGCCTGCGCCGCGGCGCCGCCTGGCGCCTCGCGGCCCCCATCGCGGCGCCGGCCGACGCCTCGCGCATCCGGCAGATTCTGGCGACCCTCCAGGACCTCCCGCGCGGCGAAGTCATCCTCCCGGCCGGCCGCTCCCCCGACGCCTACGCCCACTACGGCCTCGAACCGCCCGCCGCCGCCATCGCCGCCATGCAGGGCCCCGCGACCAACCGCCTCCTCATCGGCCGCCGCTCCCCGCTCGGCGACGGCGTCTACGTCCGCCGCGAAGGCCAGGACGGCGTCATCCGCGTCCCCACCGCCATCCTCGACCTCCTCCCCGCGACCCCCGACGCCCTCCGCAGCCGCACCCTCCTCGCCGGCGTCCCCTCCGCCGTCACCCGCCTCGAAATCCGCAACGACTCCGGCTACATCCAGCTCGCCCGCACCCCGGCCGGCGCCTGGCGCATCCTCCAGCCCGTCGACACGCGGGCCGATCCCGTCCCCGTCGATACCATCCTGCGCGAACTCTTCGCCTGCACCGTCGTCCAGTTCGTCCAGGACGGCGTGACCGACTTCTCCCCCTACGGCCTCGACACCCGCAGCGCCCTCACCGCCATCCTCGACACCGAAGGCGGCCCCGGGGCCCGCATGGTCGCCTTCGGCGATCCCCTCGCCTCCGCGCCCGGACTCGTCTACGCCCGCCTCCAGGGCGAAAACTCCGTCTACGCCGTCCCCGACGCCGCCGCGCGCGCCCTCGCCGTCCGGCCCGACGACCTCCGCGACCGCCGCATTCCCGGCCTCTCCCTTCCCTCCCGCATCCGCGGCATCCGCGCCGAAAGCGGCGACTCCGTCCTCCAGCTCGAACGCACCGGCAACGGCACCTGGCAGATCGAGCGCCCCCGCCGCGTCCCCGCCGACCCCGCCGCCATCGACGCCCTCCTTGCCGGATGGGCCGCCGTGCGCGTCATGGATTTCGAGACCCCGCCCTCCCCCTCCGCCGCCTCCGCCCTGCCGCCACCCCCCGAACCCCGCTACACCCGCCGCATCCAGATCACCCTCCAGGGCGAAGACGCCCCCGCCATCCTCTTCGCCGGCCCCCTCGACACCCCCGAAGGCGGCGACGGCGCATCCAGTGGCGGCCCCGCCCCCGACGCCTGCCGCATCCGCATCGACGGCGAAACCGCGACCGCCATCGCCGCCCCCACCGCCCTCCTCGACTTCCCCCTCGACGCCGAACCCTACCAATCCCTAGACGTCCTCTCCATCCCCGCCTCCAACATCCTGTCCATCGACGCCCGCTCCCCGCTCCGCACCTTCACCGTCCGCCGCGATCCCGTCACTGGCGACTGGGTCCGCCCGCCCCCCGACTTCCCCGCCCTTCTCGCCGCATTGGCCCCCCTCCGTGCCGCCGAATGGCTCCCCCTGCCGCCCGCCGACTCCCACCCCTTCGCCTCCCTCCGCATCACCCGTACCGGCTCCCAGACCCTCTCCAACACCCTCCTCTACCATCCCGACGGCACCATCTCCCTCCGCGGCCACCCCTCCGCCTTCCGCCTCCCCCCCGATTCCCCCCTCGCCCAATGGCTGAACCCTCCCGCTCCTTCCGGCGGGATCCCCGAATCCCCGAATCCCGACAATCCGGCCTCCCCATGAGCGCTTCTCCCTCCTCCTCCCGCTCCATCCGCATCCTCATGGACGCCCACGTCCACTTCTATCCCTCCTACGACCTCCAGACCTTCCTCCTCGCCGCCCTCGACCACCTTCCCCGCTACGCCCCGACCGACCAGCGCGTCCTCTGCCTCGCCGAGCGTACCGGCCACACCTTCTTCCAGTCCCTCGCGCAGGACGAAATTCCCCTGCCTTCCGACCGCTGGCGCATCGTCGCGTGGGACCCCGAAGGCGCGGTCAAGATCCGCCACCGTCCCACCCACCGCGACCTCTGGATCATCGCCGGCCGCCAGTACACCACGCGCGAAAACATCGAAGTCTGCTCCCTCTTCTCCGACGCCCCCGTCCCCGACCACATGACCGCCCGCGACACCGTACGGGCCATCCGCGAAGAAGCCGGCGGCCTGCCCGCCCTCGACTGGGCCTTCGGCAAATGGCTATTCGCCCGCGGCAAACTCGTCCGCCGCCTCCTCGAAACCAACCCGCCCGCGACCCTGCCCCTCATCGACACCGCCATGCGCCCCCGCGGTACCCTACCCCCC
>CACXEY010000216.1 GCA_902766695.1 uncultured bacterium
ACGAAGAGGACGGTGCCTTCGTAGGCGCGGAGGGCTTCCTGGAGGGCTTCGCGGCTTTCGACGTCGAGGTGGGTGGTGGGTTCGTCGAGGAGGAGGAGGTTCGGCGGGCGCAGGAGGAGGCGCGCGAAGGCGAGGCGGATGCGCTCGCCGCCGGAGAGGACGCCGACGCGCTTTTCGGCGGCTTCGCCGGTGAAACCGAATCCGCCGAGGAGGGTGCGGATTTCGGATTCGGGGGCGTCGGGCCCGGCGGCCTTCATGATTTCGAGGCACGTCTGGGGGGCGGGCATGGTCTCGGCGGATTCCTGGCTCTGGTAGCCGGGGCGGACGAGGTGGCCGGGACGGCAGGCGCCTTCGGAGGGCGGCAGGATGCCGGCGACGACGCGCAGGAAGGTGGTCTTGCCGGCGCCGTTGGGCCCGACGACGGCGATCTTGTCGCCGCGGTGGAGTTCGCCGGAGATGTCGCGGAAGATCCAGCGGGCACCGCCGTCGTAGGTGTAGCCGAGGTCGGTCCAGCGGAGGACTTCGTCGCCGCAGCGCGGCGGGGCGGCGAGCCGGAAGGAGGGGCGTCCGCGGGCGAGCGGCTCGACGACGGTACGGACCTCGTCCATGCGCTCGAGCATCTTGATCTTGTTCTGGACGCGCGTGGACAGGGAGCTCTTGGCGCGGAAGCGGTCGACGAAACGCTGGACCTGGGCGCGGCGGCGGTCTTCGTTGGCCTGCCGGGCGAGGAGGACGGCTCGGCGCTTTTCGCGTTCGGCGGCGTAGTAGGAGTAGGGTCCGGGGTAGCGGGTCACGCGGCCGCCGGCGACTTCGAGGGTGAGGGCGGTGAGGGATTCGAGGAGGTAGCGGTCGTGGGAGACGAGCAGGAGGGTGCCGCGGAAGGCGTCGAGGCGGCGGCGGAGCCATTCGACGGCGGGCAGGTCGAGGTAGTTGCTCGGTTCGTCGAGGAGGAGGAGGTCGGGCTCGCCGAGCAGGACGCGCGCGAGTTCGGCGCGCATGCGCCAGCCGCCGGAGAAGTCGCGGAGCGGACGGTCGAGGTCGCGTTCGCGGAAGCCGAGTCCGGCGAGGGCGGCGGCGGCGCGGGCGCGCTGGCCGTAGCCGCCGGCGGCTTCGAAGGCGGCCTGGAGCTCGCCGAGGCGGCGGAGAAGGCGGTCGGATTCGGCGGGGTCGGCGGCGCCGGAGGGGGATGCCACCTCGGCTTCGAGGCGCGCGGTCTCGGCGCGGATTTCCTCGATGCCGGGAACGGCGGTCTCGGCGTGGCGGACGAGCGGCGTGGAGAGGTCGGCGGGGGGAATCTGCTGGCGGAGCCAGCCGATGCGGAGCGCGGGGTGGACGTCGACGGCGCCGGCGTCGGGCGCCATCCCGCCGGCAATCAGCTCGAAGAGGGTGGACTTGCCCGCGCCGTTCGGTCCGACGATGCCGATACGCTCCCCCGCCGACACGCGGAAGGATACCGCGTCGAAGACGATCTGCGCCCCGTGGCGCTTGGAGACCTGGCGGAACTCAAGCATGGGCGGGGGCCTCCTGACGGGACGCCCGGGACATCCGGGACCACCGGGACACGGCGCTTCGTTTCCCGTCCCGGTTGTCCCGGTGGTCTCGGTTGTCCCGTCTCGCCATCATCGCCCTCACCGCCTCGGATGCGCCTTCCGGTATTCCTGCTTCAGCCGCTCCACGCTCACGTGCGTGTAGATTTGCGTGGTGGAGAGGCTCGCGTGCCCCAGCAGCTCCTGGACGCTGCGGAGGTCGGCGCCGGCGTCGAGCATGTGGGTGGCGAAGCTGTGGCGGAGGGCGTGGGGCGTGAGGCGCGAATCGAGCCCCGCCCACGCGAGCCAGCGCTTGAAGGAACGCTCGACCGACCGCGGGGTCAGCGCCCCGCCGAGCTTGTTGAGGAAGAGCGGCACCGGTCCGCCGCGCGCGCCTCCGCCCTTCGGCGGCGGCAGGTACGGACGGATTTCCGCCCGCGCGTCGAGCGCTTTGCGCATCGCGACGACCGCCGGGCCGCCGATGGGGCACATCCGCTCCTTCCGGCCCTTGCCGCGGACGAGCGCGACGCCGCCCACCAGGTCCAGCCGCTGTTCGCTGAGGCCGCAGAGCTCGGCTATGCGCATCCCCGTGCTGTACATCAGCTCCAGGATGGCCGTGTCGCGCACCGCCGCGTATTCCGCGAAGGCCGCCCGCCGCGCCGCCGCGGCCTCGGCTTCCGGCGTGGATGCCGCCGCCACGCGGGCGGGGGCGGCGGGGCGCTTCGCGGCGGCGGACGCCGCGGCGTCATGGAGCGCGCGCGGGGCTTCGAGGAGCGCCAGCATCTGTTCGACGGTCAGCACCTTGGGCAGGCGCCGCCCCATCTTGGGCATCGAGAGGCCCGTGAACGGGTTCTCCTTGACCGTCCCCTCGCGGATGAGGAAGCGGTAGAACGACCGCATCGCCGACATCCGCCGCCGCGCGG
>CACXEY010000217.1 GCA_902766695.1 uncultured bacterium
CCCCTCCCTCTCTCCCTCCCCCCTCCAAGAGGTCCTGCGCCCCGCCGCGTGCGGCGGGGTCCCCCCCCATCTCACCGTGCCCGGTACCAGGCAACCGTTTCGCGCAACGCGGAGTCGAATGTCCACGCCGGACGCCACCCGAGCAAATTCCGCGCAAGGGTGGAGTCGGCCTGGGAGTCGCGGATTTCGCCGGGGCGCGCGGGCAGGTGCACCGGCGCCGCGGCGGAGCCGGCGAGGGCGGCGATCTTCCGCGCGAGGTCGAGGACGGTGATGCGTTCGCCGTAGGCGACGTTGCAGACGGCGCCGGCGGCGGAGTCGGGGACGTCCATGCAGCAGAGGTTCGCCGAGACGATGTCTTCGACGTAGGTGAAGTCGCGGGTCTGGAGGCCGTCGCCGTAAATGGTCGGGGATTCCCCGGCCAGCGCGGCGCGGATGAAGAGGGGGACGACGGCGGCGTAGTGGCTGGCCGGGTTCTGGCGCGGCCCGAAGACGTTGAAGTAGCGGAGGGCGAAGAAGGGCAGGCCGTAGAGGTTCCTGAAGATGCTGCCGTAGTGTTCGCCGGCGAGCTTGGAGAGGGCGTAGCCGCTCATGGGGGCGGGCGTCATGGTCTCGCGCTTGGGCATCTCGGGGGAGTCGCCGTAGACGGCGGAGGAGGAGGTGAAGACATAGCGGCGGACGTGTTCGTCGCGCGCCGCAATCAGGGTGTTGAGGGTGCCGGTGACGTTGACGTCGTGGGTGGCGAGCGGGTCGTCGACGGAGGCCTGCACGGAGGCGATGGCGGCGAGATGGAAGACGGTATCGGCACCGCGCACGGCGTCGCGCACGGCGTCGGCATCGCGGACGTCGCCGCGGACGAAGTCGATCCGGCCTTCGAGTCCGGCGAGGTTCTCGGGGCGGCCGCTGGAGAGGTCGTCGAAGACGCGCACGCGGCAGCCGCGTCCGAGGAGTCCGCGGACGAGGGCGGAGCCGATGAATCCGGCGCCGCCGGTGACGAGGCAGAGGGGGGAGGAGGATGGCATTTCGGGGAACCTCGGGGACGGGACCGGCCTTACGGCTCGCTGAAGAACTGCGGGAAGGCGAGCGGCCAGATGCGGAACCAGACGGAGTAGTCGTCTTCGCCGTCGTCGGTGTGGTCGGGCCGGATGCGCACGCCGAGGCCGATGCCGAGGCACTTGGTGCGGTGGATGAGGTAGTAGGAGTGTTCTTCGATTTCGTTCTCTTCGAGATCGACGCGGGCGTACACGCGCGCTTCCCAGCGCTGTTCGGGGAAGAGGGAGACGTCGGCGGCGATGGATTCGCGGACTTCGTCCTTGAAGCGGTAGTCGACGCCGCCGCGGAAGTAGCCTTCGAAATCGAGTCCGGCCTGGGTGTCGAAGGTGTAGAGGCGGCTGTCCTGCACGTCGTAGACGCCCTGCAGGTTCCAGTAGAACGGCGTGAAGGGCAGCAGCTCGGCCTTGGCGCCGACGTTTTCGAGCGTGTCTTCGCCGTTGTCCTTGTCGGGGTCGAGGTTGAGGGTGGTGTAGACGTCGGCGTAGATGAGGTTGTGCAGGCGGCCCTTGCGCTTGGTCTGCAGGTAGTTCTTCATGCCGACGAGGACGGTGTTGCGCTTGTCGAGCGCGTCGACGGAGTCGAACTGCCAGAGTTCGTCGGGATGGACGTTTGGCTTGAGCCGCAGGGTCCAGTCGGCGTAGGGTTCGGCGACGTGCCGCAGGCCCTGGTCTTCCTCGATGCCGGTCGGGCCGTCCATCAGCATGCCGAACGCGGTGAAGGAGGCCTCGGCGCCGAACTCGGGCAGGTTGCGCCAGACGGAGGAGCCGTCGGAGAGGACGGTCTCGGTCTCGTTGGTGGTGCCGATGGCCAGGCCCATCTCGTTGGTGACGGCGACGACGTTGGTGTAGACGGCGGTTTCGAGGGTCTTGGAATAGTAGGTGCCGCGGTAGCCGGCGCGCGGGACGATGCTCAGGAAGCCGAAGCTGCGCGTGGGCCAGTAGACCATGTGCCGGGTGTCGAGGCGGAAGGCGTCGTAGTCTTCGTTCCCCGCGTCCTGCGCCTGCTCGGAGTACTCCTTCTTGAGGAAGCCCATCGTGTTCGCGCTCTCGTAGTAGAAGGGGGTTTCGAGGATCTGCACGCGGTTGACGTCGAAGGAGACTTCGGGCAGCCGGCTGACGTTGGAGTAGAAGTCGTTGAGGCGCATCACGACGCCGATGCCCGCCGTGAAGAGGTCGCCGCGGTGGGTGAGCGTGACGCGGTTTTCGGGCTGGACGTTCTTCTGGTAGGTGTCGTCGAAGAAGTCGTGGAGCATCCACGGGTCGCTGACGTAGTTGAGTTCGGTCAGCAGGTAGTCGCGGTCGGTGATGTTGTGGCGGTCGCCGAAGCGCAGCCAGTAGCGGTTGTCCTCGATGAGGTCCTCGCGCTCCGCCTTCTGGGAGTCGCTCTTCCAGGGCTTCCGGTCGTTGATCCAGTAGGCGCGGGCGATGCCTTCGTAGGCGCCGCCGGGGTCGTCCCAGAGGATGTCTTCGCCGAGGCCGACGCCGCGCTTGGTGCGGATGTCGAGGTGCGTGCGGCTCGTCCAGGTGTCGTTGAAGCGGTGGCGGTAGGCGGTGAGGAGGAACGCGCCGTGCGTGGAGCTGTAGCCGGGGGTGAACTCGAAGTTGTCGAACCAGTGGATGTTCGCCTTGATGTACGGGAAGTAGAAGAACGGCACCGGCCCCAGCTGGAACCGCACGTGCTTCGCCCGGATGATGCTCTCGTCCTCCAGCGACGCCCACGACGCCCGCACCGAGTACTCCGGATTGTCCGGCTCGCACGTCGTCAGGATCACGCCCGAGAGGCTCATGCGGTGGGCGTCCTCGCGGTGCGACTCCTCCGCGATCACCGTGAACGGTTCCTTGCGCAGCGAGAACGCGCCGAAGTCGCCGAGGCCGGTGCGGAAGTTGAAATGCGTCTCCGCGCCGCGCCATTCGCTGCCCTGGTAGCGGACGCAGAGGTTGCCCTTGGCGTAGACCGTCTCGCGCACGGTGTCCACTTCGGCGTAGTCGGCCTCCACGCTGTCGAGGCCCTTGGTGACGCGGACGGCGCCGTCGGCGACGATGAGGTTGCGCACCGCGTCGTAGGAGAGGGAATCGGCCTGCACGTCGATGACGTTCGGGTCCGGCGCCGGCGCCTCGTCGGCGAGGGCGGGCGCGGCGGAGGGGGCCGCCGTGTCGCGCGGCGGGGCGTACGCCGGGGCGAGCTGCTGCCCCCGCGCGGTCCCCGCACTCCAGGCCGCCGCGAGCAGCGCGACCGCAAGACCATACCGAAGCCCGAACCGATGACTGTGCGTTGTTTCCATGTCCCCGACTCTACCAACCCGCCCCCGTACCCGACAAGCGCGTTTTCCGGGCGGACGACCGGCGGAGGATGCCCGGCTCCGGGCGCGGAGACGGGGGGAATGTTCATGGAGGAGAGCACGACGGAAAACAGGGAAAACATCAATGTTTCCCGTAATTGCAAACAAGCCGGCCCCGCCCCCCTGCGATCCCGGACGGGTACCGGCCCCGTCCTCCCTCCGGCGCGGCCTGCGGGCCGCCGCCGGAAAACGGGCGTTGCCAAACAGGGGCCGTGCGGGTAGAGTGCGGGACATGAACCAGAGTTTTGCAGGATATTCGATCACCCGCTCCATTTCGGGCGGGGGAATGACCAAGCTGTACGTGGCCGTCGACGCCCAGCAGGAACGGTACGTCATCCGCGTCCTCGACGCGATGACCGCCAAGGACCGCAAGGCCCGCGCCCGCTTCTTCCGCGGCGGCGACATCCTCGCCAAAATCCGGAAGGGACGGCCCGACATCGTGCCGTTCGTCAAGCAGGGCTACGAGGGCAAAATCCCCTACATGGTGCTCAAATACATCGAATCGCGCACCCTCCGCGACCTCATCCTCTACCGCGAGCCGCTGCTGACCGACAACGTCATGGTGTTCATCAAGCAGCTGGCGCTCGCAATCCAGTATGTGCATTCGCAGGGCTATCTCCACCTCGACATCAAGCCCGAGAACCTCCTCGTACAGCCGAACGGGCAGATGGTGCTGATCGATTTCGACCTCGCGCTCCCCCGCAAGCGGTTCTTCAAGAAAATCAAGGAAATCCCCGGCACCACCTCCTACGTTCCGCCGGAGACGCTCGTCAACCACACCGCCGACGACCGGGCCGACATATACGCCTTCGGCATCTGCTGCTACGAAATGCTCACGTTCCGCAAGCCGTACGAAGGCGACAAGATCGAGAAGGTCCGCGCCGACCAGGTCGATCCGAAGGTGCCGCCCACCCCCATCCGGCAGCTCAACCCGGACATCCCCGTCGCCCTCGCGAACCTCGTCATGAAGTGCATCGCCAAGAACCCCGACGACCGCTACCCCGACATGGGACTGGTCCTGCGCGACCTCGACCGGCTCGGCTGACAACGGAACGTCCGCGCTTTCCCTCCACACGAACAGGGACCTGAAGTCATGGATACAAGTGACAAATTCGGCCTTTCCCAGGACATCTACCGCATGCGGCGCGAGAAATCGCGTTCGGGCTGCCTGCTGATGGTCGTCGTGCTCGGCGCGGCGGCCCTCGCCGCGGCGCTCGCCGCCGGCTGGTGGTGGTGGAACAAGGCGGACGACGGCGTGGAGCCGGCCGACCCGCTGGAACTCCCCGAGGCGCCCGTCGAGGGCGATCTGCCCGCCGAACCGCTGCCGGAGGCCGCCCCCGCCGAACCGGCCCCCGTCCCGGACCCCCTTCCTCCTCCGCCGCCCCCCCCGGCACCGGCGCCGCAACCGGAACCGGATGCGGCCCCTCCCGCCGCACCGGTCGATTCCCCCGCTCCCGAAGCCGAAGCGCCCGCCGAAACGGTCGCTCCGCCCCCGGCGCCGCCCGCGCCGGTCGCCGAAGAGTTCCCCGCGCCTTCCGGCGGCGATGCCGACGCGCTGATGGCGCAGGCCCGCGAGAAGCAGTCCGTCGGCGACCTGGCGGGTGCCCGCGAGGTCGGGCTCGAAGCGCTGGGGGCGCGTCCGGGCGATCCCGAAATCGAGGCGTTCCTCTCGAAGCTCGACATGGATTTGCTCTTCTCGCCGAACCCGATGCCGGAGAAGATGGAGTACACGGTCCAGTCCGGCGACTTCCTCGGCAAGATCGCGGCGACCTACAACACCCCCGTCCTGCTCATCGCCAAGGCCAACGGCGTGCGCGGGGACAACATCCGCCTGGGGCAGAAGCTGGTGATCCTGGACGGCCGCAACCACGTCTTCGCCGTGCGCGTCAGCAAGAGCCGCAACGACCTGGTGCTGACCCTCGACGGCAAATTCTTCAAGCGCTACCGCGTATCCACCGGCACCAACGCCGGGACCCCCGCGGGCGTCTTCAAGATCGTCGACAAGATCGAGCATCCCACCTGGTTCCCCTCCGGCGGCCGCTCCATCCCCTACGGCGACCCCGGCAACCTGCTCGGTACCCACTGGCTCGCGCTCGACCGCCCCGGCTACGGCCTGCACGGCACCTGGGAGCCGGAGTCGATCGGCAGCCAGTCCAGCGCGGGCTGCGTGCGGCTGCTGAACGAAGAAATCGAAGAACTGTACACGATCCTGCCCAAGGGCACCGTCGTGACCATCGTGGAGTGAGGCGCGCCATGTCCTACATGCTGCCGTTCGAAAAGCCCCTGCTCGAGTTCCAGCACAAGCTCGACGAACTCAAGAAATTCGCCGAGGAGAGCAACCTCTCCGTCGAAGAGGAAACCGCCCGCCTTCGCAAGGAACTCCAGGCCGCCCGGCGCGAACTCTACGCGCACCTCACGCCCTGGCAGGAAGTCATGGTCGCGCGCCACCCCCTGCGCCCCTACACCGGCGACTACATCTCCGCCTTCGTCGACGACTTCACCGAACTCCACGGCGACCGCCTCGTCTCCGACGACCAGTCCATCCTCGGCGGCTTCGGCAAGCTCAACGGCCACCGCGTCATGGTCATCGGCACCCAGAAGGGGCGCGACACCAAGTCCAACCTCGCCTGCAACTTCGGCTGCCCCTTCCCCGAAGGCTACCGCAAGGCCCTCCGCCTCATGCGCCTCGCCGCGCGCTTCGGCGTCCCCATCGTCACCTTCATCGACACCCCCGGCGCCTTCCCCGGCATCGAGGGCGAAGAGCGCCACGTCGCGGAGGCCATCGCCGTCAACCTCCGCGAAATGTTCCGCCTGCCCGTCCCCATCGTCTCCGTCGTCATCGGCGAAGGCGGCAGCGGCGGCGCCCTCGGCATCGGCGTCTGCAACCGCCTCCTCATCATGGAGCACGCCTACTATTCCGTGATTTCCCCCGAAGGCTGCGCCGCCATCCTCTGGAAAGACCGCGCCTACGCCTCCGACGCCGCGGCCGCCCTCAAGCTCACCGCCCCCGACCTCATGCGCATGCACATCGCCGACGAGCTCATCCCCGAGCCCGACGGCGGCGCCCACTCCGACCCCGCCGCGGCCGCCGAGAAGGTCCGCGCCGCCACCGTCAAGCACCTCGAAGAACTCCTCACGTGGCCCACCGACGCCCTGCTCGACCAGCGCTACGACAAATTCCGCGCCATGGGCGTCTTCCGCGAAGGCGAACGTTTCGTCCCGCCCCCGCCGCCCGTGCCCGAGTGAGCCCCCTGTAGAACCACAACCCAAACAAGAAAGAGAGACCACCATGGCCAGCATCAAGGGAACCCGCACCGAAAAGAACCTCCTGCACTCCTTCGCCGGGGAATCGCAGGCCCGCAACCGCTACGACTTCTTCGCCGGCGTCGCGAAGAAGGAAGGCCTCGTCCAGATCTCCAAGATCTTCGAAGAGACCGCCCTCCAGGAAAAGGAACACGCCAAGCGCTTCTTCAAGTACCTCGAAGGCGGCGCCGTCGAAATCACCGCCTCCTTCCCCGCGGGCGTCATCGGCAACACCCTCGAAAACCTCAAGGCGGCCGCCGCCGGCGAGAACGAAGAATGGACCCAGGCCTATCCCGAGTTCGCCCGCATCGCCCGCGAAGAAGGCTTCCCCGAGATCGCGGTCCTCTGGGAGCGAGTCTCCATCGCCGAGAAGCAGCACGAGAAGCGCTACAACGACCTCTGGAAGAACCTCGAAGCCGGCAAAGTCTTCAAGCGCGACGGCGTGGTCATCTGGCGCTGCCTCAACTGCGGATACATCCACGAAGGCAAGGAAGCCCCGCAGCTCTGCCCCGCCTGCCTCCACCCCCAGGCCTACTTCGAACTCCTCGGCGAGAACTGGTAAGCACCGGCTCCACGCACGTGCATGCCGCCCTCCCCGGGCGGCTTTTTCATTGGCCGCAACGGGGGGAACGACAATGGGACCACGGCTTCCGCTGCATGGTGGGGCCGACCTCCGGGCGGCCCGCCATGAGTACGGCCCGCCCGGAGGTCGGGCTACCAGAGGAAGCCCCCGACAAGAAATCGCAAGGGCTTTACTTGGCAACTCCCTTGTCCCGCCACCTTTTCCAGCACGGACACGCAAAAGCGCATCTGCAGTGGAAATTGCTGATGCGACAGCGGCGTGAGGCTATACGATTTTTTAACCGATCTAGCGCGGCCGGTAGCGGATGTAGAGGGCGAGGTCGATCGCGACGAGGAGGAAATTGAAGACGTAGAAGACGAGGACGATGTCGGGATGGCCGGTGAGCTTGTAGAGGATGCCCGCGAGGTAGCCGGCTTCGACGACGGCCATGAACACCGGACTCTTACCGGCCACCTGCCGGGTGCGGAGCGTCTTGGCAATGGAAAACGGCCATCCGGCCGCAAAGCAGACCAGCATGATGGCTTCGAACAGGGTGGAAATGCTCATGGCCGGAAAGAGTAGCGGCGCCGGAAAGGGGCGTCAAGGACGTCACGGCTTTTTTCCATCCGTTGGAGTTGCCAGGCGCAAAGCTGCGATTTCTTGTCGGGCCCTCCATCCGGCAGGGCCCGACCTCCGGGCGGGGCGTGTGGCAGGAGGGCCCATGACGGGCCGCCCGGAGGTCGGCCCCGGCAGCCGCACCAGGCGAAAGACGGGGTTTTCGGTTCTTCTGGACTTTTGTGGACCGTGACAATGGGGTTGGGACGGTGGGGGCCGTATTCAAGGCATGGGGTGTGCGCAAGCATTCGCCCCCCTCCGAGAGGGGGGTGCCGCCCGGTGGAAGGATTGCCAATGGGATTGCTCCTTTGAAGCGAATGAAAAGGGCGGCGGGGGGAGTACTGCGGGAGGCCGTCGATGCAGGCTTCCACTGGGTCCATCCGCAAAAGGCTTGATTCGTTCGTTGCCGGTGGGAAGTCGCGTTTGCCGCGACGGCCGACCGCGGTACTCCCCCCGTCGCGGCCCTGCCGCTTGTCTTTTCCCATGCATGTTCATCCCATTCATGGCCGCGCCCCCCCCCTCTCGGAGGGGGGCGGATCCTGGCACCCCCTTGATCCTTGCATTCGCGGCATTCGGGGGAACATTTCCCGATCACCGGAAAACGTCCGCGGCGTCAGGGATAACCGTGTCGGACGGTCAGGGTGGCGAGGGCGGGGGAGGTTTCCCGGATGTGCCAGCGCTTGCGGGCGAGGCGGGCGAGGAAGCGGTCGTCGTGGCTGACGAGGAGCATCGCGCAGGGGGCCGCCGCGAGGGCGTCCTCCAGGCACAAGATGCCGGGGAGGTCGAGGTGGTTCGTCGGTTCGTCCATCACGATGAGGTGGGGGCCGCGCGCGATGCCGAGGGCGAGCAGCAGCTTGCGGATTTCGCCGGGGGAGGGTTGCGCGGATTCGAGGAGGCGGCCGGGGCGCGAGCCGAGACGGGAGTAGCGGCGCATGACATCGCCGAGGACCGCTTCGGGCAGGCGCTTGGCGTCGGCCAGGATGCGTACGGATTCGGCGGCGGTGATTTCCTGCGGAATGTGGATGAGGTGCTCGGGCGGCACGTTGAGGTGCGGCAGGATGGCGCGCAGGAGGGTGGTCTTTCCGGCGCCGTTGGGGCCGGTGAGGGCGATGCGGTCGGTGGGGGCGATGTCGAGGGCGGGGTAGGCGAGGCGGCGTCCGGGCGAGAGGGGCAGCTCGCCCGCGGGGATGCGCAGGAGGGCGTTGCGGCGGGACACGTCGGCGTCGTCGAGCCAGAAGCCGGTCGCGTATTCCTTGCGCACGGAGATGGAGGCCCGGGTAGACTGGGCCTTGGCCGCGCGCTTGGCGAGGGCCGCGGACTGCTGGCCGGCCCAGGCGTCCTTGCCGGTCAGCTTGGCGAGCCGGCGGACCTCCTTGCCGTCGTGGTCGTGGGGGTTGCGTTTGGCGTTGCGGGTCAGGGCCTTGGTGCGGGCGGCCATGCGTTCGCCTTCCTCGCGGCGCTCCTGGGCGGCGGCGCGAAGGCGGGCGGCGGCGTGCTTCGCTGCGTCGTCCCGCGCGCGGGCGGCGGTCTGCTCGCGGCGGTCCTGCTCCATGCCTTGCGTGACGCCGCCGGGACGGAGGACCGCGGTCGGGGGCGTCACGAAAAGGCACTGTCCGCAAAGCTCGTCGAGGAGCGCGCGGTCGTGGCTGACGAGCAGGCCGGTGCCGCGGTAGCGGCGGAGGGCGGTGAGGAGGGTGTCGCGGGCCGCGGCATCGAGGTGGTTCGTCGGCTCGTCGAGCGCCAGCAGGCCGGGCGCGCGCCAGAGGGCGATGGCAATCTGCAGGCGCTTGCGTTCGCCGTGGGAGAGCGTGTCCCAGCGGGCGTCCCAGTCGTCGCCGATGTCGAGGTCGGCGCGGACCTGCCAGGCGTGCGCGTCGTCGGCGGCGAAGAAATCGGCCATGCCGTCGGGCGGGTCGTCGGTGCGCTGGACGACGTAGAGGCAGGAGGCGGGGCGCGCGACGGCACCGTCGGCGGGGGCGAGTTCGCCGGAGGCGAGGCGGAGGAGCGTCGTCTTCCCGCAGCCGTTCGCGCCGACGATGCCCGTCCATCCGCGGTCGAACTGCACGGTCAGGCCCTCCAGCAACGGGGCGATCATGCCGGGCCAGGCGTAGGAGACGTTTTCGAAACGGAGGATGTCGGGCATGGCGGCGGGGACGGTGGCCGGGCCGCGGCGGCGGGAGGGGGCGCCGGGCTACGGGTCGGAGGAGGAAATGTCGGCGTCGGCACCGGTGCCGCCGGGTTCGCCGTCGGCGCCGTAGGTGAAGATTTCGTAGGGTTCGTTCTGGCGGCCGGGGACGAGATAGAGGTAGGGCCGCTTCCAGGGATCGGGCGGCAGGGTGCGCGTGGCGAGATAGCCGCCGGCGGGATAGTTCGCGGGCACGGGCTCCTTCGCCGGCCGCTCCACCAGCGCGGCGAGCCCCTGCTGCTGCGTGGGATAGGTTCCGTGCGCCAGCCGGTAGGTTTCGAGGGCGCTGGAGAATTCCTTGATCTGCGCCTTCGCCGTCGCCTGCTGCCCCATCATCAGGTTCGGGGCCACGTTCACCAGCACCACGCCCGCCAGCAGCGAGATGATGGCCAGCACCACCAGGATTTCCACGAGGGTGAAACCCGCGCGGCGCGCGGTCCGTTGTCTACGGGTGTCGTTCGCATCCATGTCTGTTTTACCTTTCCTGGGGCTTTCCGCCGGATTCCGCCGCCGCCGGGCAACCCGCCTTGTCGCGGAAATCCAGAAGGGAATCCTGCTGGTTGACGAACCGGCGCGGGAAGAAGTACGGATCGGACGCCAACACCGCGTCGCGAGGCGGCCACGTGGCGGTGGCCAGACGGTATCCGGCCTCCCGCGCGGCGTCCTTGGCGTCGATGAAATCGTGACCGCCCATGCCCCACGGATAGCAGAAGTACAGCGGGCGGAATCCGAGGGCGTCCGCGAGGTCGTCGAAGGAGCCGCGGATCTGCCCCAGCTGGTCCTGTTGGGCGTAGAGGTTGACGTGGGTCTGGGTGTGGCCGCCGATTTCCATCCCGGCCTGCAGGCAGCGGCGGATCTGCGGCCAGGTCATCATGCTGTCGAGCGGCCATTCGGGGATGGCCCAGGTGCTCTGGCCGCCGGTGCGCTGGGTGACGATGGCGTTCGCGGCCTGGAAGCCGTACTTGACGAGAAGAGGCACGGCGTGGTCGAGGAAGTCGGTGTAGCCGTCGTCGAAGGTCAGGAACACGGGGTTCGGCGGGAGACGGCCGTCGAGGATGTCGGCGGTCGTGACGGAGTGGACCCCGTGGGCCTTCATCCACGCGAGGTCGCGCTCGAAGTTCTCGGTGGAATACCAGCCGCCGGGATCGGCGCCGGGGGGGAAGGTGTCGAGCGGGCGGACGTGGTGGTACATGAGCGTCGGGATGGGTATCCTCCACGCAGGCGTCCCCGCAGGATGCCCGTCCCCGAGGGTGGTCGCCCGGACGCTGTCGCTCCACGCGCCGTCTCCGCCGGCGGCGGGAACCGTGCGGACGCGGAAGACGTATTCGGTTCCGGGTTCGAGGCCGCGCACGGAGAGATAGCAATGGTCGGCTTCCTCGAGGACGGCGACGGGATCGGCGGGAAGGGCCACCGACGCGGGGGCGGCGTAGACTTCGTAACGGCCGAAGTCCTCCTCGGGCGCCTCGGTCCAGGACAGGAAGAGCGCCCGGTTGAGGACCATGCCGGCCTGGAGCACGGGAGAAGGGGCGGGGGGCGCCTGCCGGGGCGTGCAGGCGGAAAGCACGAGAAACGCCCCGAGGAGGACGGGAAAGGCGATCGCGGGGAATCCTCGTCGCGGTAAACGGCTTGTCGGGGAGATGGGAGAGGAACGGGACATGTCTTCTGAAAGGGAATGTATGCTTTCGGGCCGTGATTGGCAACATCGGCGAGAGGGCGGGTTTTGGACGCTTGGCGGGGGGGGGGCGGGGTGGTATAAGGGGCGGCATGGCGACGAAGAAAGAACAGGGCGGCGCGAAGGCGCCGGTATATCTGGTGTGCGGGAGCGACGATCTGACGGCCTTGCGGAAGGCGGAGGAGATCGTCGCGGGACTGTGTCCGCCGGAGGAGCAGGCCTTCGGCCTGGAAACCATCGTGCCGGGCGGGGAGGAGAAGACGGCGGATGTCGTGGCGGGGATTCTCAAGGACACGATGCAGGCCCTGCTGACGGCCCCTTTCCTGGGTGGACGCAAGACGGTGTATTTGAAGGGGGCGCCGTTCTTCGATCCGCTGACCGATCCGGGGCGCTTCGCCGACGTCAAGGCGGCCACCGCTCGGATGGCGGAAATCATCAAGGCGGGGTTGCCGGACGGGGTGTCGTTCGTCCTCCTGACGAACAAGATCAACAAGAGCACGACGTTCTACAAGACGTTCCAGTCGCTCGGCCAGGTGTGGGAGTTCAACGAGGCGACGCAGGCGCGGGAGGCCACGGCGACGTTCCTGCCGGCGCTGGAAGAGCTGCTGGAGGCGAAGGGGCTGAAGATGCGCGGGGACGCGCATGCCGCGTTCGTGGGGCGGGTGGGGTACAATCTGCGGCTGGCGGAAAGCGAAATCGAAAAGCTGTCGCTCTACCTGGGGGACCGGACGGAAGTGACGGTGGCGGACGTGCAGCGGATGGTGGCGTCCTACAAGACGAGCGCCTTCTGGGAGTTCGCGAACGCCTTCTGCACGACGAACCTGACCGCCACCCTCGACGTGCTGCGGCGCCTGCTGGCGCAGAACGAGAGTCCGGTGGCCCTCCTCGTGAATCTCCAGAATTCGCTCCGCGACATGACCGTGCTCTCGGACTGCCTTTCCCGTGGCTGGGCGAAGCTGTCGGGGGACAAGTTCCTCCGCTGGCAGGTGCCCCCGGAGGGGGAGGCGGTGCTGGGGCGGATGGCGCCGGACCCGCGGAAGATGGTGCCGTTCCGGGCGGCGCAGATGGCATCGCGGGCGGCGCGCCTGCCCGCCGGACGCTGGTTCCGCTGGTACAACGCGGCGGTGGACCTCCAGGTGGCCATGACCGGCGGTGAAAACATGGACGCCGGCGCGTTGCTGGAACTGTTCACCATCCGAACCCTCGCCGAACTGAAGGTCCCCGGCAAGTGAGGGCCCGCGGCCTGTCCGCCCCCCCCGTGATCGGACGCCCCCCCTGCGACCGTCGCCCCCGTCCCCTCAGAGGTTCGTGAACGCGTTCCGGCGGATGACCTGGTAGCCCTTGATCAGTTCCGCAATCGCCGCCTGCAGCGAGACCTGCGGCTTGAAGCCGGTCGCCTCGATTTTCGCGTTGCTCACGATGTAGTTGCGCTGGTCCGGGTCCTTGCCGATCGGCGACTCGACGATGTGGAAGTCCGGCACCTGCTTCTTGATTTCCAGGCACAGCTCCATCTTCGACAGGTTCGCGTCGCTCAGGCCCACGTTGTAGGCCTGGTTCTTCATTGCGTCGAAGTGGTCCAGCGCGTGGATGAAGGCCGACGCGACGTCGTGCACGTGGATGTAGTTGCGCTTGAAGTGCGACTCGAAGAGCACGATGAACCGGTCCGTCACCGCGCGGTACGTGAAGTCGTTGACCAGCAGGTCGAGCCGCATCCGCGGCGAGATGCCGCACACCGTCGCCAGCCGCAGGCTGATCGCGTGCCCCGTGGCCAGCAGCGCCTCCTCCAGCTCCACCTTCAGCCGCCCGTACAGCGACACCGGCCGCAGCGGCGTCTCCTCCGTGCAGTAGATGCCTTCCTCCCCCACCCCGTAGCCGCTGTTCGTCGTCGGCGACAGGATCATCTGCGAGGGGCTCGTCAGCCCCGCCAGCATCTTGACCGCCTCCAGGTTGACGGCCCGCGCCTCGGCCGGATGCATCGCGCACGCCGGCGCCCCGACCAGGCACGCCAGCGGAATCACCGCATCCGCCTTCGCCACCAGGCGCCGCACGAGCGTCTCGTCGCGGACGTCGCCGCGCACCACGTCGAACAGCGGATTGTGGCAGCAGTCCAGCAACGACGTCTGCCCGTAGAGGAAGCTGTCGAGCACGGTGACGCGGTGCCCGAGCGCGAGCAGCCGCGGAACGAGGATGGAACCCAGATACCCGGCGCCGCCGGTGACGAGAATGTTCATGC
>CACXEY010000218.1 GCA_902766695.1 uncultured bacterium
CCAGATATGCGAATTTCCTAGGAAACTCCACTGCCAACCTCCTGAAAAAAGTTGGAAATGGGGGCGAATATGGAAACTCGGGCTAGAGCGGTTTATCGTCCCAACCCGGGACAATGACATGGGAGTTGTCCGGAGAAAACCTTGCGATTTCTTGTCGGGCGCTCCCGTCGGCCCGACCTCCGGGCGGGCCGAGCGAAAGGATGACTTATGACGGGCCGCCCGGAGGTCGGCCAGCCTCACCATGCCAAAGACAGAGGGAGCATCCTCTGTCCAGGGAATGAGTCCCGAACGGGTCCCGTCTCAATCAGCGGCGGAGGGCGAGGGCGGGGTTTCGGGCAACGGGTCGAGGAGCCAGCGGGAGTTGTACCAGAACCACTGGGAGGGGGTGGCGCGGACGGTGCGGTCGATTTCGTCCATGACTTGCTGGAGGAGGCGGGAGGCTTCGGCTTTCTTGTCGGCGGCGGGGTCCGGGGTCCAGGGGCCGAGGAGGGTCATGGTGTGGCGCGTCCAGCCGTCGCGGCGCATGATGGCCAGGAAGACCGGGACTTTGGCCTGCACGGAGAATTCGCCGAGGCCCGGATAGGTGTTGGCCACGCCGCCGAAAATGCGTACCGGGACGCCCGGGGTCTTGGAGCGGAGGTCGGGCATCATGGCCAGGTATTTGCCCTTGCGGAGGTTGGAAAGGACTTTTCTGAGGAGGTTGGGTTCGCCCTTGAAGAGGAGTTCGAGTTCGCCGGCGTGGCGGAGCTGGCGGAGCCAGCGGCTGACGAGCGGGTTCTTCTGGTCGCGCGTGATGGTGAACATGTTTACGCCGCACTGGGGGGCGACGATGCCCGCCAGTTCCCAGTTGCCGGTGTGGGGACAGGCGAAGATGCCGCCGAGTCCGGGATGGGCCTCGGCATGGGCGCGGAATTTGGCGAGGGCGGCGTCCAGCTTGACGGGGACGGGGAGGGTGGGGTGCCGGGAGAGGTAGATCATTTCGGCGGCGGTGAAGGCGGTGTTGCGGAAGGAGAGCCAGGCATCGCGGCGGGCGGCCTTCGGGGGGTATGTTTCGCCCATGACGAGGCGGATGCGGCGGACGGCTTCGCGGCGCTTGCGGCCGATGAAGGGATACGCGAGGCGGGCGAGAATCCACGCGAGGAGGAGGGCGCCGCGGTAGGGGAGGAGGGAGAGGAGGAAGGCGACGGCGCGCAGGGAGATGTATTCGGCGACGTGTTTGGGGCGGTATTTCACGTGGTGGGTCCTTGGAACGAGGGGGACAAAGAGGACGGTGGGGACGAAGGGGAGGGGGACGGCGTGGGGGGCTTGGGCATGCGCTTGCGGAGGATGCGGTCGGTGAGGGATTGGGGGATGAAGCGGACGGTGAGGTCGACGAGGCGCGCGGAGGGGGTGACGAAGTAGCGGCGGCGGGGGCGGGCGCTCTCCAGGGCGCGGGCGATGGCGCGGGCGGCTTCTTCGGGGGGGCGCGTCCAGAAGTCGGGCTTCTTGACCTGGCGGCGGCGGCGCTCGATTTCCTTGGCGTAGAGGGGGCCGTAGGCGGAGGCGGAGGCGTCGACGTTGCGGTCGAGGGCTTCGACGGCGTTCTTGCGGAAGCGGCTGACGATGGCCCCGGGCTCGACGATGGAGACGCGGATGCCGCGCGGGGCGAGTTCGATGCGCATGGCGTCGGACAGGGCCTCCAGGGCGAACTTGGAGGCGCAGTAGGCGGCGGTCATGGGGACGGCGATGCGGCCGAAGACGGAGCTGACGTTGACGATGCGTCCGCGCGCGGCGGCGAGGCCGGGCAGGAGGGCGCGGGTGAGTTCGTGGACGCCGAAGAGGTTGGTCTCGAACTGGGCGCGGAGGGTGTCGCGGCCGAGGTCTTCGATGGCGCCGGCCTGGCAGTAGCCGGCGTTGTTGACGAGGGCGTCGAGGCGGCCGCCGGACGCGCCGAGGACGGCCGCGGCGGCGGAGGCGACGGAGGCGGGGTTGGCCAGGTCGAGGGGTACCGGGAAGAGTCCGTCGCGGCCCAGCGCGCCGAGGTCGGCCGCGGTGCGCGCGGTGGCGAAGACGCGCCATCCGCGCTCCGCCAGCAGGTGCGCGGTGGCGGCGCCGATGCCGGAGGAGCAGCCGGTGACGAGGACGGTGCGGGCGGGGGGGGCGGCGGGGGTGGCGGCGGGGGTGGCGGCGGGGGTGGTCATTCGGGGCCGGAGGGTTGGAGGGGGGTGAATGCTCTCATGGGGGATTTCTCTGTCATGGGGGATGTGCGCCACTCTACCACGCCGGGGCGCGGGGGAAAGCGAAAAGCGATGGGGACGGGCGGCACGGTGGCCGCCCGGCAAAACTCGGATGGAACGGGGGCAACGGGGAGTCGCGCCGCTCGCTGTAAAGCACGAAAATCGGGGAGCTGGCGGATGGGCCGAAACCCGGGGAGATGCGGGGGCGGTCAGTCGAGGCCGACGGCGCGGCGGGCGGCTTTGAGGGTTTCGCGGGCGGTTTTGCGGGCGCGGGCGGCGCCGTCCTGGAGGATGGCTTCGACTTGGTCGGGGTGCGCGGCGAGTTCTTCGCGGCGGGCCCGCATGGGCGCGAAGTGCTCTTCGAAGAGGGCGGCGAGCTCTTTCTTGGCGGTGCCGTAGCCGAGGCCGCCGGCACGGTAGCGGGCGGCGAGGTCGGCGGACTGTTCGGGCGTGGCGAAGAGTTTGTGGAGGGCGAAGACGTTGCAGGTGTCGGGGTTCTTGGGGGCTTCCAGGGGGGTGGAGTCGGTCACGATCGACATGATGCGTTTGCGGGTCGCCTTGGGGTCGCCGAAGAGTTCGAGCGTGTTGCCGTAGGATTTGGACATCTTCTGGCCGTCGAGCCCCGGGACGACCGCGACGCTCTCGGCGATCATCGGCTCGGGGATGCGGAAGACTTCGCCGTAGAGGTTGTTGAATTTGATCGCGATGTCGCGCGTGACTTCGAGATGCTGTTTCTGGTCCTTGCCGACGGGCACGACGTCGGCTTGCTGCATCAGGATGTCCGCCGCCATCAAGACGGGGTAGGCGAAGAGGCCGTGGTGCGGGGCGAAGCCTTTGGCGAGTTTGTCCTTGTAGGAGTGGCAGCGCTCGAGGAGGCCCACCGGGGTCACGTTCGAGAGCAACCACGCGAGTTCCTGCACCTCCGGGACGTCGGACTGGCGGTAGAAGACGGTCTTGGACGGGTCGAGGCCGCAGGCGAGGAAGTCCAGCGCGACGTCCCAGGTCTGGCGGCGCAGGCGCTCGGGGTCAGTCACGGTCGTGAGGGCGTGGTAGTTGGCGATGAACCAGTACATTTCGTTCCGGTCCTGCAGCTCGAGCATGGGGCGGATGGCGCCGAAGTAGTTGCCGATGTGCAGCTGGCCGGAGGGTTGGATGCCTGTCAGTACTCTCATGGTGGGTCCTCGTTTTTCGATCAAGGCCCGCCACTGTACCACGCCCCCGCGCAGGGGGAAGCCAAATCCGTTGCCATGGCCCTCCGCCGGAATGCCCGCCCCCGCCCGGCGGGCGCGTCCCCCCCGAACGCCGCCGACTTCGGCGCCGGCCCGCCCGTTCCGTTTTCCGTGATTGCCCGGCCGGATTTCCATGGCGAGGAGGATGGGGGTGAATCCGCGTGTTTCAAGGGTTTTCCCGTAATCTCAAATGGGGTTCCGATGGGGGGATTGCGGGGGGAG
>CACXEY010000219.1 GCA_902766695.1 uncultured bacterium
CCCCTCCCCCGCCCCCGCCGAACCCGCCCCCTCCACCCCCACCCTCCGCATCGCCATGCTCTCCGACGGCGGCACCTTCAACGACCACTCCTTCAACCAGAGCTGCCGCGAAGGCCTCGAAGCCCTCCTCGCGCACGGCCTGCCCCTCTACGTCCAATTCTACGAAACCACGGGCGAAGCCCCCTTCGACAAACCCCTTGCGGCCTTTGCCGAGCGCAACTACCGCCTCGTCGTCGGCGTCGGCTACTTCATGGGCAAAGCCCTCGACGAAGTCGCCCGCCGCTACCCCCGCACCCGCTTCATCTCCGTCGACGGCGTCCTCGACGACATCCCCCCGAACCTCCTCCTCCTCACCTTCCGCGTCGACCAGTGCGCCTTCCCCGCGGGCTTCCTCGCCGCCGCGTGGGCCGACCTCCGCGACCCCGAAGACCCGGCCGTCGCCTGCATCGGCGGCAAGGACGTCTCCAGCGTCGAACCCTTCATCGCGGGCTTCCGCGCGGGCGTCGACTACTACAACGAAACCCGCGCCCGGACCGTCGCCTGCCACACCGCCTACGTCGGCAGCTTCACCGATCCCGCCCGCGGCCGCCGCGTCGCCGAGCGCCTCCTCGCCGACGGCGCCGACGTCCTCTTCGGCGCGGCCGGCCACAGTGGCGAAGGCATCATCGCGGCGGCCGCCGACGCCGGCAAATGGGCCATCGGCGTCGACACCGACCAATACGACGCCCTTCCCGACTACCAGGACTGCATCCTGACCTCCTGCCTCAAGCGCATGGACCGCGCCCTTGCCAACTCCGTCGCGGGCGTGGTCGAGAACCAATTCTGGGGCGGCACCCGCTACGAAGGCACCCTTGCGAACCACGGCGTCGCCCTGGCCCCCCTCCGGGCCTACGAGACCCAATTCCCCGAAGACATCATCTCCGACCTCTCCACCATCCAACTCCAAATCATCTCCGGCGCCCTCCCCACCGGCTACCTCCCTCCCGATCCCGACACTCCCTGATCCCGTTTTCCCTCGTCTCCAAGAGGTTCCCACACCGGGAACCATGGCCGCCGCACGGACCATTCGCGGTTCATTGGCATTCCTTGAACCCGGCGGGCCAGGGACTGCCCGCCTTAGCAACACATTGGAACCACATCCCTTGCGGGGTGCCCTCCCCGTTGCGTTGCGGAATGAATTCAATGATCCGAATCGTTGCGGATATTACCCATAGGCGTCAGGAGATTGTGTCGGGCGGGGTCAGACCGGGGGCGTGAAGGCGTTCTTCGCCGCTTTGGGGATGGGTTCGAGTTGCCAGCCGCCGCCAGCGTTGGCCGCGCGGACGCGTACCAGAACTTCTTTGCGGATCTCCATGCGCGACATCCCGCCCGTTTCCCTCCCGCAATTATTCGCCCACAAGGTGCATCGCATCTTGCCACTTGCCACTATGCACTTGCCGTGCCGCGGTCTTCTTCCGAAAGCTCCACGTTCAGGCGCTTCTCCGAGGCCAGCACCATGTTCTGCGCCGTGCGCGTGGCCATCGCGACCGGGAGCATGTCCTCCCGCTGGCGCGAGTGGGACGGGGCGGCTCAGAAGCCGTTCATCAGGATGGTGGCGGTCAGGGGCGGGAGCTTGAGGTCGCCCTTCCAGCCGGCGGGCCATACGGGGGCGGGGCGGCCCGCGGGCCAATCGACCGGGGCCAGGCCTTCGGGGTTGATTTCGCGGCCGTTGCCAATCATGCGCCAGGCGGTCTTGCCGCCGAGTTCGAGCGGAATCAGCTGCGCGGCCGGGGAGGTGTTGTAGAGGACGGCGAAGCCGCGGCCGTTGTGGAGTTCGGGGACGTTGACGATGTAGCCGAACAGGGTCGGGCTCTTGGGCGTGATCCATTTGTAGTAGCTCGACGGCGGGCGCTGGGCGACGCGCAGGGATTCGCCCGCGTCGCTCATGCGCAGCTGGATCAGCCCGGCGTAGTAGGCGAGGGTCTCCTTGGCGATGGGTCGGTCGCGGTCGGTCCAGCGGATGGCGTTGACGGCGTCGCCGCGGTTGTAGGTGTTGCGGATGCCCCATTTGCTGCGGATGAATTCCTGGCCTTCGTAGATCATGGTCTTTCCCAGGGAGGTGAAGAGCAGCGTCGCGGCGAGGCGGTTGACGGCGGCGTCGTGTTCGTCGAGCTTGCGGCCGTCGTGCTCGGGGTTGGACGCGATTTCGTCGGCGAAGGCCATGTCGTCGTGGCTCTCGAGGTAGTTGACGGGCTGCAAGGGGTTCTGCGCCCACGTGGTGACGGAGCCGAAGACGCTGGTCTTGAGCCAGTCGCGGTTGCCGGAGCCGCGGGCGAAGTCCTTGGCGGCGTAGCGGAAGTCGTTGTTCCACGCGCTCCAGCCGGTGCCGTGCAGCTGGTATTTGTTTTCGCCGCGGCCCGGGCTCCACGGCTCGGCGATGAGCAGGACGTTGGGGTTCAGGGCGCGCGCAGCGTCGCGCAGTTCCATCATGGTGTGGAGGTCGACGAGCTCGGCGAGGTCGAAGCGGAAGCCGTCGACGTGGAATTCGCGCATGAAGTGGAGGATGTTGTCGACGATGAGCTTGCGCATCATGGGGGACTCGGTCTTGACGTCGTTGCCGCAGGCGCTGTGGTTGAACCAGCTGAGGTCGGGGCCGAGGCGGAAGTAGCATTTCTTGTCGATGAGCGCGAAGATGTTGGGCCCGCCGACGTGGTTGTAGACGACGTCGAGGACGACGGCGAAGCCTTCGGCGTGCAGGTCGTCGACGAGCTGCTTGAATTCGTAGTAGGCGGCGCCGTTGGTGGGGTTGGAGGCGTATGAGGATTCGGGCGCGAAGTAATACACCGTGGAGTAGCCCCAGTTGTAGGGGTCGGCCCCGCTGCCGCTGAATTCGCTGATCGGCAGCAGCTCGATGGTGTTCACGCCCAGCCGCTTGAGGTGGTCGAGGCCGGTGCCGGTGCCCTTGGTGGCCATGAACCCGCCGTACTTGCCGCGCAACGGCTCGGGGACCTTCGAGGACGGGTGCACGGTCATGCCGCGGACGTGGCACTCGTAGATGACGACGTCCTCGCCGTCGGGCGTGCGCCAGTCCTGGTCGGTCCAGCCCTTGAACCAGCGGTTCGTCGCGTCGGGATCGACCACCAGCGTCAGGCCGTCGGAGGTCGCGGCGGCGCGGCCGTAGGGGTCGCCGACGACCGCGAAGGGATCGAAGTTCTCGCCGTCGCCGTCCGGCCCCGCCACGCGGAAGCCATAGTACTTGCCGACGTCCAGCCCGAGCGTCGTCAGCTCCCAGACGCCGTCCGCGTCGCGCTTCATGCGGTACTCCTCGGTGGGCTTGAAGCGCGTCCACTTCGGCTTCCACGCCACCGCCTCGGCGCGGTCGAAGAAGCACAGCCACACGTCCGTCGCGCGCGGCGCGAAGAGCCGGTACGTCGTGCGCCCGCGCTCCTTGTCCAGCGTCACGCCCATCGGCTTGTCGCTGCGCAGCTTGTTGAAGATCCCGTCCGGCGTCGTCTGCACCCCCAGCGGGCGGTCGCCGATGCCGTCCAGGCGCAGGACGTAGTTCCGCGTCAGGTCCAGCGGCTCCGCCGTGTGCACGCGGATTTCCGTCCCGCCCGTGTGGAAGAGGTCCAGCTTGAGGTTCACGCTGCCCTTGAGATCCTGCACCGCGTTGGGCGCGCTGTCCGGCGGCCGCAGCCAGCGCGAGCCGTCCACCACGAACTTGAACAGCAGGTCCTTCTCGCCCGCCGGCAACCGCATCCCGTCCAGCTGCACCGGCAGCTCCAGCGTGCCCGGGATGTGCCCCGGCTTCATCACCCACTGGCCCGACCAGCCGCCGCCGCCGTCCCAGCCCGTGAAGTTGCCCGCGACCACCACCTTCGCGTTCGTCGAGAGCTTCAGCCCGTACACCGCCGGGTCGAACAGGAACGTCACGATGCCCTCCGAGAACAGGTACCCGCTCTCGCGCGAGTCGTCCATTTCCGTGACCACCTCCGTCCAGGCCACGGGCACCGGCGGGTCGAGCGACGCGACCGGCTGCACGCCTTCCGGGAGGTCCTGGCGGAAGAACACGCGGATCATGTTGAAATCATCCACCACCGCCCGCTGGATCATCGCGGGGGCCTTCTCGATCTCCCCGTCCAGGTTGATCGGCAGCACGCGGTTCGCGCCACCTTCCCACTCCCCGTTCACGATGAACTTGAACTCGTGCCGGCCCACCCGCGCCCCGAGCTCGCGCGAATCCAGGCGCCAGAGGTTCGTGCGCACCTCCGTCATCGCGTGGCGGCCCGTCCACGAACTCCACGTGCCGGCGACCGTCACGTTCGTGATGGGCCCGCGTTCCTTCTTGCCCTTCGGCAGCGGGATGAAATTCGTCGGTATGACCCGCGAATCGAACAGCAGCCACGGCGTCGGTTCCCCGACGCCGAGCGGCGGACGCTTCGCCGCCGACTGCAGCTGCCCGGCCTGGGGGGCCTGGGCGTACGCCGAAACCACCGAAAGCAAAACCGCCCCGGCCAATGCCAACCAACCATTTATCGTGCGCATAACCAAATCGTGGACCTCGTGCCAAGTGTACTCCGTTCAAGTAAAACGTTATCGCAAAAACCCGCCCCCCCGTCAAAGCATCTTTCGGCTTTTTCCGCCCCCCCCGCCGCTCCCCTTCCGTCCCGTCGGGATATCAAGGAAAACCCGCGCATTCCCGGCGGAATCCTGCAAATATCCCTCCATGGAAAACCCCGGCCATTGCCGGGGTCGGGCGTTCCTTCTCTCTTCCTTTCTCACCCGAGCGCCGCCGCCGCCCGCTTCAGCACCTCCCGGATCGCGATGTGCTGCGGGCACACCGCTTCGCACGCCCCGCACTGGAGGCACGCCCCCGCCCGCTTGCGGCCCGCCCCGTCCACGTTCCAGAACAGCTCCCCGTTGGCCTTCTCCCGGTCCCCGTAGAGGTCCAGCACGTTCAGCGCCGTGAACGTCCCCGATATCCCGATGCCCGCCGGACACGCCTTCGCGCAGTAGTCGCACCCCGTGCACGGCACCATCGGATGCGCCTCCAACGTTTCCCGCGCCTTGCGGAGCGCCTCCCGCCGCTCCGCCGTCAGCCCCGCGAAGCCCCGCATCGTCCGCAGGTTGTCCTCCATCTGCGCCAAGTCCGACATCCCCGACAGCACCGTGTACACCCCCTCGCAGTCCGCCGCGAACCGCACCGCCCACGACGCGCACGACGCCCCCGGCTCCGCCGCCTCCAGCACCGCCGCCACGTCCGCCGGCGGCTTCGCCAGCAGCCCGCCCTTCACCGGCTCCATCACGATGACCGGCTTCCCGTGAGTCCGCGCCACTTCCAGGCACCGCCGCGACTGGATCGACGGCGACTCCCAGTCCGCGTAATTGATCTGCAGCTGCACGAACTCCGCCTCCGGGTGCGCCGCCAGGATTCCCTCCAGCTCCTCCGCCCCCGCGTGGAACGAGAACCCCAGATGCCGTATCCGCCCCGCCGCCCGCTGTTCCAGCGCCCAATCCCACAGCCCCCAGTCGTCGAACACCCGGGTCCGCGGCTCCCCCAGGTTGTGGAGCAGATAGAAATCGAAATACCCGGCCCCGCTCCGCTCCAGCGACACATCCAGCTGCGCCTTCGCCTCCGCCGCCGACTTGCACTTCAGCCACGCCGCGTTCTTGCTCGCCAGCAGGAACGACTCCCGCGGATGCCGCACCACCAGCGCCTTGCGGATCGCCTCCTCGCTCCCCGGATACGCCCACGCCGTGTCGAAGTAGTTGAACCCGCTCTCCAGGAACCGGTCCGCCATCTCCGCCACCTGCTCCACGTCGATGGCATCCCCCTTCTTCGGCAGCCTCATCAACCCGAATCCCAGCTTTCCCGTTTTCGGCAGTTCCATCATTGTCGATCTCCTTCCGGATGTTCTCCTTCGCCCTTTTCCCTACCACAATCCCCTCTTCCTCGCCATCCGAATCTCGCGGCCGGACGCCCGCCACGAAAAAACATTGGACAGGACGCCCCCTCCGCGCTATATTGCCTGTCGAATTGCGGGAGTAATTCAGTGGTAGAATGTCAGCTTCCCAAGCTGAACGTCGCGGGTTCGAGTCCCGTCTCCCGCTCCAGCTTTTTCTCGTTGGAAACGCGGATTCCCACCGGCAATGCGGGCAAAACTCCTCATCCTCGCCTTCGCCCTGCTGGCCGCCCTCGCCGCCGGCGGATGCAGCCTGTTGTTCCTCGAAGAAGAGTCCGAGCCCGACGAAATCATCCGCGGCCGCTACGTCACCATTGAGACCACCGCCTACTGTCCCTGCGGCCAGTGTTGCGACTGGAAGCTCGACGCCAAGGGCAACCCCGTCCATTCCAAGGGCCGCTACCGCGGCAAGCCCAAGGCCGTCGGCATCACCGCCAGCGGCGGCAAGGCCACCCCCGGCACCCTCGCCGCCGACACCCGCCACTACCCCATGGGAACCGTCTTCTACATCCCCGGCTACGGCTACGGCTGCGTCGAGGACCGCGGCGGCGACATCCGCGGCAAGTCCCGCCTCGACCTCTTCTTCCCCACCCACAAGGAAGCCCAGAAGTGGGGCCGCCACCGCATCAAGTGCGTCGTCTTCCCCAAGGGCACCCCCAAGATGCCCAAGAACGCCCCGCCCCCCACCGAAGACTGACCCCTGCCCTCCCTCCCCCTCCCGCGCCCCACGTCGCCCCACTTTTGGAAACACGAAATTCCTTGATGTTTATCCCGTTTCCCGCCCCATCCCCCGCCCATGAAAAACACCCCCTTCCCCGCCCCGGAATATGGTTGCCAACGCCCCCCCGCCCGTAGAAAATGCCTCCCATGAAAGAGCCCTCCGAAGCGTCCGCCCCCACCCCGCCCCAAATCCCCGGCTACGAACTGCTCGGCCCCATCGGGACCGGCGGCACCGCCGTCGTATGGAAGGCCCGCCAGGTCTCCCTCGACCGCCCCGTCGCCATCAAGGTCCTCTCCCCCGGACTCCTCCGCGACGACGCCTCCCGCGCCGCCTTCCTCACCGAGGCCCGCGCCGCCGCGAAAATCTCGCATCCCTCCGTCGTGGGCATCCTCGACTTCGGCGAGACGGCCGACGGCACCCCGTACTACGTCATGGAGTACGTCGAAGGCGTCTCCCTCGCCGAATGGCTCTCCCAGCACGGCCAGATGGCCCCCCAGCAGGCGCTGCTCCTCGGCGGCATCGTCGCCGACACGCTCGACGCCATCTGGCGCCAGCACCAGATGATCCACTGCGACATCAAGCCCGGCAACATCCTGCTCGGCACCGACGGCACGGTCAAGCTGACCGACCTCGGCCTTGCGCGCGTCGTCGGCGCCGCCGAACAGGCCGACCCCGACTACATTGAGGGCACCCCCACATACCTCGCCCCCGAGCAGATCGAAGGCCTCCCCCCCGACTGCCGCTCCGACATCTACGCCCTCGGCCTGACCCTCTACCACACCCTCACCGGCAACGCCCCCTTCGAAGGGCTCACCCTCCAGCAGGTCCTCGAAGCCCAGCAGACCGACTACCTCCCCGACCCCTGCGACCTCCAGCCCGCCGTCCCCGCCTGCTACGGCTGGCTCCTCGCCAAGATGACGGCCAAGGACCCCGCCCGCCGCCCCGACACCTGGACCGCCGTCGCCAAGGACATCCGCCAGATCCAGGAAGGCAAATTCCCGTCCCCGCCCTACCCCGAAGAAGACGAAAGCACCATCCTCCTCTCCCCCAACCACCGTCCCGGCTCCCGCGCCAAGACCATCAACCTCGGCGCCGCCGCCAAGAAAGCCATCGTCCTCTCCGCCAGCCAGCAGGAACACCTCAAGGTCAAGCGCCCCGACGCCGCCCGCGCCGCCCGGCGCGCCTCCTCCGGCGGCGGTTTCCTCCGCTTCCTGATTTTCCTCGTCCTCGCCGGCGGCGTCGGTTTCGCCATCTACTGGTTCGGCCTCAAGGACAACCCCGACTTCCAGGCCATGCTCCACGGCAAACCCAAGCCCGTGCCCTCCGGCAAACCCGACATCGACGTCCACAGCCCCAACGTCCAGGTCGGCGGCAACGCCATCCTCGGCGACCTCGCCACCCGCCCCGCCAAGCCCGCCTCCGGCGGCGCCGCGGCCTCCGCCCCCGAAGACGAACTCGCCCCGCAACTCGCCGGCGGCGGCACCTCCGGCACCGCCACCCCCGGCTCCTGGAACCGGCCCGAATTCATCGAAGCCGCCCAGCAATTCAACGCCGCCCTCACCGCCTGGCAGGAATTCTCCAAGAACCCCGACCCCGCCGACCCGACCCTCCTCCAGATCGCCTCCGACGCCCGGGACGCCGCCGCCAAATTCGAAGCCATCCGCCCCGAAGCCCCCGCCAGCGTCCCCGTCACCGACTACGCCAACCAGTGCTACCGTCTCGTCAACGACGCCCGCTGGGCCCGGTTCGACACCGACGCCCGCCGCGCCGCCCACCGCGCCGCGCCCAAGACCCACAACGACCTGCTCGTCCCCTGGCCCACCCCGCCGGCCGACCCCAAGGACCCCTTCGCCTCCCGCTACATGCAGTTCGGTTACGCCTGGGACATGCTGCCCGCGCCCGGCGACCGCACCGACGCCACCGAATTCGTCTTCCTGCTGGCCTCCTTCGGCCTCTCCCCCGCCGCCGACACCCGCGCCCGGCCCGATCTCGCCATCCACGGCCCCCTCGCGTGCCTGATGCCGATGGACAAAGCCCTCCGGCTCGTCTCCGCGCCCACGCCCTCCCCGCGGCGTCCCGTCGAAGGCGCCCCCTTCCCCTACGGCGGATTCTTCTACTTCGAGGCCCCCGCCGGACGCTACGGCACCATCTCCCCCAACGTCCCCCCCTACCCCCTCATCCGGCTCATCTCCGACGCCGAAGACCGCCTCGTGGGCGTCGAACTCGTCGATCCCGAGCCCAAGACCCCCATGCAGCACCCGCCGACCACCTACACCGACGGCAGCAAGACCTACGATTTCGTGACCGGCCGCACCGCCCCGACCAAGGGCGACATCCGCCTCGCCCACAACACCATGCGCGGCCAGGGCACCCTGCGCATCGACACCGAGGCCGTCGACTTCTCCGCCGGCACCGAAAACGCCCCCGTCTACCGCTCCGTCCTGCTTCTCCCCGAAGCCGTCGGCCGCAACCTCCTCTACCACCTCATCGGCGCCGCCGACTGACCCATGAACGACACCCCCTCCCCCTCCCCCGTCCCCGCCGGCTTCCGCTCCGGCACCGCCGTCATCGCCGGACGCGCCAACGCCGGCAAATCCACCCTCCTCAACGCCCTTCTCGGCGAGACCGTCTCCGTCGTATCCCCCGTCGCCCAGACCACCCGCCGCGTCGTCCGCGGCATCCTCAACGAACCCGGACTCCAGATCGTCTTCCTCGACACCCCCGGCATTAAGCAGGCCACCCACGCCCTCGGCGCCCTGCTCAACCGCACCGCCCGAGGCCTCGTCACCGGCGCCGACGCCGCCCTCCTGGTCCTCGACTCCTCCATCCCGCCCCACGACGAAGACATCGGCTGGATGAACAAACTCGCCCGCGAAGAGACCCCCGTCTTCGCCATTCTCAACAAGACCGACCGCGCCTGCCGCCGCGCCGACTACGAAGCCGCCTGGGCCTCCACCGTCGTGCGCCGCCGCGAACGCGACGCCGCCTACGCCCCGCCCCCCTGGCGCTGGTTCGAACTCTCCGCCCTCACCCGCGACGGCCTTCCCGCGCTCCTCGACGCCCTCCGCGCCGCCATGCCCGAAGGCGCGCCCGCCTTCCCCACCGACCAGATCGCCGACGACCCGATGCCCTACTTCATCGCCGACGTCGTCCGCGCCCAGATCAACGCCCGGCTCAAGGACGAACTCCCCCACGCCATCGCCGTCGCCACCGACCGCGTCGAAGAGCGGCCCGACGGCACCGTCCACGCCGCCGCGACCATCTACGTCGAAAAAGCGACCCAGCGCCCCATCGTCATCGGCAACAAAGGCAAGATGATCCGCGACATCCGCCACGCCGCCGAAAAAGACCTTTCCGGCATCTTCGGCGCCCCCCCCCACCTCGACCTCTGGGTCAAAGTCGAACCCGACTGGTCCCGCAACTACTGGCTCCTCCGCAAATTCGGCTACGTCTGATCCCCCCACCTCCCTCCGCTCCATCCCCCCGATGTTCCTTCATCATTTGGAAACACGAAATTATTGACAACACATCCCTTTTCCGCCATCCTCCTCCCTCCATGAAAAACATCCTCCGCAACGCCTCCGACCGCACCCAATCCGTCTTCGACGCCGCCTATTCCCCCTTCCGCGGCGGCAACGGCGCGATCGGCCTCGCCTTTCTTCCGGCCGTCCTCGGCGTCACGGCCACCGCCTTCGTCGGCTTCCTCGCCACCGAGACCGGCGCCGCCATTCTCGGCGAACTCCGCCGCCGCGTCCGCCTCCGCGCCCCGCACCCCGAAAGCCCGTCCCTCCGCGGCACCCCGACCGCGGCGGAACTGAAAGCCGATTGCACGATTTCGCCGCGCAACCTCCGCGTGCGCCTGCGTCTCGGGTCGCGCCTGGCCGATCTCGGCCCCACGCTCGACAGCGGCAACCACTACCGCGAATCCCCGACCGGCGCCAAACGCATCCAGTCCCGCGGCCGCGGCCTGCGCGGCTACCTTGCGGACAACCGCATTCCCGTCAGTTATTCCACCCTCATGCGCTACCGCCTCCTCGCCCTCCGCCTGCGCCAGTTCCTCCAGCTCGATCCGCGTCTTCCTCTCGAATGGCTCCTCCCCGGCGAAGCCCCGGAGAGCCCGCTTCCCGCCGACCTCCAGGCCCCCTACTCCACCGCCCGACGCCACCTCGCCCATCTCCTCCGCGACCACTGGAACTTCGACCGCCTGCGCAAGCACGTCGACGCCAAGCTCGGCATCCCCGAGCTGCTGACCATCCGCCGCACCGCCCGCCGCTCGAAGGAAGCGGCCCAGATCCGCCGCCGGCTGGTCCGCCGCCGGCTGGCTATACAAAAGCCGATCCACAGCCAATCGGTGGTTCTCGGCGACTACACCGTCACCACCTCCCCACCCCGCCTCGACGCGACGATGCGCGCCTTCGCCGGTTTCCTTCGCGAACGCGACCTTCCCAGGAAGCTCGCCGCACACCGCGACCGCTTCGCGCAGTGGCTTGTAAACGCAGCCGGCACGTGACCGCGGGGCGGGTTTTTCCGCCCCTCCCCGGCAGAATCTTCTTGAAACTCCCGCCAATCCGCGTACAACCCTCCGAAAAACTTTCCAACCCAAGGAACAACCAAAGGAACCACCATGCGCAAGAAAATCGTAGCCGGCAACTGGAAGATGAACATGACCACCGAGGAAGCCACCTCCCTCGTCAACGGCCTCAAGGCGGAACTCGCCATTTTCCGCGGCGCCGACGTCGTCGTCTGCCCGCCCTTCACCGCCATCTCGACCGTCAGCGCCCTCGTCCAGGGCACGCACATCGACCTCGGCGCCCAGAACATGCACTGGGAGAAGTCCGGCGCCTACACCGGCGAAATCTCCGCCGCCATGCTCCGCGAACTCTATTGCCACTACGTCATCCTCGGCCACAGCGAGCGCCGCACCTACTTCGGCGAAACCGACGAAATCGTCAACCGCAAGGTCAAGGCCGCCCTCGCCGCCACGCTGCACCCCATCGTCTGCGTCGGCGAAACCCTGGCCCAGCGCGAAGCCGGCGAAGTCGAGACCGTCATCACCACGCAGGTCCGCGGCTCCCTCGCGGGGCTTTCCCAGAAGGAAATCCTCGACTCCGTGATCGCCTACGAGCCCGTCTGGGCCATCGGCACCGGCAAGACCGCCACCTCCGCGCAGGCGCAGGAAGTCCACGCCCTGATCCGCAAGACCCTCGCCTCCATGTACGACGCGGCCATCGCCGACGGCGTCCGCATCCAGTACGGCGGCTCCGTCAAGCCCGGCAACGCCAAGGAGCTCTTCTCGATGCCGGACATCGACGGCGGCCTCATCGGCGGCGCGGCCCTCGACGCCAAGTCGTTCATTGACATCGTGCGCGCCGCGGTGTAAACAGTACGGAATGGCGCGCGGAACCGTCCGCGCGCCCCACCCATCCACCCCCAACGGCCCCGCATCCCGGGGCGAGGAGACAACCGCATGTCCATCATTACAACCCTCCTGCTCGTCGTGGAAGTCATCTCCGCGCTCCTGCTGATCGTCGTCATCCTGGCCCAGAAGTCCAAGGACCAGGGCCTCGGCATGGCCTTCGGCGGCGGAATGGGCGAAAGCCTCTTCGGCTCCCGCGCCGGCAACGTCCTGACCCGCATGACCATCACCCTGACGGTCGTGTTCATGGCCAGCACGCTGATTCTCGGCATCATCTTCTCCCACGGCAAGGGCGGCACCGGCTCCATCATGGATACCGCCACCGCCGAGGTCCCCGCCCCCGCCGCACCGGCCGAGGCGCCCGCCGCCGTCCCCGGCCCCGTCGACCTCCCCGCGGCCCCCGAAGCCGCCGACGCCCAGGCCCCGCAGGTCCTCGTCGTCAACGACGCCGGCGAACTCGTCCCCGGCGACGCCCCCGCCGCCGTGACCGAAGCCGCCGACCAGGCCGAAGCCGTTGCCGAAGACGCCCAGACCGCCGTCGAAGAGACCGCCTCCGCCGTCCAGGAAGCCGCCACCGAAGCCGCGGCCACCGTCCAGGAAGCCGCCGAGCAGGCCACCGAAGCCGTCCAGGAAGCCGTCGAAGCCGCCCCCGCCGCCGCCGAAGAGGCCGCCGCGGCCGTCGTCGAAGCCGCTCCCGCACCCGCCGAGGAACCCGCTCCCGCCGAAGAAAAGCCCGCCAAGAAGAAAACCACCAAGCGCGGCAAGAAGGCCCAGGCCGAAGAAGCCCCCGCTCCCTGACCCCCTCCCGGCACTTCCCATGAACCACGGCTGACGCTGGCCCCCTCTGGCGTCAGCCTTTCTCTTTTCCCCGCCATGCCCCCTCCCCTCCATCTCCCTCCCACATCCCTCCCGTTCTCTTCGTCTTACTCGTCCTCCCCGTCCTTTTCCCAAAAACAAATCCACCGCATCTCGTCACTCGCCACTCGTCACTCGTCTCTCCCAACACGAATCCACCGCATCTTGTCACTTGTCACTTGTCACTTGTCACTCTTCAAACGAATCCACCACATCTCGTCACTCGTCACTCGTCACTCGTCACTCCTCTTCGTCGCCCTCCCGCTTCTCCTCTCGCCAGCCTGCAACCGAGCACCAGCCCCCGATTCAGCCCCAGACACCCTCCGCCTCACCACCTCCCGCATCGCCGGCTTCGACCCCGCGAAAGCCGCCGACGAAGCCACCATCCTGGCCGTCGGCAAACTCTACGAAGGCCTCTACCAGTACGACTACTGGACACGCCCCTACCGCGTCGTCCCCCTCCTCGCCGATGGCATGCCCGACGTCTCCCCCGACGGCCTCCAATGGACCCTCCGCCTCCGCCCCGGAATCCGCTTCGCCGACGACCCGTGCTTTTCGGCGACCTCCGGCCGCGGACGCCCCGTCACCGCCGCCGACTTCGTCTACTCCCTCCTGCGCATCGCCGACGTCAAAGTCGGCTCCTCCGGCTACTGGCTCTTCCGGGGCCGCATCGAAGGCCTCGACGACTTCCGCGCCGCCAGCCAAACCGACGCCCCCACCGACTACGACGCCCCCGTCGCCGGCCTGCGCGCCCTCGACGACCGCACCATCCGGCTGCGCCTGACCGCCCCCTACCCCCAACTCCTCTGGGCCCTGGCCATGCCCTACACCTTCATCGTCCCGCACGAAGCCGTCGAAACATACGGTCCCGCCTTCCCCCTCCATCCCGTCGGAACCGGCCCCTACATCCTCGCCTCCGCCCGGCCCAACTACCGCTACGAATACCGCGCCAACCCCGCCTGGACCGACCCCGCCTCCCCCCGCACCGACACCGTCCCCGCCGACGCCCCCACCCCCGACGCCGGCCGCCCGCTCCCCCTCGTCCCGCGCATCGTCGCTTCCGTCGTAGGCGACCCATCCACCGCCTGGCTCCTCTTCCTCACCGGCGACCTCGACCGAACCAGCGTCACCCTCGACCAATGGGACTCCATCATCGCGCCCGACCAGACCCTCCGCCCCGAGATCGCCTCCCGCGGCATCGCCCTCTCCCGCACCCCCACCCTGGGCGTCTCCTACATCGCCTTCAACATGGACGACCCCGTCCTCGGCCCCAACCGCAAACTCCGGCAGGCCCTCGCCTGCGCCTTCGACACCCCCGCCTGGCTCCGCTTCCAGAGCGGACGCATGGCGCCCGCCGACGGCCCCGTCCCGCCCGGCGTCGCCGGCGCCGCCGAAACCCCGAACCCCTGTTCCTACGACCTCGACCGCGCCAAACGCCTCCTTGCCGAAGCCGGCTATCCCGGCGGCCGCGACCCCGCCACCGGACGCCGCCTCGTCCTGACCCTCGACATCGGCTCCGCCGACAACCCCGAAGAACACCAGGGCGCCGAACTCATTGCCTCCTTCTTCGACAAAATCGGCGTCCAGCTCCACCTCTCCTTCAACAACTGGCCCACGTTCCTCAAGAAAATCCAGAACCGCCAGTGCCAACTCTTCAAACTCATCTGGCTGGGCGACTACCCCGACGCCCAGAACTTCCTGCAACTCTTCCACACCCCCAACGCCTCCCCGGGCCCCAACCGCGCCAACTACACCAACCCCGCCTTCGACGCCCTCTACGAGCAGATGACCACGACCCCCGACGGCCCTTCCCGCGACGCCCTCTGCCGCTCCGCCACCGACATCCTTCGCGAAGATTGTCCCTGGATATTCATCGCCTACCCGAACAAATACTCCCTCCGCCACACCCGCCTCCGCAACGACCTCCCCACCGACTTCCCCTGGGGCACCGAAAAATACCTCGCCCTCCCCTGACGCCAGGCCTTGTCCCTCCAAGGTCGTGCAGGACCGCGCGGACGCGCGGTCCACTCCCCCGCCCCGCTCCTCACCCCCCGTCCCCCACCCGTACCCCCTCCACCCGTTCCGCGACGATGTGGATTCCATCCGCGTCCTCCTCGCCGATCACGATGGCGTCGAAGTCGCGGTTGAGGGGTTCCAGGACGATCCGCTCGTGTCGCCACGAACCGTCCGACGTCGCCCGCTTCTCGCTCCGGTAGCGCTTGATGGAGTAGGCCCCGCCGCTCTCCGGGTCGGCCACGCCGCGGTGCTGCGCAAGGACGATCCGCCCCTCGCGGCTCCCTTCCACCCCGGCGCGCATCACGCAGAAATCCCCGTCGCGGATGAGCGGCTCCATCGACCGCCCCGCGGCCCGCACCGCGAACATCCGCCGGTCGGGCCGTGCGCCTTCCACCTCCACCCACCCCTCCGGCTCCACGGCCTCTCCGTCGCCGAACCTCCCGCACGCCGCCTTGAGCGAGTACAGCGGCAGGAACCGCACAAACCGCAACGCCTCCGGAACCTCCTCCCCGGACAGCACGCGCACCGCCGCCGCTTCAACCCCCGCCGAAGCCCCTTCCGTTTCGGGCACGGGTGCATCCGTTTCCTCTTGATGGCGTTTGAAGTTGTCCACCTGCTCCATCACGCGGTCGTAGACCTTGTCGTGCCATTCGGGCGGATAGCCGTTGACGTAAAGCAGGTCGATGACATCGACGTTCAGCTGGTTCCGCAGGTTGGAGTTGTTCCTCCAATCCGCATAGATGGCGGTGTTGTCAATCAGCTCCTTGATTTTCTTCGCCAATTCGATGCACTTGCCGTCGGGATACTCGAAACGGTTGTCGTCCCGCACCGCCACGAGGATGTCGTAGAAGGCTTTTTCCTCGAACGTGATGCCCAGCGCCTTGAATTTCTCCTTGTCCTTCTTGAGGGCCTTGAACAGCTCGATGATATGGTCCGAAAGGCCGTCCACCTTGCTTTCGATTTCCTTCATGACGGCCTCGTGGACTTCGCCCGCGACCTTGTTGGCGAACACGTTGTCGTCCCGGTTGTTGTACTCTTCGACGATCTTTCCGAGCATTTCGTCGAATTTCTTCGCGGCCAGCCGGTTGACGCCGGCGTATTCCCGGATGGCCCGCTTCATCATCTTCAGGAGCATCTGGAATTTCGTGTTCGGCAGCTTCACCTCGGCGAGACGCTTCTGGAAGTCCTCCGAGAAAATCAGCTCGGACTCTTTCTCCGTGTCCAGAAGCGATTCCACGCCCGTGCACGCGATGGCCTCCCGGACCATCTTTTCCACGTGGCGGTTCATCGATGCGACATCGTGCTGCGAATCCGTGGCTTTCCGCACGAACGCCCCGATCGCCATGAACAGTTGCGCCCATTCGATGCCTTCCTTGGAGAGCGCCCCCGCCGGATGGCAGATGTCGTATGCCTGTTTGAGCCGCCGCAAATGCCCCCGGAACCGCCGCTGGAACGAAAGCTCCGCGCCTTCCTCCTTCGGCATGGCCAGCACGTATTCCGCGCCCTTCTGCAAGGCCATGAGGCGCTTCAATGCATCCTCCCCGAAGAAATCCGCCAGGTCGCACCCCTCCATCATCTCCTGGAGGCAGGCGAGTTCCGCCGCGAAAATGTCCCCGGCCGTCTTGAGTTCGTCCGAGCCCGTCGCATCCACGTCGCCGTCGTACTTCTTCATCGCCTCGCGCATGTTCTCGTAGATGCCGATGTAATCGACGATCAGCCCGTATTCCTTCCGGACTTCCTTCGAGACCTGGTAGTTGCGGTTGACGCGCGAAATCGTCTGGATGAGGTTCTGCTTCTGCAACGGCTTGTCGTTGTACATGACGCACAGGTTCGGCACGTCGAACCCCGTGATCCACATGTCCACCACGATGGCGATGCGGAAGTTGGAGTGTTCCAGCTTGAACTGCTCGGCCAGCTCTTCGCGGTGCGCCTTGTCGCCGAACGCCTCGTACATCTCCTTCCGGTCGTTCGCCCCCTGGGTCCCGACGAGGTTGATGAACGGCACGTCCTTCAGCCTCTCCTTCTCCTTGTCGGTCACGCGCCCGTCGTCGTGCCAGCCCCTTGCCTCGAACCACTCCGGGCGGACCTTGCGGAACTTTTCGTACACCCGGAAGGCGATTTCCCGCGACGCGCACACCACCATCGCCTTCTGGATCAGCGCCGGATTGTCGCCGCACATCGCCTCGTAGTGCGCCACGATGTCGTTGACCAGGCGGTCGAGCCGCCCGTCGTCGCCCAGGATCACTTCCAGCGACGCCATCGCCTCCTTGCTCTTGGCGACGTCTTCGGGGTTGGCTCCCTCGTCCGCGCAGAGGCGGTAGTAGTCCTCGATGGCCTTCGCCTTGCCGCCGTCCAGCACGATGCGCGCAAGCCGCGGAATGTATTTGATGCCGACGGTGACCCCGTCCGCGACCGCCTGCCGCATCGTGTACCGGTCCACGATTTCGCCGAACACGTGGATCGTCTCGTCAATCGGGGTCCCCGAAAACCCCACGTACGACGCGTTCGGGAAGGCGTCCCGGAGATGTTTCGCGAACCCGTACTTCACGAACGCCCCGGTTTTCCCCCGTCCGGCGGTCGCCGCCTTGCCCGGTTTGGTTCCGTCCACGATTTCCAGCTTCGATCCCACCCCCAGCTGCGAGCGGTGCGCCTCGTCGCTGAAGCAGACGATGTTGCTCCGCCCGTTGATGAGCCCCGCCCCTTCCGAGAACTTCTGGATCGTGCAGATGAAGACGCCGCCGCTTTCGCGGTGGGAAAGCTCCGTCCGGAGGTCGCTGCGGCTTTCGATCTCCCTCACCTCGCCGTTCGACAGGAATTCCGCGGACCGCACGAACAGCTTCGAGGTCTGGTCCTGGAGGTCCTCCCGGTCGACGAGGATGACAATCGTCGGCGACCCCAGCGAAGCCTCGCGCAGGGCGAGATGCCGCGCCAGGAACAGCATCGTGTACGTCTTGCCGCACCCCGTCGCGCCGAAATACGTCCCCCCCTTGCCGTCCCCGCCGTGCCCCCTCGCGTGCCCCACGATGCTGGCCGCGAGCAGGTTCGTCGCGAAAAACTGCGGATAGCGGCACACGATTTCCTCCTCGCGCCCGCTCGACACGTCGGGGAAATACACGAAATCCCGCAGGATTGCCAGAAGCCGGTCGGGACGGTACGCTCCCCGGATCAGCGTCTCCAGCTGCGGAACCCCCTTGTTCGCCGCGGGGTCTTCGTTCTCCGTCTTTTTCCATGCGTAATAGTGGACGTATTCCGAGTACGTCGTCCCGAGCCGCGTGTTGCTGCCGTCGCTGATGCACGAAAGCGCGCAGTATTTCATCAGGTGCGGGATGTCCCGTTTGTACCGGACGTGGATTTGGTCGTACGCATCCTCGATCGTGGCCCCTGGATCCGCCGGATTCTTCAACTCCACGATGCACACGGGAATCCCGTTCACGAAGAGCAGCACGTCGGGCCGCCGTTCCTTCGTTCCCCCCTTGTAGGACACCGTGAACTGGTTGACGGCGCGGAACACGTTGTTGCCGGGCTCCGCGAAGTCGATGTAGTCGATGACGAGCGGCGTGCCGTTCCCGTCGAAACGCTTGAAGGTGAATCCCGCGCCGCGCCCGCAGTAGAGGTGGAACACCTTCCGCAGCGTCAGGTAGTCCGAGGTGTCGCCCGTGTTCCTGAGGTTCGCGACGATGGCGTCCAGTTCCTCGTCCGACAGCGCCTCGTCCCTGTATTTCCCCGACAGATACTCCCGCAAATCCTCCTCGACGATCGTCTCGTCGAATTTGCGGTGGAGATCCTCCCCGCAGGTGTACTCCCACCCGTTCGCCTCCAGCAGCTGGATGAACGCCTCCTCGTAGGTCGATTCGTAGAACGCGCCCATCAGGCTCCCTCCTGCTCCGCCCATTTGACCAGCGCGGGGCCGATGGATTTCAGTTTGGCATCCGCCTCCTCGGCTATCTTCTTCGCCTCCGCCGCGCAACGGTACAGCGCTACAACCGCCTCCTGCACCCCGAGTGGGGGAAGCGGTATCTCCACGCGGCACATGTCGGCAAACGTAAATGTCTCCCGCGCACTCCCCCACGAGTGGAATCGGGCGTAGCGGTCGAACTCGGGACGCGAGAAGAAAAGATAGAGATACTCAGGGCACAGCGTTTTGTCGTCTGTGACACGAAAGACATCATAGGTCGAAGAAACGAGGTAGGAATCAATGTCCAAGTTGCAAGCGAGGGAAATCCTGCCGCCGTTCCACGAAGTGACCGTTACCACTGCAAACTCGCCA
>CACXEY010000220.1 GCA_902766695.1 uncultured bacterium
CCCCAAAGGCCGCAGCGACGCCGAAGTCATGCGCTTCTGCCAGTCGTTCATGACCGAACTCTTCCGCCACATCGGCGCCGACACCGACGTTCCCGCAGGCGACATGAACGTCGGCGGCCGCGAGATCGGCTACCTCTTCGGCCAGTACAAGCGTATCGTGAACGAGTTCACCGGCGTCCTCACCGGCAAGGGCCTCAAGTGGGGCGGCTCGCTCGTGCGGCCCGAGGCGACGGGCTACGGGAACGTGTACTTCGCGCAGGAAATGCTCAAGACGCGCGGGGAAACCTTCGAGGGCAAGACGTGCGTGGTCAGCGGCAGCGGCAACGTCGCGCAGTACACGGTGCAGAAGCTCAACCAGCTCGGCGCCAAGGTCGTCTCGCTCTCCGACTCCTCCGGCGCCATCCACGACCCCGACGGCATCGACGCCGAGAAGCTCGCGTACGTGATGCAGCTCAAGAACGTCAAGCGCGGGCGCATCCGCGAGTACGCCGAGAAGTACGGTTGCGAGTACCTCGACGGCGGCAAGCCGTGGGGCATCCCCTGCGACTGCGCCTTCCCGTCCGCCACGCAGAACGAGATCGACGGCGAGGACGCCAAGACCCTGCTGAAGAACGGCTGCAAGCTCGTCTCCGAAGGCGCCAACATGCCCAGCACGCCGGAAGCGCTCGAAGCGTTCCTGGGCGCCAAGATCCTGTTCGGCCCCGCCAAGGCGGCGAACGCGGGCGGCGTCGCGACGTCCGGCCTCGAAATGGCCCAGAACGCCCAGCACCTCAACTGGAAGGCCGAGGAAGTGGACGCGCGGCTGCACGGCATCATGGTCGAAATCCACCGCAACGCGCACGACACCGCCGAGGAATACGGCGTGGCCGGCAACTACCTCGCCGGCGCCAACATCGCCGGCTTCATCAAGGTCGCCGACGCGATGATCGACCAGGGGCTCGTCTGAGGCGACGCGCCGACGGGACGAAAGGCGGCCGTGGATGCACGGCCGCACGGGACCGCTCCGCTGCCGGGTAGGTGGCGGGGCGGTTTTGCGTGGGGGGGGGAAGGCGGCGGCGGGCCGCCGGGTCAGAGGGGGGTGGCGGCGAGGTTGCGGAGGTAGATGCCGAGCGTGCGATCGTCGGAGTTCCCGAAATCGGCCGGCTTCCAGGTGTCGGACAGGATGCGGAGGGTATTGGCGGGGCCGACGAGATCGGCGGGCACCACGGCGGCGAGGCCGGAATCCGTCGGCGAAGCCTCCAGGATGCCGCCGTTCCATTCGAGGTGCACGTCCGCCGGAGGCAGGGTGTCCGGCCGGAGGGAGTCGAAGTCGATGGCCAGACGGTAGGCGCGGCCGGGGCGGAGGGGCATGTCGATTTCCGCGTTCCCGTCCGTCCAGCGTCCGTGGTTGGGGGAGTGGATGGCCTCTCCGCCATGCAATCCGCTCCGGAGGAGCTGTGCGTCCCAGGGACGCCCGACGGGGATGGAGAGGGAATCGACCCGGGGGGTGGATTCCACCAGAAGGCGGATCAGGATCATGTCCCGCACCCGCGGATTGCGGAGAAGGTATTTCGAGGGGGAGATGTCGTGGTCCGAGTGGATCTCCAGCACGCGCGGGGCCCGGGGGAGGGCCGTGAAGCGGAAGGAGCAGGCGTGCGGGACCGACCGATGGGGGAAGGTGACGGTCTGCGGCGGGACGTCGGGGAAGTCCGGGAGGGAGAGCGTGACGGAGACGGTGCCGTCCGGGGCGTGCAGCAGGGGGCGCAGGACCAGCGAGAAGAACCAGGCGGCTTCGGCGGGGTCTTCCCCATCCAAGCCTTCCGGCAGGAAGATCCGGCCATCGCCCCCGAATTCGACATCCTTGGTCCGGAGAGGCCATTCCGGATAGGTCCGGTCCGGCACCGGCAGGTTTTCCAGGGCCCGGAATTCGTCGGAAAGGTAGCGGTCGCAGGACGGCTGGTGGATGGCGCCGAAGTGCAGGACCAGGGGCGCGTCGGGGGGAAGCCACCCGGGGAGGAAATCGTCCGGGATGGGGGCGTCGGCCTCGAACACGAGTTCCCCTCCGCCGGCTTCCCGAACCTCCTCCGCCAAACGGCGGGGGACGGCCAGGAAGTTCCAGCCGGGATGCAGTCGGGCGGCGATCTCGCGTCCCCGGAGGGTGACCCGGATGGCGTTCGTCGCGGCGCCGGCGTGGGCCCGTACCTGCAGCAACCGGGCGGGGGGCTCCGGCAGCAGCCGGGCGGGCGGCGGCGGGGGCACGGAACACGCCGTGCGGCAGTGGGTCCACGGCAATACCCGTTCCAGCCGGTAGCCGGTGCCGCCCAGGAAGAAGGTGTTCGTGCCGGGAACCGGTTCCAGACGGACGTTGTTGTCCAGGATCGAATCGGCCGCGACCCCCGACACGACGCTCTGGTCGTAGAAGGCATTCCCGTCCAACGGGCGCGCGAACACGAGTTCCGGGTTCCGTACGCAGTCCTCCACGGCGGTCGGCCGGACCTGCTCCGCGGGCCAGTCGGTGAACACGTCCAGCAGTTCCGTCAGTTGGCGGGATCGCCAGTCCACCAGCAACGGGCGGTCCGGACCGACCCAGGGCGCCATCGCCGCCAGCGCGCGGTCCGCGTCCGCACGGGATGTCCGCGGTCCCCACGGCTCGACGCGGGCCCAGACGAAGAAGAACCAGAGGGCGATCGCCGTCCACGCCGCGGTGCGGACCTTCCCGCGCGGCCAGGGGCGGCCGTCCCGGAAACACCGGGCGGCGGCGCGGCCGGCCCTCTCCGCCACGAGGCAGGCGCCGTGCATGGCGAGAGGGGCGAGGAAGGTCAGGGTGGAGAGGTAGAAGCGCCGGTGGAAGCGTTGGAGGGCGCCGTCGAAGGCCCAGTAGGCAAGCGCCGGGAGGAGGAACAGGAACAGGAACTCGCGGTGCCGGCGGCGCAGGGACGAGCCGATGCCCGCAAGCAGGCAGAGGACGCCGATCCAGCCGAACTCGGACGGCAGTTCCCGGACCATCCGCACCCACTGCGATTGCATGAAGGGCCGCTCGACGATCCAGGGAAGCTGCTGGACCAGGAAGCCGCCCTGCCGGCTGGCGGGCCGCACGCCGAAGACGAACAGCGCCAGGAGGAGCGCCGCGAGCGCCGCGACGCCCGCCGCGGCGATCAGCCAGACGAGGAACCAGCGGCGGCGGGCGGGCTTGTCCGGGGGCGCGGAGGGCCCGGCCCAGCCCAGGGCGTTGGCCAGGAGGTAGAGGCCCATGGCGGGGACGAGGAGGACGCCGGTTTCGCGCACGAGGACGCCGGCGAGCGTCGCGAGCCCGGCCCCGGCCAGCCAGGCGAAGGCGGGGAGGAGACGTCCGGACGCCTGGCGGCGGACCGCCCGCGCGAGGCACAGCATCGAGAGCATCCCGGTCAGGTACATCGGGGTCTGGCGGAAGACCCACAGGAAGAAGGGCGGGTTGAGCGTGAACCCGCCCAGCAGGAGAAGCGCGGAGCCCGCGGCGACGACCATGCTGCGGACGGGGCGGCCGGTCACTTCCTCCGCCAGCGCGCGGATGGTCCAGACGAGCAGGACGAAGAGGGGGACGTTCGTCCAGAACGCGGCATGGAGGCCGAAGAGGCGGATGACCGCGGCCAGCACGAGCGGCCAGCCGGGGACCACCAGATGCGTGTCGGCGGACGCGGCGGTGCCGCCGGCGAAGACTTTGGCGATGAGGAGGAAAACGCGGGGGTCCTGCCCCGTCGTGTAGGTGTGGATCCGCAGGTAGACCGCCAGCACGCCGAGGGAGAGCGCCAGGAGGAAGAGGGCGTTTCGTTTGAGGGTTTTCATGGCCATAAATTTTTTAGCACCAAAGGGAATCCGGGGAAAGGAGAGAATGCGGCGGCGGCCGGGGGCCGGACGGCGGAAGGCGGAAAAAGGGGCTTGACGGGGGTGGGGTGGGGCGGGGATAAACTGACCCGAGATGAAGGACCGGAAGGACATGGACGACACGGGCGCGCCCGGGGCGGGCGGCGGAGCGGCGGAAGGCGTTCCGGCGGGGCAGGCGCGACGGCGGGGATTCCGCAAGTTCGCGGACTTCTTCCTGCTGTCGTTCGGGTACGTGGGACTGCGGTTCCTGATCGGGCCGATCCGGTCGCGGCTGCTCACGGAGCAACTGGGCAAGCCGCATTACGGGGCGCTGACGCTGGCGGTGTCGACGGTGACGTTCCTGGCGATGCTGCTGGCGCTGGGGTCGTACGAGTTCCTGGCGCGGAAGCTGCCGGGGTTGCCGACGGGGCGGCAGAAGGGATGGCTGGCGCTGGTGCTGCGGCGGCTGGCGCTGCCGGGGTGGCTCCTGGCCGGCGCGGTGGCGGGGGGACTGTGGGCGACGGGATGGTTCCCGTCGTGGCACGGGTCGTACGTGCTGCTGCTGTGGATCGACCTGGGACTGATGCTGTGGCTGCTGGAACGGATCTACTACGCGCTGGGGGGGAACCGGATCGGGACGATGCGGGCGATCCAGCTGTTCCAGAACGACGTGTGGTTCCTGGTGGTGTTCGCGCTGGGGTCGTGGGCGGCCGCTTCGTTCGCGCACACCCTGCGGATCTGGACGGCATGGCTGTGCGCGGTGGCCCTCGCGGTGCTGGCGTTCGACCGGCAGGCGGAGCCGGCGGAGGCGCCGCGGGGGGAGGGCATGCGGGAGGTGCTGCTGTTCGGGATGCCCTTGATGCCGATGGTGCTGGGGGAAATCCTGTTCCGGATCGCGGACCGGTACCTGCTGCTGGCGTTCTTCGACCTGGCCATCGTGGCGGAGTACATGCTGGCGATGAACATCGCGATGATGGGGTACGTGACGGGGACGAGCCTGCTGGAGCTGTCGCTGCCGCACCTGTACGCGGCGGCGAACCGGCACGCGCGCGAGGGCGGGGACCGCGGGCACGGCGGCTTCTGGGGCGGGGGCATGCAGCCGACGGACGAGATGCGGCGGATCTTCAGCCTGATGCTCCGGCACGTCACGGGGCTGGGGGCGCTGATGGGGCTGGGATTCGCGTTCTTCCGCCGGGACATCTTCGCGGTCATCGCGGGACCGGAGTTCCGCGACGCGGCGTCGCTGATGCCGTGGATCGCGGGCATCCCGCTGGCGTTCCTGCTGGCGATGACGGCGGCCCGGGCGCTGCTGGTCCAGAACCGCACGCGCACGGTCGGGTTCGCGATGCTGACGGCGGCGCTGGCCAACCTGGCGGTGGACCTGGTCGTGGTGCCGCTGTGGGGAACCCACGGGGCGGCCATGGCCACGCTGGGATGCCTGCTGGGGCTGGCCGCCTTCCTGGGCGCGACGATCGACGTGCGGCGCTGGATCGACCGGGAGTCGTGGAAGCCCATGCACCTGCTGATCGGCATCGCGGGGTGCGCGGCGGCGGACTGGGGAATCGTCACCCTGCTCCCGGACGCGGCATGGTGGGTGCGGCTTCCCCTGGCCGCCATCCCGGCCCTGCTGACGGGATGGCTGGCGCAGGTTTTCACGCCGGCCGACATGGCGTTGCTGAAAGCCGCCAACCGGAACGAGGAGCCCTGACGGGGACGGCGATCGCGGGGCCCTGGCGGGAAGGGCCTGGCGGGGGTGCGGAATCTGCGCCGCCGATGCATTCTCGCACCTTGGAGCGGCTTGGAGCGGCTTGAGAAATAGTGTGGCCGCAAGCCGTTGTCTCACCAGCCATTTCCCACTGCGGACGCGCAGAAGCGCGTCCCTCCCCGTGGAGAGCGCAACGGGAGGGTCGCGCTTCCGCGCG
>CACXEY010000221.1 GCA_902766695.1 uncultured bacterium
CGACGCCGACCTCGCCATCTGGGACCCCGCCGGCGAGCGCACCATCGCCAACGCGACCCAGCACCTCGGCACCGACTACAACCCCTACGAAGGCCTCCTCCTCCGCCTCCGCGTCCTCCGGTTATTTGGCATCATGGTTTTTATTGACAAATCAACACTCCACCCCCACACTCCCCTCCCATGAATCTCCTCCTCCGCGCCGCCCGCAAGACCCAGCCCGTCTACGACATCGCCTCCGGTCTCTTCACCGGCCCCGGCGCCATCGGTCTCGCCTTCCTCCCCCTCGTCCTCGGCGTCACCACGACCGCCTTCCTCGGCGTCGTCGCCACCGAGACCGGCCGCGCGCTCCTCGACGGAATCCGCCGTCACGGCGGCGCCGCCCCGTGTCCCTCCGCCCCCTCCCTCCGCGGTGCCCCGACCGCCGCCGAACTCGAATCCGACGCGACGGCGTGGCCCCGCACCCTTGCCATCCGCCTCCGCCTCGGCTCCCGCCTGGCCGACCTCGAACCCGTGCTCGACCGCGGCATCCGACGCAAAGGCAAGACCGGCCGCATCCGCGGTCGGGCCGGCGGCATGAAAGCCTACATCGCCGACGCCCGCCTCTCCATCTCCTACCGCACCCTCATGCGCTACAAACTCCTCGCGGTCCGCCTCCGCCAGCTCCTTGCCCTCGATCCGCGACTCCCCCTCGAATGGCTTCTCCCCGGTGCCGCCCCCGACCGCGACCTCCCCTCCGACCTCCGAGCGCAGTATGCCGCCGCCCGCCGCCGCCTTTCCCGCCTGCTCCGTGCCCATCCCAACTTCGAGCGCCTGCGCAAGCACGTCGACGCCCACCTCGGCATTCCCGAACTCCTGACCGTCCGTCGCACCACCCGCCGCGCGAAAGACGCGCAGAAGACATGCCGCCGTCCGGCCGCCTGCCGTCCCCTCCCCCGCGAATCCGCTGTATTCGGCGACTACACCGTCACGTTCACCCCCACCCGTCTCGATGCAACCCGATGCGCCTTCGCCCGCATCCTCGGCACCCCGGACCTCTCTCCGGAGCTAGCCGTCCATCGCGACCGTTTCCTGTCCTGGCTTCTTTCGGAAGCGCCGCCATTCCCGGCCGTCCCGTCTGCCGCCCATGACCAGTCCCCTCCCTGGCCCCGGACTTGCACCCCCGCCGCCGTTCTTCTATGATACCCGCCATGAAACGCACGACATTTTTCCTCCTGGCCGCCCTGGCTCTCCGGGCCGCCTGCGCCACCGCGGCCCCCGTCCCCTCCCGCGGCATCCTGCTCGACAGCTATTCCGCGATCGTCAACGGCCACGTCATCACCGTCGGCGAAGTCCTCGACGCGATCCGCCCCGAGCAGGCCCGTCTGATGCGCCAGCACGACGGCGAAGACCTCGAGCGCGCCATGATGGACGCCTTCCGGGCCGGCCGCGACCGCCTGATCGCCGACGAACTGATCCTGGCCGACTTCGCCGCGCAGGGCGCGACCCTCCCCGAACGCGCCATCGAAGACCACATCAACGGCATCATCCACGACCGCTTCGACAACGACCGCACCGCCTTCCTGCAGGCCCTCGCCGAAGAGCGCACCACCTACGACGAATGGCGCAAGCGCATGCAGGACCAGCTGATCATCCAGGTCATGCGCCAGCGCGAGGTCACCTCGAAAATCCTCGTCACCCCCTACGACATCCAAGTCGAGTACGACGCCCATCCCGAGAACCACACCGTCCCCGAGCGCGTGCGCCTCAAGCTCTTCGTCCTCCCCGACGGCGCGGAAATCCGCCTCGCGGAGCTGGCCGACCGCATCCGCGGCGGCGCCCTCACCCTCGACGACGCCGTCGCCCACTTCCACATGACCGTCCAGGACGCCGGCGAAGCCCTCGACAGCGCGAGCCTCCAGCCCGCCCTCCGCGACGCCCTCGCCGGCGCGCGCGACGGAGCCCTCGTGGGCCCGGTATCCCTCGACGGCACCGACTACCTCGTCCAGCTTGTCGAGCGGGATCCCGAGCACGTCACGCCGATCGAAGACGTCGCCGACAGCATCGCCGCCGGCCTCCGCCGCCGCGAATACGACCGCCTCGAAAAAATCTGGCTCAACACCCTCCGCGGCAAATACTACGTCCAGGTCTTCGCCAACGACCTGTTCCGGTGAGGTTCCCCATGCCCCGCGCCAAGACCATCGCGATCACTTCCGGCGACGCCAACGGCATCGGTCCCGAAACCGCCCTCGCCGCCGCCCTTTCCCCGAAGGCGCCGGCCGGCCGCTTCGTCCTCGTCGGCCACCGCTCCGTGTGGGAGCGCGCCGCGAAGGTCCTCGGCGTGCCGCCGCCGCCCGAAACCGCCGCCCTCGACGCCGCGCCCCTCCCCAGCCTCAGCACCTGGGACCCCGGCATGGCGCCCGCCCCGCGCCCCGCCCCCGGCAAACTCCGCGCCGACGCCGCCCGCGCCGCCTACTCCTGCATCCTGGCCGCCGTCGCCGCCGCGCAGAACCGCTACGTCGACGCCATCGTCACCGCCCCCATCAACAAGGAAGGCTTCCAGCTGGCGGGCATTCCCGAACCCGGCCACACCGAACTCATCGCCCGCCTCACCGGCGCCCGCCGCTACGCCATGATGCTCTTCGGCGACAAGATCCGCGTCGTCCTCGCCACCCGCCATCTTCCCCTCCGCAAGGTCGCCGACGCCCTGACGCCGGCCGCCGTCGAAGAAGCCGTCGAGATGCTGGCGCGCGCCCTTCCCTGGATGGGATTCCAGGGCGCCCGCATCGGCGTCTGCGGACTCAACCCCCACGCCGGGGACGGCGGTGCCCTCGGCACCGAAGAAAAGACCGTCATCGCACCCGCCCTCGCCCGTTGCCGCCGCCGCGGCTGGAATGTCACCGGCCCGATCCCCGCCGACGCCATTTTCCACCGGCACCTCGCGGGCGAATTCGACGCCGTGGTCGCCATGTACCACGACCAGGGCCTCGGCCCCATGAAGATGCTCTCCTTCGACAGCGGCGTGAACCTCACCCTCGGCCTCCCGATCATCCGCACCTCCCCCGACCACGGCACCGCCTACGACCTCGCCGGCACCGGCCGCGCCTCCCCCTCCAGCACCCTCAGCGCCCTCCGCTGGGCCGCCCGCCTCGCCTCCCGCCCCAATCCCTGGCGCGTCAAGTCTCCATCCCGCACGCCTTGACCCCATTGGCCCGTGCGGCCTCTTTGCGCGCACATCGCGCGAAAACGGGACTTGCCAAGCGGCCCCCCATGGCTTAAAAACGTTCCCGACGCGTCCGTCTGGGGTTTTACCGCGCCGGTAGAACGTTTCGACAACGGACCGGAAAGGAACGGATCATGACAACGACAGCCAGTCTCTTCGCCTGGAACCGCCGCGGCATCGCCTTCGGGGGCGCCCTCCTTGCGGCCGCCTGCACATTCCTTTCCGCGGCCACCGCCCGCGCGGAGGCCATCCTCCAGGTGTTCAACCAGAGCCACAACGAGATTGCGGCGCGCCTGCCCGAAATCGCCGAGGCCGGCTACACCGCCCTCTGGGTCCCGCCCCCGACCAAGGCCAACGGCGGCATGAGCGTCGGCTACGACCTCAACGACCCCTTCGACCTGGGCAACAGCGACCTGCGCGGCACCTGGAGCACCCGCTACGGCACCGAAGCCGACCTGCACAACCTCATCGCCATGTGCCACCGCTTCGGCATGCGCGTCTACTTCGACAACGTCATGAACCACCGGTCCTACGACATCCCCGGCTACAACGAGAACACGCCCACCGACGTCTACCCCGGCATGTGCCCCGAGGACTTCCACGTCCGCACCACGTCCGACGGCTTCTACCGCAAGTGGGACAACGTCCGCAGCTGGGACGACGAGTGGCAGGTGATGTTCCTCGGCCTCTCGGACCTGCTCGACATCGCG